>JAEESD010000153.1 GCA_016286145.1 Bacteroidales bacterium | reverse complement strand
AAGGTCGCCGGTTGCGTTGTAGTACTGCTGAAGAACTTTCAGCATCACTATCCGCGGCCACCAGTCCAGAGGCATGCCACGCTGCAGGCCCTCAACATAGGGGTAGCCTTTGTCCGGGCCGATGAAACCGTCTTCGCGCTGATTTTCGAGCGTCCAATCCACCCATTTCTGCGCCTTCGCCTTTAGTTCATCATCGTCGAGGATATAGGCGAGCGGCAGCATTCCGTCGACCCAATAAGGCCCACGTTCCCACCTGTCACCTTCTCCACCGAGCCAGCCGTTGTCCGGGCCGACTACCTGAGGGTAGGTTTCGTCGAGATTTTTTGTAATCCCGTCGCGCTGACGAATGAGTGTTTCTCTGAGCCAGCCTTCCGGCTTGATGGCTCCCAGGGGCAACTCTTCGTACCGTCTTTCCAGCTGTGGCGTTTTTGTACACGACGCAACGAGAAAAACGACAAGGAGGATGGTTATTCTTTTCATATCTTCAAAGATACCGATAATCCTCCGAAATTCCTTGCTATTACCGGGAAGAATGGACATCTTTGGGCTGGTAATTTTATTGAACTATGGAAAACAAACAATTTTATCATCTGTGCGGCGACGGGCCTGAGAGCAGGAATTTCATTACTTGTAAAGCCGACTTCCGTGCTGCATTTAACCTTGTGGGGGTCTGCGCGGCTAACACTGATGCCGTGGTTGTTTCATTCTCTATCGAAGAAAGCCACGGGCATTATTTGTTGTGGGCAACTAAATCAGATAGCATTGCTTTTAAAGACAAATACGAGAGTCTTTACCGCCATAGTGCTTCGCGCACTCGCAAAAAAGGGAATGAATTATGTCTCGATTTTGAATTATATCCGATAGACACTGAGGCATATCTCCTGAATGTAGCCGCATACACCATTATCCAAGCCACAAAAGACGGCAAGCCGGTTATGTTCTACGACTATCGTTGGGGTACAGGATCGATGTATTTTCGCGACAAAAATCACATTCCAGTATGGTATTTTGATGACAACGGGGTAATCCAAGAGCCTGTCCGCTTTGATAACCTTGGCAGAACTGAACAAAGAGAAATAGTTCATTCGAGAACACTGACACTACCCGATGACTGGCTGATATGTAATGGTCTGATACTTCCCTCAAACTATGTTGATGTTGCGCGCTTCGAGGAAATCTACCGCAGCCACAACAGATTCAGGGTATTTACGGCAAGTTCCAAGGCAAGAGAAGAAGAGTTGCGAAGAATTATGTCTGCTTATCACGGTGTCACGTTGGAAGATTTAGAAGCGAGGTCTCTATGCGGAGATTTGTGTAAAACAATATTTGGAACAAGGGATCCACGCCGTCTAAATGCAGTTCAACGAGTAAATCTAGCCCAACAACTACGTCGGCAATACCGTATGACATTCCGTCAATTGGCAACACTGGTTCGTTTGGACGAAAAAGAGTTGCGGATCAATGTGCGTACCTGACAATCATGCCATTATTTGGGGGTGGGTGGTCTTTTCGCCAAGATGAAGCCAGGCAAGTTGCCCTACAATATGCTGTGGCGGTCCCGACCTGGCTTCATAGGGCGATTCAGGCCTGTGAAGCCAGCCTACATGCCTCAGAATAGCTTCTGACAGGGGTGGTCTGGCTTCATCTTGGCGAAAAAGGCGAAGAGGGCGGGGATTACTTGCTGCCGGCGGGGAGTTGGAGTTCGCGATCGCCGAGCAGTTCGCGGGCGGCGAGGGGGTTGTTGGTAGTAATCTGGTCGATGCCCTTCAGGAAGAGCTTCTGCATCTTTTCGGGTTTGTCTACCGTCCAGACATTGGCTTTGAGGCCGCGTTTGTGGAGGTTCTTGACGAGGGCGCCCTCGGCGGTGTAGATTATCGCGTTGTAGTCGGCTCCCGTGTAGCCTTTCTTCTTAAGACCCTTGCTGGAGATATTTCCGAGAAGGTACTGAACCTCGAACTGAGGGTGCTCCGCGATAACTCTTTCGCAGGCGACTTTGCTGAAGCTGATGAAAACTATTCGGGAAGGGTCGTAGAGGCCGTGGGCCTTGACGATCTCCATCGATTTGTCTACGAGCTGGATGGTAGCTTCGTCTGTACGCTGCTTTTTGAATTCAAGAACAAGGACTGTTGTCGAGGACTTTTCGCCCTGGGCGAGGTAGTCGTCGAGAGTGGGGAGTTTCTCGCCGTTGGGCAGGGGATACTTCGCGAGTTCTTCATAGGTATAGTCGGCGATAACCATCTTCTCCGGGCCGTATTCTTTGTCGTGGTTGGAGACTACTATTCCGTCTTTTGTGAGCTGGACGTCGAATTCGCTTCCCCAGAAGCCGGCTTCCTGAGCCGCGCGAAGGGATGCGACGCTGTTCTGGGCGTGGCCGGCCTGGTCGCAGTCCCAATATCCACGGTGAGCTACAATAGCTACTTTTTCAGGGGCGTGTGATGCGAGTTTGGAAGCTCCGCAGGAGCAGAGAGCCGCAGCGGCGGCAAGAAGGAGAATTATTCGTTTCATAATTTCAAAGATACGCATTATTTCACTACATTTGTCTTTGCTTGAACGAAAACAAATAACAACCATTATATGATTAAAGTAAACGTAGGAGGCTGCAGCTCCTTTGTCAAAGATGCAGAGTATCAGTATTATGTAAAGAAGGCCCTCGAGGCTTATGACGTACTTCAGAGCGAAAAAGGCGCAGGTAACGATTTCCTCGGATGGAAGACTCTTCCCAACGAGACACCCGAGCAGCTCGTCGCAGACTGCGAGGCGGTTCGCGATTGCTGGAAAGCAAAGGGTGTAAACCTCGTTATAGTAATCGGTATCGGAGGCTCGTACCTTGGGGCTAAGTGCGCGATCGAGGCCCTCTCACATTGCTTCGTGGAGCCTGCGACTAAGGTGGTCTTTGCAGGAAACAACCTCAGCGAGGAGTATCTTGCAGAGCTCACTGACCTGATGGAACTCCGCAACGTTACCTGCGTTGTCATCTCCAAGTCCGGAACCACCACGGAGCCTGCAGTTGCCTTCCGCGTAGTGAAGCAGTTCATAGAGCAGAAATACCCGGGCGAAGCCTCAAGACGCATCGTGGCTATCACAGATGCGGCCAGAGGCGCGCTCAAGACCCTCTCCACACAGGAAGGATACCGCACATTTGTGGTTCCTGACGATGTGGGAGGCCGTTACAGCGTGCTCACCCCGGTGGGACTGCTGCCAATTGTGCTGGCCGGATTCGACGTACGCGCAATGCTCAAGGGCGCTGCGGACACCGCAGCCGCACTGCAGGAGCGCAGCCTTGAAAACCCGGCCCTGAAGTACGCCGCAATGCGCAACCTCCTCTACTCTGAACTTGGCAAGAAGGTGGAGATCCTTGTAAGCTACAACCCCAAGTTCACATACCTTGGAGAATGGTGGAAACAGCTCTACGGAGAGTCCGAGGGCAAGGAAGGCAAGGGCATCTACCCCGCTTCCGTAATCTGCACCACAGACCTTCACTCAATGGGTCAGTTCATCCAGGAGGGTGACAGGGTTATGTTCGAGACCGTTGTGAACATAGAGAACAG
>JAEESD010000023.1 GCA_016286145.1 Bacteroidales bacterium | reverse complement strand
CAGGCCGAAATCCAGGACGTTCCGCTGATGCCGTTCCTGCCCGTATTCAAGGCCCTCGGGTGCAAGACCCTGGGGGATGTATCAGGCTTGATCCGCGAGTTCGCGGAGGGGGCCTACCAGATAGCCTGCTACCAGATAGGCCTGACGGATCTGGACATAATAGCTTCATCGATCGCGCCGCAGGACATCTGCATTGCCTGCATCCTCAAAAGGGGCGGCGGCAAGGCAGGCATACGCATGCTCTTCGACGAACTCAACGGCCCGTCCGAGAGCAATGAAATGATGGCCGAATTCCTTGTAGAACAGGCAAAAGACCTGCCTTTCATGAACCAGTGACATGGCTAACAAACCACTTGACACAGAGCTCCTTGACCGCGCGATAATCTTTGCGGTGAAAGCCCATGCGGGCACGGAGCGCCGCGGGAAGGGCTTTCCTTATATCGTACATCCGATGGAAGCGATGGAGATCGTCGCAACCATGACTCCGGATCAGGAACTGCTTGCCGCTGCGGCGCTGCACGACACCGTGGAGGACACTGACGTGACCGTGGAGCAGATACGCTCCGAATTCGGAGACAGGATAGCCTCCCTCGTGGCAGACGAGTCCGACACCTTCGAGGAAGGAGTAAGCGAAGAAGACAGCTGGCACTCGCGCAAAAGGGCCGCCATCGACAGGCTCGCCAGGGCCTCCCACGACGCAAAGATAGTCGCCCTCGGGGACAAGCTTTCGAACATGAGGGCCATCGCCCGCGACTATGCCGTGAAGGGCGACGAACTCTGGAACATCTTCCACGCCAAGGACCCGAAGGACCATGAATGGCACTACCGCGGCCTTGCCGATTCCCTCCGCGAACTCGAAGACACCTTCGCGTTCAAGGAATTTGAAAGTCTTATTAACCAGGTATTCGGAGCAAAATAATGTCGACATTAGGGGATAAACTAAAAAGAATGTCGGGCGGCCTGATGATAGTATTCGCAGCTGCGCTCGCCCTGGAAGCTACTAATGTAGTCCAGTACTTATACTCCCAGAAAGTCCTGCGCGAGGAAGCGAAGAAGAGGGCTGAAAGCCAGCTCGAGACCAACCGCATCAGGATTATGGACGTAGTAGACCAGGCCGAAGCGGCAGTCCGCAACAGCGTCTGGATCGCAAGGTGGTGTCTGGAGGTTCCTGACAGCCTCCACGTAGTAGCCCGAAGGATAGTGGAAGACAATCCTGTTGTAGTAGGATCTACAGTAGCTCTGGTGCCGGGTTACAAAGGACGTGGGCAGTTTTCTCCTTATGCCTTCCGGGACGGCGACAAGATTTCATTTGCCTCGCTGGCAACAGAAGCATACGACTATCCTTCACAGGAATGGTTTACTAAACCTATTGAGTTGGGAGCCGGATATTGGTCTGAGCCTTATTTCGACGAAGGCGGCGGCAATATGCTGATGACGACCTACTCTCTCCCTATAACCGACGCTTCCGGTAAGGTGGCAGCTGTAGTTACCGCAGACATATCTCTACAGTGGTTGACGGAGATGATTGAAGACGCTCAGGTCTACCCCCATTCGTTTGGAATAGTGCTCAGCCGCGCGGGCCAGATTATGGTCAGCCCGATCGAGACCCTGACTATGCGCGCGTCCATCAATGACTTCAGCGATCAGGCGGAGGATAAGCTGCATTACGACAGCCTCAGCCGTTCGATGCTTTCCGGCCTCTCCGGCAATATCCCTATCAAGGCGGGAGGAAAAGTTAGCCAGGTGTTCTTCGCCCCGGTCGAAAGGACCGGATGGTCGATGTCCATCGTCATCCCCGACGAAGAAATCTACAGGAACCTGAAGCGAATGGGCTTGATGGTCAGCCTCCTTACAATCCTTGGTCTTCTGTTGCTGTTGTTCATCCTTCGCGCTGTTGCCGAAAAGGAGAAGAGCTACCGCGAACTCAACGAGAAAAAGGGCATGATGGAACATGAGCTCATGATCGGCCGCAATATACAGCAGTCGATGATCCCTCACATCTTCCCGCCATTCCCGGAGCGTACCGATCTGGATATGTCGGCCTGCCTGGTGCCCGCAAAAGAGGTGGGAGGAGACTTGTTCGACTTCTATATCCGCGATGAAAAACTGTTCTTCTGTATAGGAGACGTCAGCGGAAAGGGAGTCCCTGCATCTCTGGTGATGGCTGTCACCCGCAGCATGTTCCGAACAGTCTCTGGCCACGAAAACAATGCGGCGAAGATAGTCAAGTCGATAAACGATTCGATGTCGGATATGAACGACAGCAATATGTTCGTCACATTCTTCGTCGGCATCCTCGACCTTAAGACAGGTCATCTCTGCTACTGTAATGCCGGACATAACCCTCCGCTCATTCTTACCGACCACATACGCGAGCTCGATGTGATGCCCAACGTGGCGCTCGGAATCATCCCCGGAATGGAGTTCACTGAGCAGGAGACGGACCTTGCCTACGACGACGCCCTGTTCCTGTATACGGACGGACTGAACGAGGCTGAGAATGCAGCCCACGAACAGTTCGGAATGAAGCGAATGGACGAAGTCCTCCACACAAGGCGCGGCGCTCAGGCCCATCTCGATGCGGTAGTCTCCGCAGTAAAGAAATTCGTTGGGGATGCTCCTCAGAGCGATGACCTTACGATGCTCTTCATCCACTTCCTCGGCGGCGCAAACGGCCACATCCTACACCTGAACAACGCCATCTCGGAGATATCGCGCCTCGAAGGCTTTATGGACCACGTCGCCGGCGAGACCGGGATCGACCCCGGTACTGCATCGGCTATCAACCTGGCTCTTGAGGAGGCGGTAGCAAACGTAATAGACTACGCCTATCCCGAGGGAGTCGAGGGACCGGTGGAGCTTGAGTTCAAGCACACTCCGCATCGCCTCACCTTTATCCTGACAGACGAAGGAAAGGAATTCGATCCTACTGCTGCTCCCGAGGTAGACATAAATGCCGATGTGGAACATCGCCGAATCGGAGGCCTTGGCATCCATCTCGTACGCAACATAATGGACAGCGTCAGTTATATGCGCAAAGACGGTAAAAACATTCTGACAATGATTAAAAATATCTAATATGGAAGTTATTATCAATAAAAAAGGACAGGAGACCGTAGTAGGTCTTGTCGGTCGTTTGGATACACCCGCATCGATCGAGATCGCTCCTCAGATAGAGGAACTCAAGGAGGCTACAACAGGAACAGTAATCCTTGATTGCAAGGCTCTTGAATACATCTCCAGTTCAGGCTTGAGACTCTTCCTCGGCCTACGGAAAGCGGCGGCGGAAAAGGGTGGAAAGATAGTAGTCAGCAGCATTTCTCCGGAAATCCGCAGCGTATTTATGATGACCGGTTTTCTTAACCTGTTCGAAATCAGATAATATGGAAGCAATCAAGATATCGCTCAAAGACTATGTCCTTTCCGGAGGCGGCGCCAACGGCGAGAGCTATGACCACATCTCCGATCCTTCGGTGATGCTCAAACTCTATTTCCCAGGAAAGATCCAGCAGCCTCTTGACGAGATGAAACTTGCCAGGAAGGTATATGAGATCGGCATCCCTACCCCCGAACCCGGAGAGTATGTAGTTACAGAAGATGGCCGCTACGGAATCCGCTTCAAACGTATCCTCGGAAAGAAATCTTATTCGAGAGCTACGGGAGATGAACCCGAAAAGGTGGGTCAGTATGCGAGCGAGTTCGCCGCTATGTGTCGTCAGCTCCACGCTACCCACGTAGATACCACCCTTTTCGAGAACGTAAAAGACCGCTATTACAGGCTCCTCGACGAGAATCCTTTCTTCACCCCTGAGGATAAGGAAAAGATCAGGCGCTTCATAGCCGAGACCCCGGACGAGGATACCGCCATCCACGGCGATCTCCAGTACAGCAACGCAATCTTCGTAGGCGACAAGCGTTACTTTATCGACCTCGGAGATTTCTGCTGGGGTAATCACCTCTTCGACGTAGCGATGGTCTATGTCTGCTGCTGCCTTAGTGATGAGGCATTCATCAGCGAGACCTTCCATATGCCGAAATCTCTTGCGATAAAGTTCTGGGAGAACTTCGTTCCCGCTTATTTCGGTCCCGAAGTAAGCGTAGAGCAGGCGACCAGCCTTGTCCTTCCTTATGCCGGCCTAAAAACCCTTATCATAGAGCGCGATACCAAGCGCCCTATGCCGGAGTTCAGGGCAGCTCTTAGTGGAATCGGAATTAACAACTAATAACATCAATATGAAATCTTTACTTAAGGCACTTGCCGTAATCGCTCTTGTAGCGATGCCCCTCGTCGCTTCTGCCCAGCAGAAGACCTTGTCTGAAAAGCTTCTTCAGCAGTACATCGAGATCGTCTCCATCGACCACGAAGACGGTAGCGCTGAAGTTCAGGTATTCTATATGCCTGACAAACAGCAGTATTATCTTCAGGTAGGCCACCTCGGAGTTGGAACTGATATAGTTCAGGTTAATTTCGACCCCGTCTATATCCTCTACATCCCCCTCGGAGCAACTCTGGAAGAGGCCCAGGCCAATCTTGAGACTCTGAAGGCCCACGTAAAAAGCGCAAGAGGTGCTCAGATGCAGACTATGGGTTGCCTCTGCTTCGGTTTCCCCAGCGAAGAGGAACTTGAGCCCGTTACGGTTACAGCCCGTCGCCTTATCATCTCCCGTCAGCTCGAGTTCAGTGTAACTCGAGGAGACTGGGTTCGCGCCGCCTTTATCCCGCGTTCGGATATGAACGCCCTTGTAAATGGAGTGAAATTCTATCGTAAAATCCATCCGAAAGAGAAATAGCAAAATAAATCCATGCTCAGATTTGACGTAGTCCAGAAAGCCTTCAATAAGAAGGCGGTTGAGGTGGACGTGCCTTCCGAGAGGCAGTCTTCCTACTTCGGCGAACTTGTGTTTAACCGCGAGAAGATGCAGCGGTACCTGGATCCCCAGGTATTCGAGGCTCTGACTGCCTGTATCGACGGCGGACAGCCCCTCAGCCAGCAGATCGCGGACAAGGTGGCCGAAGGGATGAAGCAATGGGCTCTTGAGCACGGAGTTACGCATATCACACACTGGTTCCAGCCGCTCAACGAGTCGACAGCCGAGAAACACGACTCCATGATGGAGTACGACGGAAAGGGAGGGATGATCGAGTCCTTCACCGGACGTTCGCTCATCCAGCAGGAACCGGACGCATCTTCTTTCCCCAGCGGAGGCCTGCGGGCTACCTTCGAAGCGCGAGGCTATACCGCCTGGGACCCGACATCTCCCGTTTTTATCCAGGGCGACACCCTCTGTATCCCGACCGTTTTCATCTCCTACACGGGCGAGGCTCTGGACTATAAGGCGCCTCTCATCAAGGCGCTGAAGGCCGTTTCGGATGCCGCGGTACCGCTGTGTCGCCTCTTCGATCCGGCAGTAGGGAAGGTCCATTCTTACCTGGGCTGGGAGCAGGAATACTTCCTGGTAGACGAAGACCTGTTCGCCGCCCGCCCGGACCTCATCCTTACCGGCCGTACGCTGATGGGCCACGCCTCCTCGAAGAGCCAGCAGCTGGACGACCACTATTTCGCCGTTATCCCTTCGCGGGTCGCCGCTTTTATGCGCGAACTCGAGATCGAAGCCTATAAGCTCGGCATTCCGCTGAAAACCAGACACAACGAGGTTGCGCCCAACCAGTTCGAGATGGCCCCGATCTACGGGGAATGCAACCTGGCCAACGACCAGAACCAGATGATCCTGAACATAATGAACAGCGTCGCCCGCCGCCACGGCTTTGTGGTCCTTCTCCACGAAAAGCCTTTCACCGGCATCAACGGTTCGGGAAAACACAACAACTGGTCGCTCGGAACAGATACCGGAATCCAGCTTCTCGCCCCCGGAAAAGACCCGAAGGGCAACCTGCTCTTCCTGACGTTCTTCGTCAATACCCTGGCCGCAGTTCAGCGCCACAACGCCCTCCTTAAAGCTAGCATCGCCAGCGCTACCAACTCCCACCGCCTCGGCGGGAATGAGGCCCCGCCCTCGATAGTCTCTGCCTTCCTTGGCCGGACCATGACCGAAGTCCTTCAGAAGCTCGTTGAGTTGCCTTCGGGAACACCGATCGAGATAGCAGGGAAGAAGGGAACATCCGTAGGAATAGTCGAAATTCCCGAGATATTCCTAGACAATACCGACCGCAACCGTACCTCGCCTTTCGCCTTCACCGGCAACCGCTTTGAGTTCCGCGCAGTAGGCTCGTCGGCAAACTGCGCCGGCGCCATGACCGTCCTGAATGCGGCGGTAGCCCAGCAGTTGCGCATCTTCAAGAAAGCTCTCGATGTAGAGCTTGAAGCGGGGAAGACCTTGGAGGTGGCGGTGATGGATACCCTAAAGCCTATCATCCGCTCGGTTCTGGATGTTATCTGCTTCGATGGAAACGGTTACTCAGACGAGTGGAAGAAGGAGGCAGCCCGCCGTGGCCTGGATACCGAGACCCGTGTGCCGGAGATGATAAAGGCATTCTGCTCACCTTCTTCGGTGGAGCTGTTTACTTCGGAGAATGTCTACACTCTTAAGGAACTTGAAGCCCGCAATGAGGTCAAATGGGATATTTATTCGAAGAAGATCCAGATTGAGGCGCGCGTTCTCGGAAGGATGGCTACGAACCACATCATCCCTGCTGCCCTTACCTATCAGAATGTTCTGCTGAAGAACATCGCTATGATGAAGGAGGTATATCCCGACTCATATCAGCAGAAGGCGGCCGTAGCCCTGAGCGCGACCGAGCAGATATCCCGCTGGGTAAGTGAAGTCCAGCAACTTGCAGACAAATTGTTGGAGGCCTGCAGAAAGGCAGACGCTATAGAAGACGAATACACGAAAGCCCAGGCCTATTATGAAATAGCCGAAAGCCTGTCTGCCCTCAGGGATCCTATAGACAAACTGGAAGAAATAGTAGACAACGACATCTGGCCGTTGCCCAAATACCGTGAACTGTTATTCATTAGTTAAATAATTTATGAAAAAAGTATTCACTTTGATGGCGATTTTCGCCACTCTCGCAGCCGCAGTATGCTGCAATCCTTCAAAAGGTCCTGTAGACGATGAAGAAATAGACGATGAACCCGAAGTTACCGAGACTATCGTTATCGACGGTCAGTTCGCTGACTGGGCTGCTCTGACCCCGGGAACCTACGTCTCTGCCGTCAACAACCCCGAATCACCCTGGAAGGGCGTTGAGCAGATCCGCGTTTATGCAGACGCAGATTTCGTTTACTATTACATCAAGTACAATGAGGAAACCCTCAAAGAACTTCTTGCAGTTGCTACGGAGGAACTCCCTATCCGTCTTTGCATCAACACAGACGGCGAGTTTACCACAGGCTACGCAAACTATTTCCTCGAGGCTTATGACTTTATCGTAGAGGGCGCTCTTGCATCCAACGGCGAATTTACTACCTATGTAGGTAATTTCCACCAGAGAATCGGTAGCTGGGTACCTGTTTCCGCAGACAATATCGTTACCGGAATGGGTTCGGGCAGCGAGTATGAGATCAGACTCGTACGCGAGATCTTCAACTCCGCAGCGAATACTACAGACGCTCCCAAACCGATGGGAGACACCTTCGAGACAGGTATCCGCTTCTATTTCACCGGTTCAGGCGAGTGGGCTGAGCTCTCCAATATGCCTAACTCTTCCGCAGCGGAAGGAGACGGCAACGGATGGGGTCACCTCCTGACTGTTACTACCAATAAGTAATTAAGCAGTTACTATTCCGTCTGCGACAGCGTGGGCGACACACTCGACTATGCTGTCCAGACCGAACTTCCCCTTGATGCGCTCTTTATAGCTGTCTACCGTGTTTAGGGAGATTTCCAGCGCGGAGGCTATCTGAGGGTTGCTGTAACCGGAAGTTGTAAGTTGCAGGACTTCAAGTTCGCGGGGCGTAAGGCCCTGCGGCTTGCGGGCCTGCAATTTTTCTTCCCCGCCGAAGATGCGGGTGATTTTTGTCGCATCGATTGTCTCCCCGAAGAATAGACATTGGCCGGAGGCTACATTCTTTATTGCCTGAACGATGGATTCGGGAGAAGAATCCTTTGCGAGATAGGCGCAGGCGCCCGAGGTTATAGCTCTCAGGATATAAGCCGGCTTCTTGTAGTGGGACAAAACGAGCGTCTTTACTGCCGGGAAGGCGTCCCTGATAATACCCAGCAACGTAAGGCCATCGGTTTCGGCCTCCAGGGTAATGTCTACTACAGCGATGTCGGTCTCAGGGTGGGCATTAAGAAAAGAGACGGCGCTGCCCGGGGTCGCGACCGAATCTACGGCACCGAAGCCCTCGGCGGAGCTCAAGGCAAGTTTAAGCCCCATTACAAACACGGTCGAATCTTCGATCAGGAGAACATTTATCATAGGTCAATCGTTATTTCAAGGCCGCCTTCCGGCCGGTTATTCATTTCCATCCTCGCCCCAAGCTTATCCAGCAGCTCGCGGGTAATCACGAGCCCGAGCCCGTGGCCCCACCCGGCGCCCGACTCCTGCAGGCCCGGTCCCTCGTCTGCGATGAGAATCCGTTTTCCACGCGCCCGCATCGTTACCTTCCCGCCCTCCGGACTGGCCTTTATGGCGTTGTCCAGAAGGTTACGGACTACCGTCAAGAGCATATTCCGATCGGTCCTTACGCTGAGGTCGGCCGGTATATCCAGCTCGATCAGTTGGCCGCTCTGGAGAACACTGTCCGCCGCTTCGCGCGCAAGCTCCAACATATTCTCGTCTCTCATCACCGGCTTCAACATCCCTTCCTGATTCAGCGACCAGAGGAGGAGGTTTTCCAGTAGCGCGGACGCGTTGTCGGCCGACTTAGAAATCACCGTCAGGGCCTCTTTCAGCTGCTCGGCTGAAAGTGTGTCGGCCTGCTCGAGCAGTTCCCTGGCCAGCAGGCGGTTCCCGGAAACGGGATTTCGAAGGTCGTGGGAAATAATCGAGAACAGGCGGTTTCTCATATCCAGTTCCTTAACGAGCAGACGCCGTTCGCGTAGCTTGACAACGGTCCACACTGCCCCCAGCAGTATCAGGGCATACGCCAGCAGGAACGGCCAGCGCAGCCAGAGCGGCAGGGGGATGCGGATGACTCGCTCGAGCGTCTCTCCCCGCTCCCAGCGGCCGAAAATATCGGAGCTTTGTTCCTGCAACTTGTAGCGGCCCGGGCGTACGTTCTCCGGCAGGCCCGTGAAACGCCCGTCTGCCCATAGCCCGCCGTTCAGCCGGTAGCGATGTCTTACCAGCGGGGCGAGCGGCAGATTGTCTTTCGCGCTTAGCGCGAGCAGGCTGTCCGGATTAAAGACCACGGCGCCCGCGCTACCTCCGAAGGCCAGCGACCCATCGGCCAGGGCGCAGGAGACGTGTTCGCCAAAGATCTCCGAAGGCAGACCGAGTTCCTTAGGGACACGGCCTACCGTCCCGTCCGTATCGACGAAATATAGCCCGTCTTCCGTCCCGGCCCATAGGCGGCCGCTCTCGTCGGCCTCCACCGACTGAACCAGCATCCCGGTCAATATGGATTGCCGGTCGGTGCCGGCAATGACGCCGTCCTGCCCGACCTGATCGGGCATCCTCCAGAGTCCGCTGCGGGTGGAGGCCCATACCGCGCCGTCCGGGGCGAGGCAGAGGTCGGTGACGTAGTCGTCCGGGATCGAAGAATTACCTTTGAAGTATTTTGTAACAAGGCCGGTTTGCCTATCGATAACATTGATTCCAGCCTGGGTGGTGGCGTATACGAGATTTCCGCGGGCATCTTCGATAAGTCGGCTGCCGAGGCGCGAGCTGAGGTAGATATTGGAATCGACCTGGGGCGAGGGGTATCTGAACGGGCTAAGCCAGCGCGGCGGCAGGCTCCTTCGGGCTTCGCGGTCCCATTCGTTGAGGCCTACGCCCTCCCAACTGACTACCCAGAACCTGCCCTCTCTGTCTTCCAGAAAATCGGAGATCCAGTTTGCGCCGTCCAGGTACCGGGCTTCAATCTGCTCTTCGGGGAGCGGACCGCTTAAGCGGTCTTTGCGGACCATCTTCCCGTTTCTCCAAACCTCCCAGCCTGTGTTGTTCCATAGGCCTCTGTAGACCGTCCCGGTCCTGTCTTCGTACAAAGCGGTAACGCGCTCTTCTGCAGTCCCGACCCACATTTTCCCGCTACTGTCTTGCATCAGGGCGGTGACGTTGGCCCGGGAGATTGTCTTGATTTGCTGAAGTGAGGGGCAGAGAACAGACAGGCCGTTGTCGCCGCCGACCCATATATTGCCCCGGCTGTCTTCGAAGATGCAGTAAAGCTCGCCGGATGAGGGGCTGGCGGGGTCGTCGGCCTGGTGATGGAATACCGTTGTATTCTCAGGGTGCTCCGTGTCCACTATGCCCAGGCCGTAGGAACCGGCAGCCCAAAGGCGGCCTTTGCTGTCTGTCAGCAGCCGGGCGTGGGAGATGGGAAGGCGGCCGAGGGGGATGGGGTTACCATCCTTATAGGTGTGGAGAAGGGAGGTATGGTCCTCGAAGGAATAGAGCTTTCCGCCGGTCTCGGCATAGCTGCCATTGCAGGGTATACCCTCCCAGCGGGTAAGAGTGATGTGCGGGTCATTCTTGTCGCCGACGAACTGGTTGTGGACCAGGCGGCCCGCAAGCCAGAGCCTGCCGTCTGCGGCTTCATATATCTGATAATATGGGTAGTCGCCTTCGGAGTCGCGCTTGTCGTAGAAGCAGCGCGCTTCCTCCATGATGCCGTCGTGGTACGAGAGCTTAAGCAGCAGGCTGTCGCCCACGGTAGCCCATACGAAGCCCTCGCGGTCGGCGTGAAGCGCACGGATGACCCCGCCGAAAGATTGCCGGTCTGAGCCGGCAATGAGATTGTCTGTCCCGACCCAGAGCCGGCCTTCCCGGTCTACTGCGAGAGCGTTCACCCTTCCGTATTCCTTCCAACTCCGGAAGGTAGTTCCATCGAAGCTCGCAAGCCCGTTCCTTGTGCCGATCCAGAGGACGCCGTCACCGTCTTGAGCGATTGCATACACGGTGTTGGATGGCAGGCCGTCTGCCGCGCTGTAACTCAGAAAGCGCGGCGCTGAAAGAAGCAGCGAAAGTATGATGGTCAGAAAACTCATTACTTTGACAAATGTATCAAATCCTTATTAGAATTCATTAAAAATAAGCGTGTTGTGGTGTTTTCCGCCACAACGCTTTTTTATACTGTCGGTAACTTTGAAAAAAAGTATGATTATGAAACGTTTTGTTGTTGTCGCGGTTCTTGTAGCCGCGCTGCTTCCTTCCTGCAAGAAAGACGGAGATGGCCCCGGCGCGAGCGAATCAACCGCTATGGTGGGATCTCCGGAAACGGTCATCTCAATTACCGATACCGGTTCTCATAACGAGGGTTCCGCATTTATGTATAAGAGCGCTCAGACGCTTTATTTTCTTCTATGTGAAGGGAAGGCTACTTCCTGGAACGACGGTCTTCGCCTGCCCCATCTGGAGGTACATATCTGGGAAGCTCTGGTCAAGGACGACCCGATGGCCTTTGCCAACCCGTCCAATGCCATCGATATCAACGGCTCCGATCCTAAGGTCTATGTATGCTGGAAAGCAGGCAACGGACACAACTTCTTCGATAAGAACAACTATGCGTCAGCTCCCGGCGTGAACTTCCAGTTCGAAAGCGGATCCTTGTCCGTTGCCAAGGTGATGGGAATGTATATGATAGCCTTCTCCGGAATGTGTGCCGACGACAAGGGTGCTTATAGCCCCGGTTGGAGCTATTCCGGCTCGTTTACATATAGTTCGAGAAAGTAATATGAAAAGGGTGTTATTTGCTCTGGCGGCGCTGCTTGTCGCGGCTCCCGCGTTTGCCCAGCTTGATTTCAGCGCTTTTAAGTATGGTATCCGAGCCGGAGTCGGAATCGGGTCGGTGGATACTTCCTTTGACGATGAGGCCTACAAGAAGATGGAGTCCAATATGACTGGAGGACAGTTTACGATAGGCGCTTTCGCCGAACTTCCGGTTATGAAACATCTTCTCGTGACGGCTGAAGTAGATTATGAGAGGACAGGTATCAACGATCGGGTAAAGAGTGTACACATAGAGGAGACCGGCTTTATGCCCCTCCACGTTTTTACTGATACCAAGACAAAATATCCGATCTCTTATATCCATATCCCGCTTCTCGCAAAATTTACTTTCGTGCGTGATGCCCTGTATGTTGAGGCTGGACCGCAGTTCGGTTTTCTTGTGGGCAGTGTTAATACCCACGTTGAGACTATAACTACCGTAAACGGCTCAGATACCAAGACCGTAGTCGACTCGGACGATACGGACCATTTCAAGAAAAGTCATTTAGCTCTCGCAGTCGGCTGGGGATTCACGTTGAGGAAGGTCTCGCTGGGAGTCCGACTCGGGTTTGGGCTGAGCGACCTTCAGGCAGAAGAATATAAAACAATAGATGGCTGCCACGTTTCCCACACAGACCTCCAGCTTGCTATCCGTTACAGTTTCCGTTAATATTATGAAAAAACTACTGTTTCTTGTAGTCGCCCTTTCGATGGGCGTTTCAGTTTTCGCACAAAGCGAGTCCGGCCTTGGTATAAACGCCGGAGCCGGTATTATTATGGCCAAGCAGAAAGGCTCCACCACTATGATGGGCACTACTACTAACTCCACTACTTCCGGTCCCGGTTTCTACGTCAATTTCGGGTTTAACAACGACCTTGGACTTGGTGGGCTCGGATATACTATGGACCTCTTTTTCGATCATTGGGCTCTGTCGGATGATGCCGGCACTTCAGATGCAGTTGCGAGGGAGAATTATATCGGCTTCGCTATGGCTATCAACATCTCTCTTGATGCCTCGGAGACCCTCTCGCTGCAGCCGTTCTTCGGCCCAGGTTTTTCCTGGGGCTTAAGCTCGAAGACCGATTGGACCAATCCGATCAGTGGCAATAAAGAGACTCTGGACAACTATGATGAAGATACTCACTATCTGCGCCAGTATTCCTACCTTACGGTCGGGGCGGATATTCTTCTCAAGTCTTTACATCTTCGCCTGAGGGGATCCGTGGACTTCGGTATGTGGGACCGCTACAGCAGCGTCAAAGAAATCACCACCAAAGACGGCCCTAACCTGCGCCTGGGCGTAGCGTATTTATTCTAGGGAGTCATTTCGCCGACTTGAAGTGAGTCAGCTTGCCGTTCGACCATTCCATATCGATGGTCGTGCCGGCGCGGGTGCGCAGTCCGTGGACCGAGCCGTTTGGCCATGCTTCCGGAAGGGCGGGCAGCGGTGTGACGGTCCCGTCCGGGGCGCTCTGGAGCAGCATCTCGAACACGCCCGCGCAGCCGCCGAAGTTGCCGTCGATCTGGAACGGCGGATGGGCATCCATCAGATTCGGGTAGGTACCCCCGCCCCTACGCGCATCGGGGCCCGAGTAACCGTCCGGTGAAACGTAACGCAGCAGGCGGCGGTACATCTTGTACGCGAGGCCCGGGCGCCCAAGGCGGGCATACAGGTTGATTCGCCAGCCGCAGCTCCAGCCCGTGGTCTCGAAACCCTTGATTTCGAGCGTCTTCAGCGCGGCGTCGGCATACGGTCCCCGGGCGATCTGGTGGCCGGGATAGACGCCGAACAGGTGGGATTGGTGGCGGTGACGCGGATCGCAGTCGCGAAAATCTCTCCGGTACCATTCCATCAGCGAGCCGTCGTCCGCGACCTGATATCCCCGCAGGCGGGCCAGTTTCTCCTCCGCCTCCGCGACGAATTCCGGATCCACGTTAAGTTCCCTGGCCGCAGCAAGCGCATCCCCTACGCACTCCCTAACCATCGCCAGGTCGGCCGTCCCGCCGTAAAGAGTGGCGCCGAAAAAGCCGTCCGGGGTTATATACAGGTTTTCGGGCGAGGTCCCGGGGGAAGTGATGAGTTCGCCGTCTTTTTCTACCAGCCAGTCGAGGCAGAATTCCGCCGCTCCCCGAAGGGCGGGGTAATCGCGTTCAAGCGCTGCCCGGTCGCGGGTGAAGAGGTAGTGTTCCCAGAGGTGGGTGGCGAGCCAGGCTCCGCCCATGGTCCAGTTCGACCAGCAGGGCTCTCCGACCCCCAGCCCGACCGGCTGGGTCATCGCCCAGATGTCGCTCTTCGAACCGAGGTTCCAGCCCCTTTCGGCCCCATAGAAGCCGGCGGCCGTTTCGCGCCCCGTCACCGCGAGGTTGCGGATGAAGGCGAGCAGCACCTCGTGTAATTCCGGCAGCGCGCCCACCTCGGCGGCCCAGTAATTCTCCTCGAGGTTGATGTTGGTCGTATAGTTCGAGCTCCACGGCGGGTCCATGCTCTCGTTCCAGAGACCCTGCAGGTTCGCCGGCGCGCCCGGGGTCCGCGACGAAGCGATAAGCAGGTAGCGGCCATACTGGCAATAGAGGGCTTCGAGTTCGGGATTGGCTTCCCCGAGGTCCGTATAGCGTTTCAGCTGCACGTCGGTAGGCAGGGAACGGACGCTGTCCGGGGTCGCACCAAGGTCAAGGGAAACCCGGTCGAACAGGCGGTGGTAGTCGGTTTGATGGCGCTTCAAGACAGTCGGATAGTCTTTGATGCGGCTGAGATTTGCCTCTGCCAGCTCCCGGTAGGGAAGCCCTTGCGAGGCGGGGTCGCGATCGAAGCCGGCGAAGCTGGTGGAATTCAGGATGTATAGAAGGAGTTCCGGGCAGTCTTCGATATGCAGGCCGTCTGTTTGGGCGGTGATGGTGCCGCCAGAGGGCGCTTCGCCATGGACGATTGTTCGGAAATGGATGCCGCGCTGCGGGTCGTAGAGAAATTGCTGGGAGCCGCTGCGGTAGTGGCCAGGATAGGCGTGGTAGGCGGTATATCCGTCGTATCGAAGGGTTGTTGCGTCCTGGGTCCGCTGGCCTGGCTGGGGGCTTTCGAAGCGGACGGTCGCCGTCAGGCCGGGCTCATACTGAATGCGGACGACAATGACGGAGTCTGGGGCTGAGGCGAAGTAGGTGGCCGTATAGGGCTTGCCATCGCGTAGGTAGCTGACGCTCGCAATCGCGTCGGAGATGTTCAGCTCGCGCCGATAGTCGGCTATGGGGCCGAAGTCGTCATGATTGATTATCAGAGTCCCGAGCGGTTGGTAAATCTCGCTGTGATGGCCTTGGAGGCGTTTCTGCAGTTCTTCCGCCAGGCGGTAATCTTCCGCATCGAGAGCTTCCCGAACGGCCTGAACGGCGCCTTTATAGTCCCGGCCTGAAACATCGGGATGATCCATTCCCCGGTCTGGTTCTCCTGTCCACAGGGTAATGTCGCCAAGGGAGATGCGCTCTTCCTGCGGATCGCCGTAGATCATGGCTCCGAGGCGTCCGTTGCCTATCGGAAGCGCTTCTTCAAAATAGGCGGCAGGGCGGTCGTAGTGCAGGGTCAGTGGATTCTTATCGCCTGCGTCCTTATTTACATTCTGGCAGCAAGAGACAATAATCAGGCTTATTAGAAGCAGGAAGTGTTTCTTCACCGTTGTCGAAGTGTTTCTTAATACAAGCAAATATACAAATTAACTAGGACTCTAAAGGATAATGATTATCTTTGATCTTCACTGACGTTGCAGATTATGGACAAGATTCTCATACTGGACTTTGGCTCACAAGTCACTCAACTCATCGGCCGTCGCTTGAGAGAGTTGAGTGTCTTTTGCGAGATATACCCGTACAATAAGATACCGTCCCTCGACAATACAGTCAAGGGGGTAATCCTTTCCGGCAGCCCCTGCTCGGTCAGGGATGCCAATGCTCCCCAGGTGGATTTGAGTGCGATTCGCGGGAAATACCCTCTTCTGGGTATTTGTTACGGAGCGCAGTATCTTGCGTGGAAAGGCGGAGGGGCGGTCGAGGCCTCGGACACTAGAGAGTATGGGAGGGCTGTCCTTAGAGTCCTTCGGGATTCGCCCCTTCTGGAAGGCGTGAACCGTACGACCCAGGTGTGGATGTCCCACGGAGACACCATATCTTCGCTCCCTGATGGCGCATACGCAATCGCTTCGACCGAAGATGTCGAAAATGCAGCTTACCAGTTCGATGGCGAGCCTACCTTCGCAGTGCAGTTCCACCCGGAAGTGTATCATACGGAAGAGGGAACCAGGATGCTTTCGAACTTCGCTTTCGGCATATGCGGCTGCAAGGGTGATTGGACTCCGGATTCCTTTATTGAGACAACGGTAGAAGCCCTTAAAAGGGAAATTGGCAATGACAAGGCAATCCTGGGTCTTTCCGGAGGCGTTGATTCGACTGTGGCGGCGGTTCTCCTGAACAAGGCCATCGGCCACAACCTTACCTGCGTGTTTGTAAATAACGGCCTCCTCCGCAAGAACGAGTTCCGCGATGTCCTGGCATCTTACAACGATATGGGCCTGAATGTAATAGGGGCAGATGCGTCCGATGATTTCCTCGGAGCGCTTAAGGGCCTCTCAGATCCGGAAGACAAGCGCAAGGCTATCGGTAGGGTTTTCATTGATACCTTTGAGAAGTATGCCTCACAAATAGATGGTGTCCACTACCTTGCCCAGGGTACAATATACCCTGACGTCATAGAGAGTGCAGGCGTTCCCGGTATAGCCTCAAAGATTAAGAGTCATCACAACGTAGGCGGATTGCCGGAGAAAATGAGCCTCAAGGTGGTCGAGCCGCTCCGGATGCTCTTCAAAGATGAGGTGCGGCGTGTAGGCCATGCCCTGGGGATTAAAGATGAGTTGATAAACCGCCACCCTTTCCCCGGACCCTCTCTGGCTGTCCGTATCATAGGGGAGGTGACGGAAGAAAAACTTTCCGTACTGCGGGAGGCAGATGACATCTTTATCAGGAGCCTCAGAAGTTACGACTGTACCGGAATGGGTTTCCCGTCCGCTTCGGATCCTCGGATAATGGCCACAAATCTCTACGACGCCATCTGGCAGGCCGGCGTAATCCTCCTCCCCGTAAGGAGTGTCGGCGTGATGGGAGATGAGCGAACTTATCAGAACCCCGTTGCTCTGCGCGCCGTAGTATCAACCGATGCCATGACCGCCGACTGGTTTCCGCTCCCTTACGATTTCCTCCGAGATGTTTCCAATGAAATCATCCGCAAGGTCCGTGGAGTAAACCGCGTGGTCTACGATATTTCTTCAAAACCCCCGGCAACTATTGAGTGGGAATAATGATTAAAAGATGAAACTGAAGAAACGAAAAATAAAATTTGCAGCCATATTCGGTGTCTTATGGTTTGCCTTCCTGGTCTTGATTGTAGACGGAATCCTGAAATTCCAGACACTAGTCGATTATATCGGGTCTTACGCCGTGGTAGAGATCTCGCTGATATTGCTGGTTATTCTACCTACGGTGGCGGTATATATCTTCACAAAAGAAAAAAACGTTTAGGCTTGGCTACCCGTTTGGATATGCCGATCGCTCCTGTAGGGCAGACCAAGCGGCAGAGGTGGCAGCCAACGCACTTGGCTCCGAGGGTGCGGGGTTTTCGGTCCTCGCCGAAAGCGATGGCCTGGTGTCCTCCGTCCCTGCAAGAAACATAACAGCGCCCGCTTCAATTCCGGGACACCAGCAGCACCCGAACAATTTGCCTATCAAGTTCTAGAGGGTCTGGAGAAAATGATTACCTTTGAGAGTTAGATAAATAGGAGTTCATGACTATATGAAAGTTTTACGGATTGTCGTTATTTCTGTTCTGATGTTGCTGATCGCGTGCGCTTGTGAGCGGCTGGAATCCAGCCAGGTTGAAATGGGCTTTTTTT
>JAEESD010000022.1 GCA_016286145.1 Bacteroidales bacterium | reverse complement strand
GGTCATACCCGCCCTTGAAGCCGCTGAAAATAACGGGCTGATACTCGCGAGGGACCTTAGGATCGAGGCCCCACCTGTCTGAGCGGCTGCCCGAACCGGCCAGGCTGTTGTTGAGCGGATAAGCCACCCAAATAGCCAGGCAGGCCTGCGGATCAAGGTAGAACGAGTAATTGCGCTTGGTCTGTCCGCCGTGCTGCATGTCGTGTGTGAAGAAATACAGATCGGGGTCGTTCGTTGCCGGGAGTTCGAGCCACGCCGGGACGGGATCCGGGTTCAGGCCCTCGACGGGACGGGGGTTAACCGACGACTTGCCGCCCTGGGTAAAGGCCAGCGACTTTTTGTCGGCGCCCACGGCCAAGGTAATCGTACAAGTCCTCGACTCCTCTTCCCCGTTCGCCTCCCAGGCCATCACGACCTTGCGCGTTCCCGGACGGCCTGCATCGGCAGAGACGTTTGCCCACGGCTCCACGTCCTGCCCGCAATCCACCGACAGGGTCCATTCCGCCTTCGCACTTACCACCAGGAACTGAGTTCCTGCGGCATAGCCGACGGGGTTATTGGTCAGCGTAAGGCTGTTCTCGGAGACGACGGTCCCGCCCTGCTCCTCCTCCCCAGGATCCTGAGGATTGATCAGTTCGCAGGAGACCGTCGCAACGAGGGCAGCAAACACTGCCAGTATGAATTTGCTACTTCTCACAGATTACGAGGATGCTGTTGATATAGACTGCACCATTGCCGGCAATAAGAGTGAAGCTCTTTGCGCTACCGGTAACAGACATTACGACCGTCTCTTCTCCGCCCTTAGTAGAAACCGTTCCAAGGCTGTTGGCCCAGAGGCTGGAGACGTAGTTGTCGCCGGAAGTAGGAATCTGTGTATCGGCAGGGAGGGCATACATAGTACGAACAACTGTCTTCTCGTTCATCTTGAGGACAATTCTCTTGATATTGCTGCTGAACTCAGGAGATTTGAGATGTGCGCCGGTCTTATTGCGGAGCTGGATGAATGTAAGGCCTTTCTTGGTATTCATATTACCGCTCCAGGTTCCGGTTGCGCTGGTAATGCTATAATCACCGTAAGTATCCTTGGTCACTTCGCTTGAGGCAAAGGCAGCGACGATTTCGGCGTTTGTGAGCTCGTAACCGACCTCATTCTCGCCAACGGTAGCGTCAGCCTCTTCTTCCTCCTCTTCGCCTTCGTGCTGGTCTGCGCTGAGGGCAAGATCAGTAGTAATGACATTGAAGTAAGAGCTTCCGCTGATACCTACGAAGTATCCGGTTACGTCTACCCACTTGTCTACCAGGGCTGCGTCTACCGAAACGGGGTTCGAGAGGCTACCGGTACGAGCTGCATCCTTTACCTTGATGTTGTAGTAGTTTCCGCTCTTTGCGAGTTTTCCGGAGAACTTCACATAACCGAAGAGAGTCTCATACGCATCGAAAGCGGTCGCATCGAGGGCGGTAACTGCGGGATGGACCACCTCGTTGTTGCTGGAGTTAACCGTCACTTCGCAGTTGACGATCTCGGTAACACCGTTGTAGACGGACTTCTCGCCGTTTACGGTAACATTATCTCCAAGTTTGACCTTTGCGACGGCTTCCTTATCGAAGACATAAAGTATAGCGTCCGAAGTCTTTACAAGGAATCCGGCGGTAGAGAGAGCGACAACCAGACCGGTTCCGCCGAGCTGCTCGGCAGCAGCCTCTTCGACGGAGTCGATGATGGCGTTGACGACTTCGTGCTGGCTCTTAGCGGCATAATATGCGTACTGGCCGCGGATGACTACGTTGTATCCGTTCTTGACCTTTCCGGCCCAGGCAGTCTTCGAGGCGTCTTCGACCGAATAGACGTAAATCGATCCGGTATCGTCTGTAAGATCGAAGCTGAAATATGTCTCATTGAAACCGCTGACCTTTCCGGACAAACGATAGTATCCGACGACGTCCGCCTTCTGAATAAACTCAGCTACAGTCGCGTCAGTAGCCTTATCGGGGTCTCCTCCTTCTGCGGGAGTGTACTCCTCAACGACTGCCTTCACGATTTCGTGCTGGCTCTTAGCTTCGTAGTACTCATACTGGCCGGTGATAGTGATAGTACCGCCGTTCTTAATGACGCTCTGATACTTGGCCTTAGACTCGGCCTCCATCGAATAGACGTAGATAGTACCGGTCGCATCAGTGAGATCGAAGCTGCAGTAAGAGGCGTTGAAACCGCTTACGGTACCGCTGAGGCGGTAAGTAGCTTCCTTGCTGGGATTTGCGACAAGGTCTGCGACGGTAGTAGTGATAACGCCGTCTCCCAGATCGCCGGTCTGAGTTACCTTAACTGTAACCTGATGCTTGATGTCGGCAAAGAGGGTAAGGGTAACGGACCTGTCCTTACCGGTATTGGCAAGGGCTGCGATCTCTACTTCGTGATTCTGAGTAGATCCCTTAATAACGTCGTTCTTGGATGTAATGCTCTGACCGTCTACGGTAACATCGAGCCAATCAGCGGCGTCTTCGACTCCGCGGATGTTCCAGTCAAAGGACGACTCTACACTGAACGAATAGCTTCCGCCTATCTTCTCGATAGTTACTTCGGGATTTGCAGAGACCTCAAAGGATTCTGAATCAAGGCCGTTTTCAGGGTCGCAGGCTACGAGAGCTGCACCTGCTGCAAAAACTGCCAGAAAGATGTTTTTTAGTTTCATTATGTGTGTTGTTAAGTTATTGTTGTCAATAGCTTTCAAATTTAACAATTATTTCGCTTTTAAGCCATAGGCTTAGCCTTTTTTCCCACAAGATGTAAACAAACAGCCCGGCGGCGAACCGTCGGGCTGTGTAAATAGTAATTAAGCGATTATTACTGCTTAGTAAAGATCATAGCAAAGTAGAACGGTCTGAGGCCGAAGCGCTCGAAGTCTGAGTAAGCCCAGGTTGCATCCCAAGTGTACTCGCTGTCCGGCTTGACGGAGCAGTTGAACACGAATGCGATCGAGTTGGCGGGGACGACCAGGTCGCCCTTTGCGCTTGCCCAGGTCATTTCCCAAGGATAGGTTCCCTCGGTAAGGCCCTGAACTGTGAGGGTGTTATTGAAAGTAACCTGACCGTTTTCGGTGTTGATGTTGCAAGGGACTACGCCGTGGGGCAACTGACCGAAGTTGTGGCTGAGATTCATATCGCCAGTTCCAAGCTTGTTCTTGTCGGCCACGAGGATATAATCCCAATAAGCGCCGTCTGCACCAGCCTGATAGTCGGCAGTGTTGTCTGTAGAGCTGAGAACGAGGAGGTTGTCATACTCCTTGTTGACGGAGCTGTTCCACATCCAGCTCTTATCCTTTACCTCTACGAATGCGCTGGAACCTACTCCACCGAGAACCTTAAGGCTGGTGACCTTGTAAGTACCGGCGAAGAATTCAGGAACTACGTTGGTCGACTTGACTTCCTCGATGATAAGGTCCTTGATGTAGAACATCATACCCGCGGGAGTTCCGTTCTGAGGGATGATAGTGAATGAGATATTATCAATATCCTTCTGAGCTGTATATTCT
Source organism: Bacteroidales bacterium (assembly GCA_016286145.1). Taxonomy (GTDB): domain Bacteria; phylum Bacteroidota; class Bacteroidia; order Bacteroidales; family UBA932; genus Cryptobacteroides. The sequence goes on along the minus strand of JAEESD010000022.1, from coordinate 14,237 downwards.
GCCTCGAAAGTGGTAGGAGTATTGGCTGTGACGGGTCCGAAGAGATCGAGCAGCCAGGCGCCTTCATACTTCTGGTCCGGATCATCTGCCTTATACTCGTGGAGCGAGAAGATAACATTGGAAATATCTGAAGTCGCGCCGAGAGTAACCTTGATTTTGTACTTAGTTCCGGCAGCCATAGGGATGAAGTGTCCTACCTGGGTTGTGAGGAAGTTGCAGTTGCCCCATTCGCCCGAGGTGGCGTCGTCAAAGGTAAGTCTGTAAGTAGACTGATCCTTCTTGAGCGCCTCGATAGCGGTGATATCCATCGCGGTGTAGTGAGTGATCTGGCCGTTGAGGAAGTCGAAGTTTCCATCGAAGATGGGCTTCCAGAGGTTGTTGGTTGCTGCGAGATACTCTGCGCTGGGGGTGTAATCCCAGGTATCCTCGGGCTCTCCCTGAGGAGCGTCGCCGTCTTCAGCTACGATGATGTCCTTGATGTAAATGATGGTTCCTGCTGGAGCTCCGCCGAAGTCCATCACGAAGTTGATGTTGGAACAGGTAATGCCATAAACAGCAGGGAAATCAATGATAGTAGGAGCATCCGGGCTCATCTGGAAGTCGCCTACTTCATGGATAAGAGCGCCTTCGTGTTTGGGGCCGGTCTCGCCATAGGTAACCGCCTTGATGAAACCGCGGGTAGTCTCAGTTGCACCGAAGGTAACCTGAATCCTGTACTGCTTTGCTGCATCGAGAGCAATCTCGTGGCCGGTATTAGGCATAATGAAAATCTGATTCTGCCAAGCAGAATAAGTTGCGTTCTCGATGGTAATCTTGTAGGTAGAAGTCTTCTTCTCGAGGAAAGGAACATCGGTAGTCTCGGTATCTGTTCCGTTCCAGTCCGAACCGTTGCAGAAATAGTAGAAATAGTTCTCTCCGTCTGCGTCGAAGACAGGCTTCCAGAGGTTGCTGGCGGCACTGTAATCTGCGCAAGGAGTGTAATCCCACTTGTCCTCAGGCTCTGGACCGGGGCCGGGCTCACCGACTACGGTGACGACACACTTTGCGGTAAATTCGCCGGCCTTGGCAACAATATCCGCAGTACCTGCCGCAACACCTGTAACAGTTCCGCGTCCGTCTACGGTAGCGACCTTAGTGTCTGAAGAGGTCCACTCTACTTCGGGTTTGATTGTTGCGTCTGCAGGGTCGTAAGCGACTGTCAGAGCCTTTGTCTCGCCTACTGCGAGGGAATAAGTAGCGGGAGAAACGGTGATGCCCTTAAGAGCGATGTCCGCAGGGACTTCCGGCTTCTCTTCGCAAGAAATGAATGCGACTGCAGCTACTGCCGCAATAGCGATAAACGAAAGAATTTTTTTCATCATAGTGATGGTTATTAGTGGTTGTTTAAGTGTCTAAAGCATCCCAAAGTTAGGAATAATTAAGTTTATAACAAAAAAACAGCCCGGCGGCGAACCGTCGGGCTAATTTTGTATTATGCCAAATATTATTCGGCAGGGACCAGTTGTTCAACCAAAATCTCGTCGAAACCGATTGCGAGATTTGTGATGAACTGAATCGCTGTTTCGGCGGAGGCTCCGGTGATGGTCCAGACATACTCTGTGCCAATCATAGTCGGAGCATTACCGGACATAGTGGCCTCAGATGCAATAGCCACTGCAGCATCAGGAGATGTTGTTCCATGCCTGGTCAACACCTGGAGGGTTGCGGACTTATTGTTCCAACCGGCCGCCTTGACGGTGACCCTAAGAGTAGCGTTGTCACCAGTTATGGTAGAGAGAGCCGGGGTCTTGAAGCTACCGGAAGCAGATGCGCTGCCGACCTTGATGGCATCGTTCATCGGGTAGACCTTGGTGAGCTCAGTATAGTCGCCGGTGAAACCGGTGTAAGATCCGCTCATCGATGTAAGTGCGGTAGTGGATAACTCCTTTCCGGTAAACTCGTCCTTCCAAACGATAACATAGGTAGGTTCCGGAGTTGATCCATCAGTGACTGTAACTTCGCAAGTTGCTGAACCTGCGAGGTACTTGCCGTCAGCAGCAACATTGACGGTGATGGTAGCAGTACCTGCTGCAACTGCGGTCAGGAGACCGGCGTCGCTAACAGTAACGACTGTCTCATCGGAAGAGCTGTAGCTGAGAGCACCTGTTGAGTTGGTGGTTGCACCAAGCTCGACGGGATCTCCACCGAGAACGATGGTCTTTGTCTTATCAACGGTAACGATACCGGGGATGCTCTTTACATCGTTAGGCTGGCTCCAGAGACCGATCTGCTGATTGGTCTTGTAGAAGGTAGGCCATACGATGATCTTGTTGAGCTTGGTTCCGGTAATGTGGCCGGTGATGGTGCCATCAGTAAGCTGAACGTAGAGAGCGATGTCACCGGTAGAATCGGTGATCTGGCCGTTGCGGTCGGTCTTGTCGAATCCGTCGGAAACGGTAACTCCGTTGTAGTTGTTGTTGAGCTCGGTCTTTACGTTGACGAACTTCATATAGTTGTCCTTGAGGCCCTGGATTGTAACCTTCTCGCAAGGCCAGGTGTTGCCATCATATCCGAAGGTAACATCGCCTTCCTTGTAAGTTACAGCAGTAATCTCAGGAACTCCGTTGAAAGAAGTAGTAGTAGCAGTAACCTTTCCGAAGATAGTATTACACTCGGCAACCTTAGACTCGAGGCCGGTTCCGTAGAAGAGAACACCACCGGTGAACCAATCGTGACGGGACTGTGCGAAGACATTCTTACCGCTCTTCTTGGTAACATAGAGCTTTGCATCTGCGGAGATGTTGATGATACGGTCGACCTTCTTGGTTCCGTCGGCGATGATGTCGGCGTTGAGCTTAGCGAGATCGGTGTACTCATAAGCGCCCTGGATAAGCATAGCGGTGAGGGTCTGCTTCTCCACATTGGTAGCGGTAGTAGTAGCGGTAATCTTCCACTTCCTGGGTGTTGCGAGCTCGTTGGCTGCGTAGTTGATAGCTACGTGGTTGGCTGCGGGCTCGATGGTGATGCCGGGGCCATTCTCAGTATAGACGTTTCCGTCGTCTGTGTAGACCTTGAACACATACTCGACATCAGCGTCCTTCTCGACATACCAGTGGGCTGCACCGGCCTCGTTGTAAGGAACATTGACGAGGGTGTCAGCTTCGACTCTCCACTCGAACTTGGCGGGGACGACAACTTCCTCGATGATGATGTCCTTGATGTAGAACTTCATTCCGGCAGGGGTGCCGAACTGAGGGATGATGGTCCAAGCGATGTTCTCGATATCAGCAGAAGGAGTGAACTCATCAGTGAAGGTTGTAGGAGTGTTGGCGGGAATCTCGCCCCACAGGTCAGTCAGCCAATTTCCCTCACGGTTGTCGGCGTCTGCCTTATAGGTGTGGAGAGAGAAGATGCACTTGCTGATGGCAGCGGTGGCGCCGAGTGTAACGCTGAGGTTGTACTTGGTGCCGGCCTTGAGTGCGACAGGGTGATCTGCGAGAGGTGCAAGGAAGTTGCAGCAGCCCCACTCGCCTTCTGTTGCGTCTTTGAAGGTGAACTTGTAGGTGGACTCTTTCTTCGCAACGGTCTTGCTTTCGGTGATTTCCTCGACCTGATTGCCGGTGACCTGACCGAAGACATAATCGAAGTTGCCGTCGAAGATAGGCTTCCAGAGGTTGTTCGTAGCAGCGACATACTCTGCGCTAGGGGTGTAATCCCAGGTGTCTACATCAACAACTCCGGTGCCCTCGAGCTTGGAGGTGATATCTCCGAGAGGGAGGAGTTTGCCGCGGGCAACATTGACGGGCTTCTCGGTAGCGAGGGTGGCGACTACATTCTCACCCTTCTTGAGAGCGAGTTTGAAGCCGGCGGTAAAGTCGGTTCCGAGAGGGAGGCCGATGTAATTGACCTGACCTGCTGCTCCTGTGCCTTCAATAACAGTCAGAGCGCCGGTAGTGTGGGAATACTTCCACTCAAGAACAGGCTCGTTGCCCTCGCCCTTTCCGGCAAGACGGCTTACGAAGAGGGTATAACCCACAGTTTCGCCGTTGTTGCCTTCGAAGACATAAGAATCGAAGTCAACGCTGGTTGTGAAGGAAATGACACCGCAAAGGTTGTAGAACACGAAGTTATCTCCTTCATTGTAACCTGCCATAAGGAGGCCGTTGGTCTTCGAGAATCTTGAATAGTAGTAGTAGTTTGAGCCTTCCTCAGAATACTGAGCAGGATACTGAGCATAGAAGGTACTTGTGTAGCCTCTGTCGGAGAAACGGTCGTAAGGCTCAACTCCTTCGACGGTAATGATAGCCTTCTTTCCGTTATCCTTGATGTTTTCGGCTGTGAGGGTGACGATGGCTTTGTTCTCGGAGCCTTCGCCGTGGATAAGAATCTGATCGCCGACTTCCCAGGTGGTCTTACCGGCATCGGTAACTGCTACCTTGGTGTCAGGCTGGGCAAATGACAGAGTGAAAGTGCGGGATCCGGCAGGAGAAACTTCAGGAGCCGCAATTTCCTTCTCCTCGCAGGAAGCCAGAAGGCCGACTGCAAGAACTGCAAGTGCGGAAAGTTTGAATATATTCTTCATATTCCTTTGTGTTTTTAGTCTTGATGTGATTACAGCTCGAAGCCGGTGATAGGATCGTAATCAGGAATACCGGAACCGGGAGTGATTGCCTGGATGGTGATATCCTTGATGTAGACAACGGTACCAGCGGCAGCCACACCGAAGTCCATAACGAAGTTGATGTTGTCGCAAGCGACACCGGTAATCACAGGGAAGTCGATTACGGTCGGTTTCTCGGGAGTCATCTGGAAGTCGCCAATCTCGTGGATGAGTGCGCCCTCATGTTTAGGGCCATTCGCACCGTAGGTGACGAGTTTGACGAATCCGCGTGTTTCCACATTGGAACCGAAGGTGATGGATACCTTGTACTTGTTCTCAGCAACGAAAGGAATGAAGCTACCCTCGTTCGGGAAGATGAAGAACTGGTTCTGCCAAGCCTGAGTAGTAGCCTTCTCGATGGTGATGGCATAAGTTGAGGTCTTCTTCTCGAGGAAAGGAACTGTAGTTGTCTCAGTGTCGGTACCGTTCCAGTCAGCACCGTCGCAGAAATAGTAGAAATACTTCTCTCCGTTACCGTCGAAGATAGGCTTCCAGAGGTTGTCCTCTGCGAGGTAGCTTGCGCTTGCAGTGTAATCCCACTCAAACGGTTCTTCGCCTTCCTCGATGAGGACGGGCTGGAGGTTGACTGCCTGAGGAGCATCTTTATAAGAGCTCTTATAGGCATAACCGGTGATGACATCGCCGACCTTGACGCCGAGAGACTCGAAGTTTGCAGTCTTGCCTTCCCAGTCGAGAGTACCGTAAATGTAGAGCTCAACACCGTCCGCATCCTTGATATAGATGTTACCATACCTGTTGGGCTTGGTCTCATCGTTCTTATCCATCACGATGCTGGTTACAGTACCGCTGACGGTGTAGAATACAGACTTGGTAGCATCATCTTCGAGAGCGAGGAACTCAGTGAGAGTCTTTGCAGGGTATGCGGCGAGGAGCCATGCGTTCTTTCCCTGAGGAGTCTCTTTGTAGCTGCTCTTAGGAGCTGCAAGGCTGACGAAATCGCCGATCTTGAGGCCCTTGGAAGTGATGACATCCTGACCGGAGGCGCCGCCCTTCTCAGGAAGGAGACCGTAGATGTAAGCTTCTCCGGTGTGGTCCTTAATGTAGAAGTTGCCGTACTTGTTGGGCTTGGTGGCGTCATCCTTATCCATCACGATGTTGGTGATGATACCGCCGATCTGGTAAGCCTTGTTGTCATCGTCCGGTTTCGCGAGGAAGTCCGCGATAGTGAGAACGGTGAGGTCTGCACGGGTAACCACGCAGGTGACAGGATCGAGTCCGTCTGCGGAAAGTGTGATAGTTCCGGTACCGCCTTCGCCAGCTGCTACAGTAACGGTAACTGCGGTAGAGGCATTTCCGGTCGAAGGATCGAAGCGGAGCCAATCGACATCAGCGCTGAGAGTCCAGGTAACGATGTTGGAGGTAACGTTGAGGACGAATTCTTCGCCGGCAGCGGAAGCCTCGTAGCTCTCCTTGTCGAGCTTGATCATCGGAGTCGCGCTCTTTTCGTGGGAGATGTAGTAGGAGTTCATACCCTCAGGAGTTCCATTGTAAGATCCGCGGGTAGAAGCGATGGTGATGATGTCGCCTTCCTGAATACCTTCATTCACGAGAAGCTGAACCTTCTGATTTGCAACATCGGACTCGTAAGCAAGACCGTAGATAAGAATCTCGGCTTCGCCGTCGATGTCCTTCATAACGAAGTTGCTGTAGTCGGTGTTGGTGATGCTCTTGATAACACCCTTGAGCTCGTAGTAGATGCTGGCATCTTCGGGCTTCTCAAGGAACTGAGCAACGGTCACCTTCTCCATCTCACGCACTGCAGAACCCTTCTGGGTAATAGTGCAGGAGCCGGAGACGCCTCCGCCGGTAATTGAAAGCTTCACTGTCCTGTCGAAGCCTTCGTTGGCAGCGAATTTAACAACGATCTCGATAGGCTCGGAACTACCCTTACCCTTGTCTGCAGGGAGGGTAATGCCATCGATGATGTCGAGGGATGTAGCAGCAGCGATTGCAGCTGTCCAGTCGACGGTCACGAGGACCTTGACCTTCAGTTCGCCGCCCTCGGCACCAATTTCATAACTGGCCTTGTCGAATGCAACCTGAGCCAGGATCTGCTCGATCTCATCCTCTCCGCAGGAGAAGAGAGTCATAGCAGAGGCTACGATTGCCACAAAGAATTTAAGAAATCTTTTCATTGTGTTTGATTATGGGTTAATAATAATTAGAAGATATATCTAGCACTGATAATCATCTGCCAGGTTGAAGAAGTACTGTTGTAGATGGAGAAGATGTCTGTCAGCTTCTCTGTCTTGCTCTTCCTCTGGAACTGGAACACAGGATTTGCACCGGTAGTATAGACGTCCTTTGCGTTGGTGAGGTTGATAGGAATTGCGTTTCCGTAACCGTCACCCGCGTTGACTGTCCAGGCATTTCCCCAATTAGGACTGAGGAGGTTGGCGACATTGAGGACGTCGACTCCGATCTGGATAGTGTGACGATGGTTGTTAGAACCTGTGTAGAAGTAGAAGTTCTGGTTGAACTTAAGGTCGATCCTATTCACCCAAGGACCGATGAGCGAGTTGCGCTCCGCGATCTTTCCGGTGTGGGTCCTGAGGTACTTGTCTTTCTGGATGTAATTCCAGAGATCCTGAGCCTGCTCTGCGCCGGAATAGGTGACTGTTTCGCCATCTTTGAAATCCTTGAAGGTCCAGTCTCCTGCGCCCCAGTTACCGCTTGCATCCTGAAGGTTTGCAAGGGTAGGGATATCGATCAGGGAGTAGTTGTATGCTCCGTCTCCGAAGACGTTGTTGACATAGTCAACGCTGCCGCGCATAGTCGGGCCGCCGTAGTAGGAGATAGCCACCTGTGAACCGAAGTACTTAGCGTAGTCCTTAGAGTATGTAAGGGTACCGATAACGCGGTGAGGCATTACGTAGCTTGCGTAACCGAGCTCAGGGTTGTTGGTACCGTACTGGGTGATGAAGGCCTTCCAGGCGGAACCGGGCTGGTCGCCGACGCCGTCGTTGATGACCTTGCTGTGTGAGTAGGTGTAAGACAACTTGGCGTTGAGGCCGAAGCTGAAGTCTTTTTCTGCCTTGGCGGTTATAGAATAGTAAGAGCCAAGCTTGGTGTCGGGATTGTTGATAAGGTATGCGTGCTGGATCTGTCCGTCATAGAAGCCGTTCTCATAGAAAGGACGGGCTGCGATACCGGGAACGCTGATAACGCGGGTAGGAGCCTTCAGACCGATGTCGGTAAGGGTTACGACCTCCATATCCTTCTTATACACACCTTCGAGGGAAGCCTTGACATCTCCGGGGAGAACTGCGTCGATAGCGAGAGAGCTCTTCCAGACGGTAGGGTTCTTGAGGTTCTTATCGAGGAGGGTGATGGAGGAGAGGTTCTGACCTGCTGCAACGGCGCTGAATCCGCCGGGATAGAGCTGATCGAGAATCTTGCCACGGTCGTTGCTGATGGTAGGAATAACTGCAGGAGCCTGACGGGTAACCGTGGTCTGAAGAACACCGGCGTCACCGGACTGACCGACGATCCAAACGAACGGGATACGGCCGACGAAGATACCGGTACCGCCGCGGACGACGAGTTTACGGTCTCCGAGAACATCCCAGTTGAAACCGATACGAGGAGAGAAGCTCAGCTGGGTCTTAGGCATATCGACTGTCGTATACTTTCCGGAAGGATTGGAGGCGGTAGGAGCGAATGTTGCCTGCTCTACCCTTTCGTTGCGGTTGAAGTCAAGTGAAGGATAGTTCGGGAGCTCGAAACGTACGCCGGCAGTAACCTTGAAGTTATCGCTGATATTCCAGTTGTCCTGGAGATAGAAGGAAAGCTGACCGAAGTTGAAGTGAGGGAACTCCTGAGAGAAAGTAGCGTTGTTACCGTGGGTAATAGCAAACTGTGAAGGGTTGTCGAACAGGGTCTTGGCCTGAATGGCGTCGTAGATTGCCTGCTCGTTTGCGAACTCGAACACATATGCGCCTGCACCCATTCTCTGGAAGCCGTTCTTTGTCTCGTCTGCCTCGTACTGTACACCTGCGAGCAGGGTCATAGCTCCGAGGGTGTAGGAAAGTTCGTCTGTAACTACGAGGGTAGTAACGTCGCGGAGGTTTCCATAGGAGAAGGCCTCATAACCGAAGGTAGTGTAGATATGGTTCTTGCCGTCTCCGTTGACATCGTTGACCACGAGGTCTACGAACGGGAAGTAACCGCCGTCGACCGAACGAGGCTCATACTGATGTGAGTAGGTAGCACGGAGAACGTTGTTGAGTTTACCGTCGAGGAAGCGAGAGTTGAGTTCACCCGCGATCGAGCGGAAGTTCTGCTCCTGATAGTAGCGTGCGTTCTGGAAGTAGCAGGCATACATCGAGGAAGCGTTGGAGGTAGAGAAGCCAGAGTTCGCGAAACCGGTGGTCGAAGTAGAAGGCGCGAAAGCGTTCTTGCTGTTGACCATGTTGAAACGGATGTTGAACTTGTGGTTCTTATTGATGTTCCAGTCTACGCGGGCAAGAATCTTAAGCGAAGGGATCTCGGTGTTGTAACCACCGGTGAGACCCGGATCGTACTTGTACTCATCGCGGAGATATTTCTGGATGGCTGTCATAACTACCTCTGAAGGGTAGCAGATACCGTCATTACCATTGGTATAGACCTTTCCGTCTACATCCACGAGCTTACCTGCATCGTTGAGCTCACGCTGAGAGAGCTTGCGGGTAGGGCCGGGGGTGATGCTGTTGTCTGCCTCAACGTTGAAGAAGAAGAACAGCTTGTCCTTGATGATGGGGCCGCCGACGGATGCGCCGTACATAAGGTAGCGGCTGTCAGTCTTATCGAGAGGCTCGAAGTCTGCGACCTTATAGCCCTGCATATCCTGGTTACGGAAAGATCCGTATACTGTTGCGTATAATTCGTTGGTACCTGATTTGGTAGTAGCGTTGATACCGCCGCCGGTAAAGCCGCTCTGACGTACGTCAAACGGGGTAATAGCGATAGCGACCTGATCGAGAGCGTCCAGGGAAACCGGGCTTCCTCCTGCAGGGAGGTTGGAACCGATACCGAAGGCGTTGTTCATCGCAGCACCGTCGACCGTTACGTACGAATCACGGTAGGAACCGCCGCCGATGTAGGTCTTGGTTCCGCTGACGAAAGCCTGAGGAGTCTGCTTGAGAAGGTCGTTCATGCTCCTGCTGACGGTCGGAACCGACATGATCTGCTTGCTGCTGAGCGAGGTAAGGGCGCCAGAGCGGTCTGTACTCATGTTGGAAGTTCTGCCGTCTGCAGTAACAACAACGCCCTCCAGCTGCATTGACTCTTCTACGAGTTTGGCATTCAGGACGGCGTTATCTGAAAGGGCGACTTCAATTCCAGTAAACACGAAGTCGTGGTAGCCCAGGCAAGATACTGTAACCTTATAAGGGCCACCGGCAGTGATGCTGCTGATCACATAACGGCCGTTTTGGTCGGTAATTGCGTAGAATTCCGATCCTGTAGGTTGATGGACGGCGACGACAGCGGCACCGACAACGGGGCCGAGATCATCCGTAATTTTACCGCTCATTGAGGAGGTTGTGACCTGTGCGAAGACAGGCACTGCTAGAAAGAGTGATGCCAGAGACACCACAAGAAGCTTAATTGCTTTTTTCATATACATTAAATATAGAATTAGTTGCAACTTTGGACCCGCTAATATAGCAATAATCTACGAGTCGACCAAAGGATTTCTTTTGAACATAATATCAACATTTTTTCATACCTTTGCGGTCCAACAAGTTACACATACGAGGAAAGATTTGACCGCTTGCAACCTCGTACAAAAAATGCTAAAAAGATGAATTATCTGTTTTCATCGGAGTCAGTCTCCGAAGGCCACCCGGATAAAGTGGCCGACCAGATCTCGGACGCAATCCTTGATGAGTTCCTCAGACAGGACCCTGAAGCCAGGGTCGCCTGTGAGACTTTTTGTACCACCGGCCTCGTTCTTGTCGGCGGCGAAGTGCGTTCAGACCACGCCTATGTGGACATCCAGCAGACAGTCCGCGATGTCATCCGTAAGATAGGCTATACTAAATCAGAGTACAATTTCGACGCAGATTCGTGCGGAGTAATCTCCACCATCCACGAACAGAGCGCCGACATAAGCCGCGGCGTTGTCCGCTCCCAGCCAGAGGAGCAGGGCGCCGGCGACCAGGGAATGATGTTCGGCTATGCCTGCCGCGACACCGAGGACTATATGCCAATCGCCCCGTCCCTGGCCCACAAACTCCTCCAGGTCCTCGCTGAAATCCGTAAGGAACCGAACAGCCCGATGCCCTACCTCCGCCCGGATGCGAAATCCCAGTTCACGGTCGAATTCTCAGGCCGTCACAAACCCCTGCGCGTACATACTATAGTATTAAGCACTCAACACGACGAATTCGCCTCGGACGAAGAGATGCACGCCCGGATTGAGAGCGATGTTCGCAACATCGTACTTCCCCGCCTCATCGCTTCCCTGCCCAAAGCCGAAGCCGCGCTGTTCCAGGGCGACTACAAGCTGCTCGTGAACCCCACCGGCAAGTTCGTGATCGGCGGACCTGCGGGCGACACCGGCCTTACCGGCCGAAAGATCGTGGTAGACACCTACGGCGGACGCGGGGCCCACGGCGGCGGCGCTTTCTCCGGCAAGGACCCGAGCAAGGTGGACCGCAGCGCAGCTTACGCCGCCCGCCATATCGCCAAGAACCTCGTCGCTGCCGGAGTGGCGGACGAGATCCTCGTCCAGATCGCCTACGCGATCGGAGTCGCCGAGCCGGTGAGCATCTTCGTGGACTCTTACGGCAGCGCCCACGTCCACCCTTCGGACTGCGAGGGAATCTCCAGCGAGCGCGGCGAGGCGACCGACGCCTACATCGCCTCGAAAATCGGTGAGCTCTTCGATCTCCGCCCGGCCGCAATCGTCAGGCGCTTCGGCCTCAAGAACCCGATTTATCTGCCCACGGCCGCCTATGGCCATATGGGCCGCAAACCCTACGTGAAGGACGGCATCCAGTTCTTCGGCTGGGAGAAACTCGATATGGTGGATGCGATCAAGAAAGCTTTCAACCTATGAAACAGCTTATCACCCACTTCACGGACAACGACCTCTACACCTTCACCTGCCAGTACTACGTCCTTAAGACGTACCCGCGCGCGGAAGTAGAGTACTCCTTCATAGACCGCAACAAAACCGTCTACCCGAAAGGTTTTGCCGCTCTTTTACAGGAGCAGGTCGACTATATGAAGAACGTTGTCATTACAGACGAAGAGATCGCCTATATGACCGAGCGCTGCGTCTACCTTCCCCTGTGGTATTTCACCTTCCTGAAGGGCTACAGGTTCAATCCCGCTGAAGTCGCGATTTCCCAAGACGAAGAAGGACATCTCTCCATCACCGTCCACGGAAAATGGTTCTCCACCATAATGTGGGAGATGCCTCTGCTTTCCTGTATCAGCGAGCTTATGCACATCCTTCGCGGAGACCTCGAGCGCTACGACGCCGCCCTCGAAGAGTCCCGCGCACGCCTTAAGTCCGAGCAGATCTTCGGCGGCGGGCTGGTGCTCGGCGATATGGGAACCCGCAGGCGCCTGAGTTTCGACCACCAGGAGATGGTAGTCCGGGTGATGAAGGAAGTCTGGGACAGCCAGTCCTGGCCCGGCCGTTTTATCGGCACGAGCAACGTCTGGCTCGCGATGAAATACGACTGCAGCCCGCTTGGAACTATGTCCCACCAGCTCATCTCCTTCGAAGAGAACGTCAGCGGAGTCTTCGAGTGCAACTACGCCGTGATGAAGAAATTCAGCGACGTGTTCGACGGCGACAACGGAATCTACCTCTACGACTGCTTCGGAGACAAGGTCTTCTTCAGCAACCTCTCGAAGCGTATGGCTATGATGTACAAGGGCCTTCGCGTAGACAGCGGAAACGAAGAGGAGCAGATTGAAAAGATTATCGCGAAGTACAAGGAGCTCGGTATCGATCCTGCGACCAAGCAGGTAGTGTTCTCGAACGGCCTGAACATCGAGCGTGCTCTCGAGATCCATAACTACTGCGCCGGCCGCGTTCTCGACTCCTACGGTGTAGGAACTTTCCTTACCTGCGATGTTACCGGCTGCTCTCCTATGAATATAGTAGTGAAACTTACCAAGGGCCGCATCACGGAGAAGCGTGAGTGGCACGACTGCGTCAAACTCTCCTGCGACCTTACAAAAACCCTCGGCAATCCCGCCAAGTGTGAGTACCTGAAAGGCCTGCTTAAATAACGATTATGCCCAAGGCGAAGAGCAAAATACAGATCAGCAACAAGCGCGCGTCGTTCGACTACGAGTTTCTCGAGCAGTACGACGCCGGGATAGTTCTGGTCGGTACTGAGATCAAGTCCCTGCGCGCCGGAAAGGCGTCGCTCCAGGACGCTTATTGCTATTTCGCCAATGGTGAGCTCTATGTCCGCGGGATGAACATCGCGACTTATTTCTGGGCTTCGTGGGGCGGCCATGAACCTGTCCGCGACCGTAAACTCCTTCTTACGAAGCGCGAACTCCGCCACCTCTCCCAGGAAGTAAAGACCAAGGGCCTTACAATAGTTGCCGTGCGCGCTTTTATCAACGAAAACGGCTACGCCAAACTCCACATCGCCCTGGCCAAGGGTAAGAAAGAATACGACAAACGCGCCTCTATCCGCGAAAAGGACGTCCGGCGCGAACTCGAAAGACAATGAGACCCGAGATTGCAGAACTCCCTCAGCCGGAGGTGATCGACATCCCCGCCCTGGCCGCCGCGTACGCGGCCGGCGAGGTCGATCTCATCTGCGTCCTCGGCCCCACCGCCTCCGGAAAGACAAAATATGCGGTCAGTCTTGCCCGCCATATAGGCAATTGCGAAATCATTTCGGCCGACTCGCGGCAGGTCTACCGCGGGATGGACATCGGGACCGGGAAAGACCTGGCCGAGTATGGAGACGTCCCCTACCACCTCATCGACATCCTGCCGGCCGGCGAAAAATACAATGTCTACCAGTTCCAGCAGGACTTCCTTGCCGCCTACAAGGACATCCGCTCTCGCGGCCGCGTCCCCATCCTCTGCGGCGGGACCGGCCTCTACATTACGGCCGTTACCTGCGCGTACGATTTTACAGCGTCAGTGCCCCTGAGCGAAGCGAAGGGGGCGGGGGCCCAGGCGGCCGAGAATGCCGGCGGAGCGAACGGGACCGCGCCCGAGGGGCTGCCGCGCCGACCATTTTTCATCGGCACCCTCGTCTCGCGCGAAGAGCGGGTGGCCCGGATAGACCGCAGGCTGGACGAGCGCCTGGCCGGGGGTATGGTCGAAGAGGTCCGCGGGCTGCTGGATTCGGGCGTCCCTGCCCAGAGGCTGCTGTCCTACGGGCTCGAGTACCGCTATCTTACGCTCTATCTCCAGGGCGAGCTGACCTACGAGCAGATGCGCCGCAAGCTCGCTATCGAAATCCACCGTTTTGCCAAGCGGCAGATGACCTGGTGCCGGGGAATGGAGCGCGCCGGAATAAAGATTCACTGGACAAACGTATAATACTGGACAAACGTATAATAAATATATGGAATACAGGATAGGACAAGGGTACGACGTACA
>JAEESD010000152.1 GCA_016286145.1 Bacteroidales bacterium | reverse complement strand
TCCGTTGGTGCCGGTACCCATCTCGATGTCGAGGCCGTTGGTGACGGGCTCGTCATCGTTGCGGCAGCCGCCCCAGTCGCTGACCACGACGCCGTCGAAGCCCCATTCGCCTTTCAGGATATCGCAGAGCAGGCGCTTGTTGTGGCAGTTGAACTGGCCGTTCCAGAGGTTGTACGAGCCCATGATCGCCCATGCACCGCCATCGACTACTGCCGCCTTGAACGCGGGCAGGTATATCTCATACAGGGTCCTGTCGTCTACCACCGAGTTGGTCGCGATGCGGCGGGTTTCCTGGTTATTGACCGCGAAATGCTTGACGCAGGCGGCAACGCCGTTGCTCTGGACGCCCTTGACATAGGGCACTACAAGCTGGCCGGCGAGGTACGGGTCCTCGCCCATATATTCGAAGGTCCTGCCGTTGAGCGGGGTGCGGCCCATATTGATTCCAGGGCCGAGCAGGATATCTTTCTTGCGGTAGCGCGCTTCCTGTCCGATGCAGTCGCCGTAGAGGCCCGCAAGACCGCGATCCCATGTAGCTGCGAGGTTGATAAGGGCCGGGAACGCCGTACAGGAGTCGTTGGTCCATCCGGCCTGGTCCCATTCGTCCCAAAGGACCTCGGGCCTGATGCCGTGGGGGCCGTCGGTGTGCCAGAGTTCGGGGATGCCGAGGCGCGGGACGCCGGTGCTCGAGAACTTCGACTGGGCATGGGTAATCGCAACCTTTTCCTCAAGGGTCATACGGCCGAGAGCGTCGCTCACCCGCGCCTCGAGAGGTTTAGAAGGGTCCAGGTACACGGGGGTGCTGCTCTTCGGGCAGCAGGCTGCCAGCGCAAGGGCTGCAAGGCAGACAAGAATGCTACTTTTCTTCATTATGATTGTTGATCTTATATTTCAGAGTCCATTCGAAAGGCTTGCCGGGGTAAGCCTTCACTTTGTTGTAGGGTTCGGGGCACGCAACTCGCCGGTTGGCCCAGAGGATGGTCCTGACCGCGGGGACATCGGCGCTGATACAGACTTCCAGCGGGCCGTCTGATATCCTGAGGCTGTAGGTCATGCCGCCAGGCCCTACCGGGGCGAAGGGCAGATCTACCTTCCTCGACTCCCCTACCAGCTCGTTTCCCATCGTAAAGAAGTTGTGGTTGTAGACCTCGGTCTCGATGGGAATCGAAGCTTCCAGTCTGTGTCTGATTTCGAAGGAGGTCTCCCCTGTCAGGGCTATTTCTTTTGTATAGGCGTACAAGCCCTCGAGGCAATGTCTGAAAAGTACTGCCTCTGAAGAGGCTTCGACACTCCACTGGCCAGGATCGACTATGTCGTAGAGTTTGAAACGGTCGTAAGGGGCTCCGTCGTCTTCCAGCAGACCAACTCCTATCTTCAACAACTGCCCTTCTGCGGGGCCGGGAATGACGGTAAATTCCTCCGCCGGACCACACACGGCATCGTGCATCTTTGGGTCGTAATTCTCGAACCAGCGGCCTGCCAGCTCTACTTCGTCTATCTTTATGCTATCGAAAACTCCGCTCCTGTCGAAGCGTGTTCCGAGATAGAATCCGTCGGTCGGAAGATGCAACGAAAGGTTCAGGCGTGGAGTTGAAATATTGTGCATATACAAAATTAGAAATTATTTGCGATATACCGAAATGTTAGTAACTTTGCACTACCGCATACCACAGTATAACACAGTATATGAAACCATCTCCGAAATGGTATAAATGGGAAGTTCTTGCGCTCCTCTGGGTAGCATATCTGCTCAACCAGGGCGACCGTCAGGTCTTCAATTCCGTCCTGCCCCAGATCAGGGACAGCCTTGCCCTTACCGATACCTCAGTCAGTCTGATTGCAGTCTTCTTCAATCTCTTCTACGCGGCGATGGTTCCGGTCGGAGGCTGGGTCGGAGACAAATTCTCGAGAAAATGGGTCACTACCCTCAGTATACTCTTCTGGAGCGTCGCCACTATGTTTACCGGCCTCGCAAACGGAGTTTTCCTTCTGATCCTCACCCGCAGCGTCGCTACCGGCGGCGGTGAGGCCTTCTTCGGGCCTGCCAACTATTCCCTGCTCGGCCAGTACCATACCGACACCCGCGCCAGGGCGATGAGCATACACCAGACTTCTTACTATGTAGGCGTAATCCTCGCCGGATGGCTGGCCGGATATATCGGAGACCACCTCGGCTGGCAGT
Source organism: Bacteroidales bacterium (assembly GCA_016286145.1). GTDB lineage: Bacteria > Bacteroidota > Bacteroidia > Bacteroidales > UBA932 > Cryptobacteroides. The sequence continues at coordinate 1,403 of JAEESD010000152.1, read as the reverse complement.
ATGCCTTCTACATCTTCGGCGGCGCCGGAGTCCTCTGGGCGGCCGTCATGGCCTGGCGGCTCAAAGACGCTCCGAGTCGTGATTTGAGCGAAGCGATGTCCGCATCAGCGGACCGGCCGGACCGGGTATTTGCGGCGCAGCCGGAAATACGGAAAGGTGAAAAGGCCGCAGGGGGTTTGGGGGATGCGTCATCCCCCAGTATATTAGACGGCTTCAAGACCGTCTTTACGACCCCTACTGCGCTGATGGTTACGATAGGCTTCTGCGGCTTCATCTTCGTCATCACCGGCTATATGACCTGGGTTCCCACCTTCCTGCAGGAGAACTTCGGCCAGAGCGGAGCTCAGGCCGGCCTTAACTCTATGCTCTGGACCTATGTGGCGGCCTTCGTGGGCGTTCTGCTGGCCGGGACTCTGTCCGACAAACTTGCCGCGAAGAATCCCCGCGTCCGGATGGTCATCCAGGGCGTAGGCCTCATCCTCGGAGCGGCTTTCCTGCCGTTTATGGGCAGCGCCGGCAGCCTATGGGTCCTCTACCTCTGCTTTGCCGGCTGGGGCTTTTTCAGGGCCTTTTTCGATGCGAACATCTATGCCGCCCTGTATGATGTCACCCCCGAACATCTCCACGCGAGCTGTTCCAGCGCGATGATCATGACCGGCTTCGCGGTAGGCGCTACCGCCCCCTACGTCCTTGCCCTTATCAAGCAGGCTACGGGCAGTCTCAATGCCACCTTCCCCATCCTCGGGATTATCTGGCTGGTCTGCGGACTCGCCTGCCTCTGGGTAAGCAGACGCCACTACAACAAAGACAACGCAAAAATTAAAATACAACAAAATGACTAAAACCGAAAAGAACAGGAAAGCCCGCGCCGGGCTGCTCCTGATCGCATCCCCGCGCTTCAAGAACCTCAGCGGTCCGAAACGCGGTACTTACGGAGAGCGCAAAGCCAAGGTCGTCGGAGAGATTAAGGCGACTATGGATTTCCTCGACCTGGTTGATCCCGGTATCGTCTACCAGCGCGAAGACGCCGAAAAGGCTCTCAGAATGTTCTTCGACCAGAAAGTAGATTTCGTCTATGCCGAGTTCCTTTCATGGAGCGAAGATTTCGCCTGGCTCCACTTCCTTCGCGACTGCCCCGAGATGCCTATCATCTTCTGCAACGTAGCTAAGCCAAGGATGACCTTTGAGACTACCCTGGACGAAGATGACTTCGTAGATTATCTCTGCGCAGGAACCCTCGTAGGCTCGCTCGAAGGCTCCGGGAGCATCAAGCGCGTCCCTCGTAAAAATGTAAGGACCGTCCTCGGAACCCGCGAGGAAATCACCGAACAGGTCCGTATCTTCTCCCAGGCTGCCCGCGCCAGGGCCATCCTCCGCGAGACTACAGTAGGCATTATGGCCAA
>JAEESD010000021.1 GCA_016286145.1 Bacteroidales bacterium | reverse complement strand
CAACCTTTTAACCCTTCGCGCTTCCACTCCCGCCCCGGCGCAGCCCAGGTAGGCCCCCGGCGCCAAAAATGTCAAAATCGGCGCCGGAAGGTGGAAATACCTGCCGTTCCGCGCCAAAAACCCGTCAAATGGCGCCGCACCCTCATAAACTTCGTACTACTCTGCGGAAATTCCCGCAGAGAAGTACCGACTTTCTGCAATTTGCCCTATGGAACGCGGTTTCTCTGCGAAAAATAAGCAGGGTAACCGCAAAAACAGCCGAAAATGCGGTTCCTCTGCGAAAAGAAAGCAGAGAAACCGCACTAAACGGGCGGAAATACCGCAATTATTAGCGGGATGACCGCAACAGAGAGTATTATTCTACCGTGATTCCTTCGGCCATCGTGTACATGTCCGGGAGGTCGGAGCAGAAGAAGGTGTTGTCCATCTTGTACATCTTCACGAAGTCCGCTTCCGAGGGGTGACCGGGGTAGACAGAGAAGTAGTGTTTGTCGGATTCGTTGGCGCCGACAAATTTGTTGCGCCAGGTGACGAGGAGGCTGACCTTGCGTCCTGTCATAGGAGCGTGGATGTTCTCAGTCCAGTAGGTCGCTTTGGTGAAAGCTTCGACACCGGTCTCGGTAACTCCGCAGGGCTTATGTTTGGACTGCGAAATGTTGGACAGGGTCTTGAGGTTGGAGGTGAAGACAAGGTTGTTGATACCCTGGTAGCAATCCATCCCGAGGAAATCTACGTAGTCGTCGCCGGGCCAGCGAAGCAGATATTCGCTTTCGCTCTGCTGGCTGTCAATCTGGGGAGAGATTGCGTAGATAGCGTTATGGACGCCCTTAGTGTCGCGAAGATACTTGACAGTCCACTGCCACAGATCCTTGAACTCCTGTTCTGTGGTACACTTCGAGCCCCACCAGCTCCAGGTGTGGTTGTGTTCGTGGAACGGACGGAGGGTGATAGGGATGGTCTTGCCGTCGGAGCCTTTCAAACCCTTGATGACATCGGCCAGACGGTCCATCCACGCCTTGAAGGTGTTTTGGACAGCGCTGCCGTCGGTCAGGATCTTGCTTACGACGGTGTTGTCTGAATTGTCCCAGGCGCCTCCTACGTTGTAATGTTCCGCGCCGGGAACATTGAAGCGGAGGGGATTGTCCATATGGAGGCAGACGATAATGACCATACCCAGGTCGTAGGCCTGCTTGACGCTGCGGAGTTTCCACTCATTTGTCTGGGGATCGTCGGCATAGCGGTCGTCGATGAGCTCAGCGAAATCGATGCCCAGGACGGCAGGGTAGTCGCCGCAAACATCCTTGGTGTCAGATCCGCCTTCGGTCCCTATCCAATAGCGTCCGCACCAGAGGTCGTCGTGGTGTCCGAACATAAAGCCCTTCTCCTTGATGGCCCACAGATTCGAGTAGAGAGCGCGGGTCTCCGGAGTCGCCTGACTGTCTATGAGAGTCAGCTCTTTCTGTTCGCTTTCAGTATAATCCTTTTCATCTTTGCCCGGCAACTCAACATAGGTGCATCCTGCAAACAAGGCCGCACCGAGCATAAGAATAAGAAAATTATTTTTCATCATTGTTTCTGGAAAATCATTACGTAATAATTGGGATGGAAGACGATCATATTGAGATCCGAATTACTCATCCTGTCCTCGTAGGTATAGTCGGTACCGTCGTATGCTTTCAGCTGGAAAGCGATGGCGATACAGTTGGAAGGAACTACCAGGGAAACAGAAGTCGCCGAGTCAGTATGTGTTCCTGAACCGTAGACCATACCATAAACAGTACTGCCGGAGCCCTTGATAGTAGCGACCATCGTCTGAGGGTCGAGGGTGAAGGTACTCTCACCGTGGGGCAATTGCCCGAAGTTGAACGACATATCTACCGTTATGTCTCCATAATCGTTATTCGTGCCGTTCATATTGTTCTTGTAGGTGTAGTCCCAATACTCTCCGTCAGCGCCAGGACCATAGTTGAGAGTTCCGGAAGTACCGTCGACAGTTACTGTAAGAATATTGTCGTATTCCTTATCCGCATTGGTCGGTGAATAGTTGTCTACATAACCGGTCCAATCCCAAGGTTTGAGCTTAATCTCATCGAATCCGCTGCGTCCTCCTCCAAGAATCTTGAGCGAGTTGACCTTGTACTCTCCGGCAATAGCAGATAAATCGGGGGTGGTTCCAGGATCGTCGCCAGTTCCAGTTCCGGGATCATCTCCAGAACCGGGATCGTCTGGAATAATATCAATGTTAACATCGCCCTCATCGCCGACAACCTTTGATGCTGCAGGTATTTCATCGACTTTGGTGACGAGGAGGAAGTAGTAGCGGGGAGCGACTACAAATTTCATATAGTCGGTATAGAGGATGGGGTTGAGACGAGGGGTAGTAGTGGCATCCCATCTCGTATCTCCGGGAACTGAGAAGGCCAGACACTGATTCTCTACGACTACTTTCTTTCCGGCTCCTTCGCAGATGGTTATATCGCTGTCGAAAATTGAGCAGACGCGTTCCTTGCCGGAGGCATCCTTGAAGGTGATTGTTCCGAGAGCATAGTCTTTTTTCCAGGTGCTTTCGCCTATCGGAATCACCCTGTAGAAATTGTGGAGATCAAGGTCCTGGCCGTCTTTCTCCTTGTTCTGGGCTCCGTCGAGCAGGCAGTTCCAGTGCTTTCCGTCTACACCGCCGTAGTTGATACAGGTGCCTTCTGTTGTCCCGTCATCATTAATCTTGGTGCAGGTAATCTCGAGGTAGTTGTCGTAATTGGCGGAAGGACCATATCCGAGTGCGGCCCATTTCGCCCAACACCAGCTCTTGGATTCGGGAGTGGCAAGAAGAAGGACTCCCCAACTCCACGGCTCGGCGCTGGTCGCTTCGCCCAGACCGCCAAGTATATAAGACCCGTTGATGGCGTAATTCCCGGCGAAACTTTCGACGAATGGAATCATATTGATAGAGTATACCCTTTTCTCTCCGGCCTGAGAGGTGACGGAGATGGTAGGGGTTGAGCCGCCGGAGAAATCAATTTTATCATCTTTGGCAGCGGTTGCTGTTGCTCCATATGCGACGACCAGCGAGGTTAGAGTGACTTGGGAAAGATCCTGAATCATATCTACCGCCAGTCTGACCTCGACCGTACCTGTTGAATCGCTTACGGTCTCGATCACGGCATCGCCGATCTGACGCTCAAAGGCGATGGAAACTATGTTTCTTTCGTGGAAGGCATATCCGCCGTCCAGTCCGGTGTACCCTTCGGGTGCACAGGAGAACAGGAGGGCGATGCCTGCCAGAAGAAGTGCTGTATATTTAAAGAGTTTCATATTCGACGTATTTTGAGCTTATTCGATATAAGGATTGAGGTCGGTCTCGAGCGAAGGGATGGGGTAGAAGACCATCTCTTCGGCGGTGAGACCCTGTTCGCGGGCCGCAGTGATGTCCGTGTGGAGCTTGTTGAGTCTGCGGAAATCATAGCAGAGGTGGCCTTCGAAGGCGAGTTCGAAGACGCGCTCCTTACGGACGGCATCGCGGAAAGCGGAGGTAGTCATTCCGGAAGGGAGGGGGGCAAGGCCGGCCCTGTTCCTGATGGCATTCACGAGTTCATATGCCTTGGTGGTAGGGCCCGCTGCTTCGGCGTATGTCAACGCGACTTCCGAATAGCGGATGAGGAAAGGCTTGGTAGAGGTCTTTTCTCCGACAAACTCGGGGTCGATGAACTTGCGGCAGAAGGGGTATGAGAGGCTCTTGCCTGAATCACCGCCGAAAGTTGCGATTCCGTCTGCATTGTATACGGTAGTGCAGAACAGCCAGTCGTGGCGAAGATCGCCTGCTTCGAAGCTGTTGTAGAACTCGGTCTGAGTACAGTATTCGCTCCAGCCGTCGTGGGTCGGGATAAGTTCTCCGGTGTCGCCGTTCTTGATGTAGACAGTACCGCCGGCGATGTAGGGGATATACATCTTTGAGATCTTTGAATACTGACCTTCGGTCTCGCCGGTGCGGTCCATACTCATAAGGAAGATGTGTTCCGGACCAGTAGGTTTCTCTACGTCGTAGATGTCCATCAGGTTCGGATCCAGGCCGTAGGTAGTCTGGGCGGGATCGTCTACTACGTGGGCTGCGTACTCGGTAGCCTTGGTGTAGTAGTCGTCAATATTGAAGCTCATATCTACATACTGAGGTACGCCTGTTTCCTTTGCGGTAGCGAGATAAAGGTATGCGAACGAAGCCAGCGAGTATGCGGCTACACGGTCTGTACGACCTGTTACTGGAACAGGGTAGATCTTTGTAAGAGAAATAGCCTTGTCAAGATCCTCAAAGATCTGGTTCCAGACCTCATCGAGAGTCTTCGCGGCACCTACCGTAGCTTCTTCGAGTTTGCGAACAGGCGTAAGGTGCATAGGAACCCTTCCGAAGTTTCTCGCAAGGTTGAAGTAGGAGTAGGCCCTCATAAAGTAGGCTTCTCCAACATACTGGTTGCGGGTTTCTTCGTCCAAGTCCTTCATCGCGGCTACATTTTCTATCACTACGTTTGCCCTGTTGATGGTGATATAAGAGTAGTGGTAGAAATTGTTGAGGGTCGTATTGGTCTTGAAGGTGGAGGGCTTCCATCCGTCAAGTTCCTTTGTAGAGGTCTTGGCGTCTCCCTTCGGGTACATTACGTCCGTATTCATATCGCCCAGGAAGACGATGGCACGGGAGTACTCGATATAGTTGATCGCGTCGTAGATATAGTTGGTCGCTGCAAGGGCGTCGGCGTCGGTCTTATAGAAATTTCCCTCTGAATAGAATCCGTAGGGATATTCGTCCAGGGAGCAGGCGCATACTGTAAGTGATGCGAGCGCTGCGAGTATAATATTACGTGTTTTCATCGCTTTCTAGAAATTGAAATCAAGGCCGAATGTCCATTTGCGAAGGCGGGGATAGCCGCCGCTGTAGAGTCCAAGTGCGCTTACTTCAGGATCGTAACCGGAGAACTTGGTAAAAGTGTAGAGGTTATCTGCGGAGATGTACAGGCGTAAAACCCTGCCCATATCCTTCTTCGAGAGAGGAATCTTGTAGCCCAGAGTCATAGTCTGGATTCTGACGAAGGAACCGTCTTCAATCCACCAGCTCGAGAACCTGGTCTGGCGGGTGTCGCTCAGTTTAGGGTAGAGGTTGGTGGGGTTGTCCGGAGTCCAGCGGAAAGGCATATTGTTGGGCTGGTCGAAACGTTTGCTGTTGATAACGTCATTACCGAAGACTCCGTTGAAGAACACGCTGAAATCCAGGTTCTTCCAACTGGCGTTGAGCGAGAGGGAAGCGAGGAAGTCAGGGTTGGGGTCTCCGATTATGCAGCGGTCGTCTTCGTTGATTAAGTCGAGCCTGTCGCCGTTGTAGATGTCTACATACTTGAATTCGCCGGGCTGCGCATCATCGCCGCTGAGGCCTGCGCCAAGTCCCTCTGCGAGGCTCTGGATGATACCGTCCGTTACGTAGCCGTAGAACACGTACATCGGGTAGCCTACTGCGAGGATGTTGGTAAAGCCGCGGTATTGCTCTGAAGAGTTGCCGTAGAACTCATATTCCATTCCGGTACGGACGTCTTTGTTGAGTCCGGCCTCGACAGAGTTTCCAAGACTGAGTACCGAGTTGCGGTTCTTGGAGAAGATGAGAGTTCCGCCCACATTCCAGTCGCGATCGCGGTATAAGATGCCGTCGAGGGTGATTTCAATACCTCTGTTAAGGATTTCGCCGTCGTTGACCCACATCTTGTCGTAACCGGACGAGGGGGCGATGTTGCGCTGGCGAAGCAGATCGGAGGTGTGTTTGTAGTACCAGTCGAAAGTTACATTGAGCCTTTCGTTGAAGAAAGCACCGTCGAATCCGAGGTCTAACTGAGAGGTGGTCTCCCATTTCAGACCGGTGTTGGGGATACCGCTCCAGATCGCGTAAATACCGCCGTCTCCGGTAGTTCCGGATTTGTAGCCGGGACCGATAGCGGTAGTCCAGCTGCCTTCATAGTAGTATTTGTGTTGGCCGTAGCGGCTGAGGGTCTGATAAGCGGAAATACCCTGGTTACCGGAAATACCATAGGATGCCCTGAGTTTCAGAAGGTTGATCTGGGAGATATCCTTGAGCCAGTCTTCTTCGCTCATCTTCCAGCTGAGAGCTCCGGAGGGGAAGAACGCCCACTTATTGTCTGCACCGAACTTGGAGGAGCCGTCGGCACGGGCAGTGAAGGTGGCGAGGTACTTACCCGCTAGAGTATAGTTGAATCGGAACAGGCCGGAAATCAACTTTGTTGCATAAAGGCTGTTTTGGATCTGATATTTTTCAGGATCACCGGAAGCGAGGTTTTCGTTGCCGAGCGATTCGTTTACGAAGCCTACAGCGGCGAGATCGCTGCTGCGCGACTCATAGCTTTCGTAGGAATAACCTGCCATTGCGGTGAGATGATGAATGCCGAACTCCTTGTCGAAGGTGGCATAACTCTCAACTACCAGGTTGTCGTCCCGCCAGTTCTGGATTGCACCGTAGCCGTTGTTGAAGACACCCCTTTCAGTGTACTTCTTGGGGAAGTAGTAGTCCGAGATAGTCTCGCCGTGTTTGTAGTTGACCTGGGCGGTAATGTCCAGCCATTCCCAGGGCCTGTAGTCCACGGCCATATAGGCGATAAGGTCGAGCCCGCTCTTGTCCTGCTTGCGGAACTTCGTAAGGGCGAGAGGATGATAGTAATCCTGAACGCTGTACTGCCAGTAATTACCTTCGTCGTCATAGACGGGGAAGATGGGGTTACGGTTGTAGGACAGGTAGCCGTTGTTGTGGCGTTTGTTCTGGGTAACGTTGGCGCTGGCCTTCATCCTGAGGTTGTCGAAGATTTTGTGGTCCACGGCGAAGTTCGCCCCGTATTTGGTGTAGGTGTCCTCGATATACATACCGTTGTCGCGGTAGTAGTTCGCCGAGGCGGTGAACATAGTCCTGTCGTTGGAGCTCTGGACCTTTACGGTAGTGTTGTCCGAGATAGGAGCTTTGTTGAAGACTATGTCGTCCCAACGGGTGTTGGTACTCCACTGGCCGCTCTGTAGTTCTTCGATGGAGGGGTAGTAAACGCCGTTGGCGTTGACTGCACCTACGTAAAGCTGGGTAAGGCCTGAGTTGGCGCGGCTCTCGTTCGAGAGCATTGCCATCAAGACCGGATCTCTCCAAAGGTGTAGCGGCTGGGTAAACTGCGAGAGCGTCGTCTGTTGACGTACACTGATGCGGTTCTTGGTTCCCTGGGCCTTGCGGGTTGTAATCAGGATAACGCCGTTGGCGCCTCGCGAACCGTAGATTGCGGATGCGGAAGCGTCCTTGAGGACCTCCATCGAGATGATGTCCTGCGGGTTGATCTGGCTGATAGCACCGGCTTCGCCGTAAGGGAAACCGTCGATGACGACCAGAGGGGAGTTGGATCCGTTGAGGGAGGAGTTACCGCGGATTCGGACGGTCGAAGAAGCGCCCGGGTCCTGCGAGGCATTGGTTACCTGCACACCGGCTACTCGGCCCTGGAGCAGGGCGTCCACCGAGTTCGCGGGGATGTCCGTGATTTTTTCCGCCTTAACGGAAGCGACAGAGCCGGTAAGGTCGCTCTTTTTTACTTGACCATAGCCCACGACCACCGTCTCTTCGAGAAGGACGCTGTCTTCCTCGAGGACGAAGTCTATCACTGCACGGCCGCCGACCTTCACTGTCTGGCCCTTGTAACCAAGGATGTCGACAGTCAGGCTTGCGGCCTCCGCGACATTGCGGAGTTCATAGCGGCCGTCGAGGTCGGTTACGGCACCGTTGCCGGTACCTGCGACTATCACGGCCGCACCCGGTAGCGGGTAGCCTGAGACGTCGCTGACCGTTCCTGTGACGGTAAGGCTTTGGGCGCTGAGGCTGGTCACTCCTGCTAGAAGAACCAGCAGCGTTGCAAGCGTCTTGATTAGTTTCATAAAATAAAGGTTTGTTCCTTATTTGGAAGGATGTTTAGTTTAGTGAGTCTGTATGTTTTGTGGTCTCCGAGTACAACGGAGAATGTGGTTATCGGTTTATCTGTAGGGTTGAAAATGTAGACGAACACTTTCTTGCCGCACCTTACGGCATAGCCGTCATTGCCGGCTACACGGACTTCGAGAGGCTCGAAACTGCCGCCGCCCGCCTCGATCATCTGATCGCTAAGGGCGCGGACCTCGGCGATCTTTGCATCTGTCCCGCGAGAGTCAAACCATTCCCACCACCAGCTCATAGGAACTATCGGGGTAGGGTTGAAGAGTCCATAGTACATCGCGCGGGTAAAGTCCATATCGAGACCGTCCGCTATTTCTTCGAAATTCTTGTACCAGTCCCACTCATAGCCGGCTTCGCCGATTACGTAGGGCTTATCGAATTCCTTCTCGTATCTGTTTATAGTGTTGGGTATGTCGGCAGTAGCTTTGTAGATGTGTTTCTGGTTGAAGTCGATCTCCGGGATGCTGTTCAGGCCCTCGATGTCGCGGTGAGAAATGGAGGTCGTGATCATATGGGAGTGAGGGTCGATGCTGCGCAGGTACTTTGCCATCTCTGAGTGCCAGTCGGCTATTGCCGCTGCCGGAATGGGGTTTTCGCTGTCTGCGAACTGGATGTTGTCGACTTCGTTGAAGAATTCCCAGGCCGCTACCGAGGGGCTATATCCCCAGCGGGCCACTGTATATCTAAGGTAATTGCGGTAACGCGCCTTAGCATCTTCGGAGGTGAAGAAGTCTTCGTCTGCCTTGACATTGCCCTGGCCCATACATAGCATTACCTTTATATCCAGATTCTCGGCCAGTCCGAGGACGTGGTCCAGACGCTTGACTGCGCTTTCGTTGATGGGTCCATCACACTCGGTATAGCGGGGGTTGTTGAAATCTTTCTGCCTGTCGATAGGGAAGTTCCAGCTACACATCCACATCCTGGTGAAATTGCCGCCGTGGGCCTTAAGCCTGGGAAGCATTACGTCGTAATTGTAGATGTCTGCCTGCTGGTGGAGTTCGCTAAGATGAGGGTTGTCGTCTTCCGTACGCGATTCCCAGCAGATGTTTTCGCCTATTCCCCTGAAAAGATCTCCGTTATCAAAGCGGAAAGTCCAGTTGTCGTTCGGGTGGAGGAAGCCCTGGCCGTCGGCGGGGTAGACTATGAGAGAAAGGTCGTCGAGATCTGAAGCGAAATCTTCGCTCTCAGTATAGATGAAGCGAAGGGAGTACCTTCCGGACTGGATGGGAGTGAAGCGGGCTGTCCAGGTACTGTCAGAGCCGCAGTAGAAGCAGGGAAGGACGCCGTGTTCCCCGTCGGGAGCATAGTATTCCATATCCATCGCCACCTCTTCCTGACGGTAGGGATTGTCCCACTGGCCGCCGAAGACCGTGATCGAGAATTCGGCCTTTTCGAATTGATAGACCTTCGCAGGGCCGCTTAGACCGAGCAAGGCGGATAGCAGAACGGCAAGCATATTATTCCTTACACCATTTATCCAGCCATGCGTAGAACTCGCGATGCCAGAAGAGGGAATTCTGAGGCTGGAGGATCCAGTGATTCTCTTCTGGGAAGATGAGCAGCTTGCTCGGTACGCCCATCATCTGGGCAGCGTTGAATGCCGCCATACCCTGAGTATAGGGGATGCGGAAGTCCATCATGCCATGGATGCAGAGAATGGGGGTGTGCCACTTGAGGATATTGCTCTGAGGATCCTTTGCGTAGTGATCCTTAGCCTTTGCGGTCTTCGCATAAGGGGCACCGGCCTGCTGCATTCCGCCGAAATAGATGCCGTCTCCGGCGGGACCGGTCTCGCCCGGGCGGTAGTCGTATTCGGTCAGACCGCCGTTGTCCCAGTTCGCGAACCACATCTCTTCGGTAGTATACCACAGCGCCTTTTCGTCGAAGATTCCGGCGTGGGCGATGAAGCAGTCGTACAGGTCGCCATGGAGACCCTCGAGCATGTAGGCCGAGAATCCGCCGTAGGAGGCACCGACGCAGGCGAGCTTGCCTACGTAGGGCTTACTCTTGATCCAACGGCCTGCGGACAGGTAGTCCTGCATATTGAGGCCGGGATAATCGCCGCTGATCTGCTCTTTCCACGGCTGGCCGAACGCCGTAGTTCCACGGCGGTTGGGCATAATTACGATATAGCCCTGCTGGGCCATCAGGCGGTAACACCAGCGGTAGCTCCAGTCCTGGGAGTTGGTTCCCTGAGGACCGCCGAGTACGATCTCGACTGCGGGGTAGACCTTTGAAGGATCAAATTTAGGAGGGTAGAGAACCCAGCACTGCATATCCTGATTGTCTACCGTCTTTACGATTACGCTCTCGGAGGTAGGTTCATCGAGTTGGTCGAGGATGTGTTTGTTCTCGCAGGTAATCTGCTTGAAGCCGTCTTTATTTACAGCTACGAGCTCAACAGGGAAGTTGAGGCAATAGTAGCTGGTAAGAAGGGTTCCGTCTTCCTCTACGGCGAAGGGGCTGAAGAAGTCGTAGTTCCAGCCGTCCTTTGTAAGCTGGGTAGTTTCGCCGTTAAGACATACGCTGAATATCTTGCCGGTTCCTTCGGTTATCGAATTGAAATACAGCGACTTGCTGTCTTCTGCCCAGAGAAGGCCGGAAGCGTCGTACTTGAAGCTCGCAGTGAGTTCCTTTATCTCGCCTACGATAACTCCGGAAGCCTGACCCTCGTCTGTCTGAGGATAGCAGATATCGGCGACGAGGATTCTCTGCTTGTCTGCCTCATAGCCGTCGCGGGCCATCGAAATCCAGGCGAGCTTAGTTCCGTCCGGGCTCCATACGGGGTCTGTATCGTATCCGCCGTCTACCTTGACGGGAGTAGTTTCGCCGGTAAGGATATCATATACATAGATACCGCAGTTGGTAGAGAAGGCATACTCCTTTCCGGTCTTCTTACGGCAACTGTAAGCGATATGACGGCCGTTCGGAGCCCAATCGAGCTGCTCGGCTCCGCCGAAAGGCTCGGTCGGGAGTTCGAACGGCTCGTCTCCCAGAAGGTCTACACTGCTTTCCGGAGTAATCTTCCCGTTTGCAAGGCTGGCCACATAGGTCCTGGGAGTTTCGAGTACCCAGTGATCCCAATGCCTGTACATAAGGTCTGTAGCGACATAGGCCTGGGCTTTGTCGAGGGCGGGGTCGATGTCTTTGGGGGTAGTGACGGGGCCCTTTATTGTAGAGATATAAAGAATCTGATTTCCGTCAGGGGAGAGTTTGAACTCGCTGATTCCGGAAGGGACGTCGCTGAGCTGATACTTTGCGCCCAGTTTCTTTCCGCCGTAGGCAGCAGCCCAGAGCTGGCCGCCCTGAAGGAAGTAGATCTTCTTTCCGTCCGGAGACCACCTCGCGTTGCTGGCGCTCTTTGCGTAACGGGTCAGCTGGATTTTATTGCTTCCATCTGTATCGCAGACAAAGAGATTGCGGCAGCTGCGGTTTTGCTCGATCGAAGTGTAACTCACTCCGTAGAGTATCTTCTTACCGTCGGGGGAGAGCTGAGGGTCTGAAAGTCGTCCCAGGGAGAGTAGAGTCTCGGGGGTCATCACTCCGTCAGCTATCTGGATGTCGGACTGGGGAATATAACCCGATTCTGTCTTATTGGGTTTGATAACTTTAGTCATAAGTGCGGTGATTCCGTAGCCTATGCAAGCACATACAGCCACGATGCAAAACAGTTTGAGAAATTTTTTCATCCGGTTCTTAGTCTTATTCAGCTTACTAAGTTACGAAGAAAAATCATTATATTTACACACACAAAACGATTCAGGAATGACTTTCACAATGATTATCCAGCTGCTGATTGTTCTGGCGGCTCTTTACGTCGGTTCCCGTTACGGATCCCTCGCTCTTGGTGCAATCTCCGGTATAGGCCTCGCGATTCTGGTATTCGGCTTCGGTCTTAAGCCCGGAACTCCTCCTACAGACGTCATCTACATCATCATCGCCGCGGTGACCTGCGCCGGAACTCTGCAGGCCTCAGGCGGTATGGACTGGATGATACAGCTGGCGGAAAAGATCCTGAGAAAGCATCCCAACCGTATTACGTTCCTCGGACCGCTCGTGACCTTCTTCCTTACGGTTCTTGTAGGAACGGGACACGTAGTGTATACTATTATGCCTATTATCTGCGATATCGCCCTCAAGAAAAACATCAGGCCCGAAAGGCCCTGCGGTGTATCTTCAATAGCATCTCAGGTAGGTATTACCTGTTCGCCTATCGCAGCGGCGGTCGTGGCTTTCGTGACTATCTCGAACGCCAACGGCTATATGGTCAGCATTCCTCAGGTCCTGATGGTTACTATCCCGGCCTGTCTGTGCGGTATCATCTGCGCTTCGTTTGCTTCGTGGCGCAGAGGCAAGGATCTCGATAAAGATCCCGAGTTCCAGAAAAGGGTTGCGGATCCCAAGATCAACAAATATATGTACGGCAATACCGCGACTACCCTCGATAAGGAAATCACAAAAGAAGCAAAGGCTTCCGTATTTATCTTCCTCGGTGCCCTGCTAGTGATTGTCTCTTTCGCTTTCCTTCAGATGCTTAAGACTCCCGATGGCATTCCGGTAGCGAAGTCTATCAATCTTCCTAAGATGAACCTCTGCATCCAGATCATAATGCTCTGCGCAGCAGCCCTCAATATCATCTTCTGCAAGGTCAACCTTCCCAACACCGTTTCCGGTTCAGTGTGGAAGTCCGGAATGGTCGCAGTAATCGCAATTTATGGTATCGCCTGGCTGGCAGACACCTATTTCGGCAACTATCTGGAACAGATGAAGGAGATGCTGACAGGTCTTGTTACCGCATATCCCTGGTCGATAGCGTTCGTTTTCTTCCTCGTCAGCGTTCTGATCAATTCTCAGGGCGCGGTAGTAGTAGCGATGCTGCCGCTGGCCTATCAGCTTGGAATCGCAGGACCCGTCCTTCTCGGAGTGCTCCCCAGCGTCTACGGATACTTCTTCATCCCGAACTATCCTTCTGATATCGCAACCGTCAACTTTGACCGAAGCGGAACGACTGTAATCGGCAAGTATCTGCTCAACCACAGCTTTATGATGCCCGGTCTTATCAGCGTGTTCGTCTCGACTATCATCGGTTACCTCATCACAAACGTATTCTTCCCCGGCTATTTTGCCAGCTTCATACAGTAATGAGAAAACTACTTCTTCCCGTCTTTTCGGCCGTTCTTCTTCTGGCTCTCAGTTCCTGTTCAAAGGAAGTCCTGTTCCTTTCCCTGGAGGGTACAGTCTGGAACCTGAAGGTAGACGATATAACAACCTGGGTCTGTTTCCACGATGCAGACAGTGCGAGCCTTCTCCAACACAATTCGGAACTGGGCCGCGTTCAGGCAGACCACGGTACTTATACAGCCGACGGCCACGTAGTTACCGTGAAGACCAAATATGCCTCTGAATACACAATCAGCCGCACTTTCTTCAATTTGAAGCGCGTCAATAAAAACGACAACTATACACGAATTTCCCCCTACTCCTATAAGACTCTGGCAGGGTCTATATGGATTACTCCTATAGACAATACTCTTCATTTAGCCTATTTCCCCTCCGGAAGCGAGTGCGTAGACATTTCCTACACCAACATAACCCGCGAGGAGACCGGTCCCGCTTATGGGTGGAGCAGTTCTAAGAAAACTGCCAGTATAAAAGGCAGTTCCGTTGAGGTAGGCAACCTTTCCGCCACTACTTACAAAGGTCTTATAACCAGCGGAGTCTATGCCCTTCAGTCCATCTGTGATCCCCTCGAAGAGGATGGGGCCTCGGGCCTGAAAGGTACGGTTTGGACCTACAACAATACCGGATATCCCGCTGATGTCCCCATAGTATATATATTCAATGGTAAGGACAGCTTCATCCGTGTATCCGGCCTTTGGGCTGGGACAGTGTCCGAGTCCCGCATCAGCCCCATCGTCTTCGATGTGGTCAGCGGAACCTACACCGAAAGCGGCGGTACTCTTACAATTACGATAGGGGAGACAAAAGAAAGCTGCCCCATTGTCGGAAGCAGCTTTACTTTGTTTGAAAGGACTTTCAATAAGCTTTCTTACTGATCCTTTTTAGCTGAAAACATTTCCTTGAGCTTCGGGAGGTAACCCTTTCCGATAACCCAGCCACATCCCAGGACGAATCCGAGGAAGGTCCAGACGATAAGAGTCTTCGCACGGCTGTTGGAAGGCTTGGCCGGTACGGTAACAGGCTGGACGACAGTAAGGATAGGAGTATCCCTCTTTACCTGCATCTTAGCCTGCTCGAGCTGCTTTGCCATCTCGGAGTAGATCGATGAAGCGACATTGTATTTCATCTGGATCCTTTCCTGCTCGATGCGCGCCCTAGAGGAGCTCATCTGCTGGGAGCGGTCGCGGACGGTAGCAAGCTGGCTCTGATAAGCCTCGGCTTCAGCTTTGCTTTCATCGTAACGGGCCTGGATATAATCGAGGTTGTCCTGAGCCTTCTCAGTACGGAAGCGGGTAACCTCTTTCTGAAGGAGCTGCTGGGCCGCCATCGCGAGTTCGGCTGTCTGAATAGGCTCGGAGCCTGTAACGGAAAGAGTAATATAACCCTCCTTCTTGTCTACGGAAAGGTTGACGTTCTGAGAGAGGATCTTCATAAACTTCTCCTCGTCCTTAGTCAGAAGAATAGGCTTGGGAGCGTTGTCTGCTTCTCCCGAGGGAAGAGTTAATTCCGGCTTCTCCCCGCGAATCGCACCCATTATCACTCCGGGAAGACCGACAGTGTATTTGAGGACATAGCTCATTACGCTGGGCTTGACATACTCTTTCTGGTAGGTAAACATACTTACCGCGGTGTCTGCCTTTGCGTAGTGAAGGGGAGTGTAGAGAAGCTCTTTACGGAACGGGACGCTGTTTACTATCTGAGGATAGATAAGCGGAGAAAGATCGGCGGCATTGTTAGTCATTCCGAGATCAACTCCGGCCAGCGCTGCCAGGCTTCCCAGAGATGAATTCGAACGGGAACTCATCTGGGGAACCATCGTAGACTGGACGGTATAGGTGCGCTTCATAGTAAGCGCAGCGACCAGTCCGAGGACGATGAACACGGCAGTAATGATGATGATAGTCTTCCTGCCGTCCCAGAGGTTGCGGACCATAGCCATTATGTCTATTCCGCCCTCTTCCTCTTCTACGGGAACGTTGTAATTCTTGTTTTCGTCCATATTCTAGAGTCTTTCTATGAGCAGGATGAAGGAAGCGATGGAGGTGATGGAGGCCATAGTCCTCGACAGGACCTGATCCCAGTCGACCTTGGACTTCTCCTTAGGCTCTTCGACCTTAGCCCTCTTCTCCGGATCGATCATAACTGTAATAGTACTGCCGGGCTCAACATTAGGATAGTTGCGGATTCCGAGGAAGCGCTTGGTTCCCTTAGTCTGGTAGTTGGGCAGGGTAACAGTGATACTGTTTTTGTCTGCTGTCTTTACAAGACCGCCGGCGTAATTGTCGATATACCACTTAGCGTTGTGTGAGCCGTGGAAAACCAAAGTTTTCTGGCTCGAAGCAAAGTCTGCAGGAACATACTGAGCCATACGTGTACCCATTTCGCGGATTACGACTATGTTTTCTGCACGGACTATGTTGACGACATCACCGTCCATAAGGATGGGATCGTCCCAGTTTTTCTTTGAGCGGGATTTGGTAACGTCTTTAAGATCGATTCCGATCTGACCTCTGCCGTTGAAAGTACGGAACAGCGAGCAATAAGGAGAAGCGTCGTCAAGAAGGCCGCCTGCAAGCTCGAGGACCTGGGAGAGCTGAGTCTTGCTGTCCTCGATGACATAGACTCCCGGATATTTGACTCGGCCGTTGATCTCGACCGTACGGCCGTGTGTGAAGTTCGGGGTCATACGGACGACGATATGGTCGTAAGGCTGAAGCTGGAAGTTCTGATCCTTAGGATAATAGTTCTCGTCAACTTCGAGTACGATAGTGTCGAAGTGGACCTCGTCTTTCTTGGAAACGTTCATACGGAAGACCTGGACCTTGTCGTAGGCAGCACCTACGGTAAAGCCGCCGGCCATAGTAAGAAGGTCGTGAACCGTGACGGAAGAATCGAAGGTGATGTTGATCGTATTCTTTACAGCGCCGCTGACGCGAAGCTCACCGATATTGGTGTAAGTGGTATTGTCGTAGACGCGGAGTTCGTCGCCGGGCTGGAGGAGGGTCTCGCCTTCAGACTCGATGTTGACTGCGATATACTCCCTCTTAGTAGGGTTGGTGACATCCTTACGGAAGATGTAGGCAACGGGGTAGACGGTAGGCCTGAGGCCGCCTGCGTATTCGATAGCCTGGGCTACTGTCATACGGTCGTTGAGGCCGAAGCTCTTAGTAAAGGGGTTGCGTACCTGGCCGCTGACAGTAATGTTGTCTGTATCGCGGTAAGTAGACAGAGCTAGAACCGTCACGACATCCCTTTCAGTAAGCTGGAAGTCAGGATTGCCGTTTTCTCCAGGGAAGGGAACGGTAAGGACTTCAACGGTCTGATCGGGGCGCGTACGCTCTACGAAGACATAGTCCTTGCGGGCGGTGAAGCGCGGCTCCGCTCTCTGGATGAGGGCGAGGAGGCTGCTGTTCTTCTCCAGGTCGTAGTTGCCGCCATAGTAGACATCGCCGCCGATGGAAACGTAATTCTCCATAGGACGGTCTGAGGCCTTGACGCGAACTACATCGCCGGCTGCGAGTTCAGCCTTTACGGCTCCGGATACTACCTTTGCGAGGTCGAATTCCAGATACTTGAGTTCGCCGTTTTCGCGACGCTCGATCTGGACGAAGTTGGGATATGCGTCGTCTCTGAGGCCGCCGGCGAAGGCGATGAGATCCTTGAGGTTCTCGCCGTCTGCCATCTCATAGCGCATAGGGCGCTTGACGGCTCCCTCGATGCGGACTATCTTACTGGCTACGGGGACAAAGAGGACGTCGTTGTTCTGGATGTCGAACTGAGTCTTTCCGCCTGCTCCGATCATAAACTTATAGAGGTCGAGACGCTCGGTCTTACCTGAACGGGAACGCTGGATATTACGGATGGAACCCATTGAGGTAGGGCCGCCGGCTGCTGCGAGAGCATTGAAGGCGTTGTTGAGGGCGCTGATGGTAAAGCCGCCCTGGACTCCGACCTCTCCGTAGATGTTGACCATCACGGTACGGGCTGTAGTAATAGTAACTGCGATCTGATCCTTGCGGAAGGAATAGTGCTGGGCGAGTTTGCTGGTAATCGCTTCGCGGCCCTGGGCAAGGGACATACCCTTAAGGAAAATCTTCGAAGAACCGGCGGGCTGGATAGAGCCGTCTGCTCCGATTCTCTGATGGATCTCGGTCTGGGAAGAACCGAAGATGGAGATATGGATTTCGTCGCCTTCTCCGAGGATGTAGGTATCGGGGGCCTGAGCTCCGTCTGTAGTACGGAAAACATCCATCGAAGTACCGGTAAAGAGGGCGTGTCCGTAGATATCGTCTCCTGCGGTAGGGGAAACATTATTCTCTTCGAGAGCAACTTCAAGGGCCTGTTCTGCAGCGGCTTCTCCGAGA
Organism: Bacteroidales bacterium; assembly: GCA_016286145.1. GTDB lineage: Bacteria > Bacteroidota > Bacteroidia > Bacteroidales > UBA932 > Cryptobacteroides. Next base: position 319 of record JAEESD010000021.1, on the reverse strand, counting down.
GTAGTCTGAGGGAACTCGTTCGGGGTTGCGGCAGGGGCGGCAGCGGCAGGAGCTACGGCAGCGGCCGCGGTAGTTGCCGCGGACTTCTCGGCCTGCATCCTGTTGAGGATTTCCATCACTCGACCCTGATAATTCGCATACTCGGTCGGGGGGATATTATCAACGTCGATGCCTTCTTCCATTAGCCTTGCACGGACTTCGGTCTCTTCAAGGCCGCGTTTTGAGAGTTCTGAACGGGCCATGGCAAGCATATTTGCGCTCTGGGCGAGGGCCGAGAGCGAGATCAGCATGCACATGACAGCTGTAAGAAAGTTTTTCA
>JAEESD010000020.1 GCA_016286145.1 Bacteroidales bacterium | reverse complement strand
TCACTACCTCGAACTCAAAGAGCGCATCGGCCGCCTCTACGAAAAGACCATAGGCGACGGCGTCAGCACTTGTTTTTGCCACGGCGATACCTACCGCCACAACTGGATGCTGCGCCCGGACGGCAGCGTTATCCTTATCGACTGGGAGTATTCGGGCTGCTCAGATCCCGGAATCGATGTCGGCTACTACATAGTAGACGCAATGTACGATCGCTCTAAGGCCAAGGCCTTCATACGCGAGTACCTGAAAGAAAGCTGGACCCCGGTTCTCGAAGAACATTATCTTATCTATACAGCACTCATAGCCTGGTACTGGTTCGTATGGGCCCTGTACCGCGAATCCTGCGGAGCTACCGTAGGCGAAAGCCTCGGAAACTGGCTCGAAATGGCTAAATACTATTCGAAATGACACTTTCCCAATTCTGGAAGAAAATCTACTCAAATCCCCGTCGCATCAGGCGCCGTAAACGCTACGGCCTTCCGGCGATGATAGCCTTCAGGGATGCGATGAAAAAGGCTGGGATTCCCTGGTCGCCCGTCTATGGGACCCTGCTGGGGGCCATCCGCGAAAAGGGCTTCATCCCCCACGACGACGATATCGATACCGGCGTCTGGAACGACGCCATCCCCGGCGGGCTTGAAAACCTCCACCGCTGCCTCGAAGAGGCCGGCTTTACCTATGCCCACTCCCTGCTGGTCGACGGCGGGCAGTTCGCGCGCGAAGAGACCTGGAAATGGCACGGGCTCCACGTAGATATTTTCTTCTTCGACACTATAGAAGGCGAACGCTGCAAGGGCTATATGTTCTACCCCTTCAAGGGAACATCCAACTACCGCGAGTCCAACAAACTCTACGGAGGACTCAGGGTAGTCGAATTCGAGGTTCCGTTCTCGAAAGAAACCGAGATGATGCCCTTCGACGGGATTGAGATTCCGGTTACGAAGAGCGCCGAGGGTTTCGTAGTCGCCCGCTATGGACTTGACTGGCGCACCCCGGACCCTACCTTCGTCTACCCCCGCCCCGGAGTATCGGGCAACGTGGAAAGACCCGAAAAACTTGCCGTAAAGACCGTATAATGAGACAGATAGGAATAGACGAGGTCCACGATATACTCTTTTCCATCCTCTGCGACATAGACGATTTCTGCCGTAAGGAAGGCCTCCGCTGGGCGATGGGCTACGGGACCGTCCTCGGCGCAGTACGCTACGGAGACTTCATCCCCTGGGACGACGACGCAGACATAGTGATGCCCCGCGAAGATTTCGACCGTTTCGTCGCTACTTACAAAGGAAAATACGAGTGTATACTCAACACCCGCCGCGAAGACGTCTTTTACGTCGCCGGAGTAGCCAAGGTCCACGACCCCCGGACGGACAAGTTTGTAGCCAGCCGCAGCAAGTATATTTCACACTACGGAGTGAGTGTAGACATCTTCCCTCTCGACCCGGTTCCCGACGATGAGGAAGCATTCCAGACTCTTGTAAGGAAGAGCATCCACGCCCACCGGCGCCTTCTCTACCGCAGCCGCAAGACCGGTTCCCCGCTTCTCCTTCTCGATTCCCATTTCCACAGCCTCGACTGGTGGCTCGGGCGTTGCGACCGCCTCGCCCGCAGCTATAAGGCCGAAGACTGCTCGCGCATCGCTATCCTCATGGGCTCCAGATCGGCGCGCAACGTCCACCCCAAAGACTTCTTCGAACACCTGAAGCCGCTGAGCCTGCGCGGCCGGCAGTTCCCCGCCCCCGAGGACACGGACTCATATCTGACTCAGATGTATGGACCCGACTATATGACTCCACCGCCCGTCAGCGAACGCGGAGGCCACGGAGGCGAGGTCTGGGCCCTCTAGAACAATTCCGGATAATCCTTGATCGCGCTGCGATCATAAAGCAGGGCCCATAGACGGGCCTTGCGCAGCAGCTTGCGCCAGCAGCGGCGAAGTGGAGAGGTCTCGATCGAGGCGCTGTAGAAGCGGTAGAGATCGAGATAATTCCGCAGCTGCTGGGCTTTCTTGCGGGCGCGCTTGCCCCGGCTCATAGCGCTCGAATCCGAACGGCGGTAGTGATAGAGCGGTTCGGGCAGCCGGACTGCCTTAGCGGCACGGTCGAGCAACTGCAGGCTCTGGACCATATCCTCGGCCTGGCCATAGCGCGGGAAGAAAATCTCCGGGCTGAAGAGCGTACGCCGCCAGAATTTCAGAACCACGCTCGGGTGTGCGTCGTGGACCAGAATCGCATCCGCGAAATCCTGCGGGGTCGCGAACTCCTTGTCTGTAATCACCCTCGAGCGGCCGTCTCCGAACTCCTTCCAGGCGAAGAAATAGACCACGTCCGCACCGGTTTCGTCGGCCTTTCGGGCCAGCTTTTCGACGGCATCAGGCTCGATCCAGTCGTCCGCGTCGACGTGGAGAATGAAATCTCCGGTCGCGGCAGCGATGCCGGTCCTGCGGGCCTGGGGCAGGCCTTCGTTTACGGGCTTGCGTATGATCTGGATCTGGCTCTTGAGGCCGGAGAACTCGCGCTCGATAAGAGCCTCGAGCAGGTCGATGCTCCCGTCCGGTGAGCAGTCGTCTACAAATATGAACTGAATCGAAGGCCAGCTCTGGCCCAGAACGCTGCGACCACACTGCTCGATATATTTCTCGACCTTATAGATAGGAACGATCAGGCTTACGGTTGTCATCTTGAGGCGTATTTAGCTATAACCTTTCGGAATTCTTCCTCACGGGCCGGGCTCATATCAACATCATTGATACAGATCCACTTACGGTCAGGATTCTGAAGGAAAGCGTCCAACTGTGCGGGAGTTTTCGCGCCCATCGAAAAATGACGGCAGGAAAGGCGCTGAAGTATCACCTTCCCGGTATGATACATATAATCCGGTAGGACGTAGTTGCAGACATTGTACTCCCTCCTAAAAGTACTGAGCGAAGAGATCAGATCTTCTCCTACCTTGTTCATCAGTTCCTCGCCTATCGACTTTACCTGAGGCGAAGGAGAATGCTGAGGACGTATGAAGACAAGACTGGGCGAAAGACCTGCCGCCTTACGGGCTACTGTATCTGTCTTTCGGACTATCTTCTTGAACATATTCGGGTAGAAAAGGTGTTTGGCAAAGCCTCTGCAGATCTTGTCCCCGACAAAGAATTCGTCTTCGCTTCCCGGGGCGACCGGGATACAGTCGTCGTTGATATACAGATACTTATCGCTCATACCCTTTATCCTGTAAAGGTACATCTCGATAGTATTGCTGTTGAAGGTAGGCAGATACTGCTCCGGGATGAAGTCTTTGTGGAGGACTACCTCGACCTTGCCTTCAAGTCCTGCAGGAACCTGGGAAGGCAGGGCTACGACAAGGAATATCTTGTCTATAAAGGGGAGGAAACGGCGGATATTGCCAACCTGCCACTCCAGCATTCCCCAGTCGCGGTAACGCCTTGAAGGCTCTTTTCCCGCTACCGCAGCATACTGCTTCTTCCACTCCGGGTCCGACCCGTTTACGTAAGTGATAACTGCATCTATCATTTTATATACTTTGCTGTATAGGTGTCTGTTTTTGCGAGGTCTTCGGGAGTACCGGCGAAGACGACTTCGCCTCCGCGGTCTCCGGCATCAGGACCGAGGTCTATTACCCAGTCCGCCGCCTTGATGACATCCGTATTGTGTTCTACGACAAGCACGCTGTGGCCGCGCTCCAAAAGGGCGTCGAAAGCCTTCAGAAGGCGCTCAACATCGCTGAAATGGAGTCCGGTGGTAGGCTCGTCGAAGATGAACATTATCTTATCGCGGCCGCTCTTTTCGCGGCTCATCGCAAGGAAGTAGGCCAGTTTGATTCGCTGGCTCTCGCCTCCGGAAAGGGTCGAACTACTCTGAGCGAGTTTCAGGTACTCAAGACCTACATCTACCAGCGGCTGGAGTTTCTGAGCGATTTCTTTTGCCTCAGGTTCAGGTCCCTCTGAGAAGAACTCTATTGCTTCGGACACGCTCATATTAAGGATATCGTCAACGTTCTTTCCGCGATAGCGGACCTCGAGTATCTCGGGCTTGAAACGCTTTCCTCCGCAGGACTCGCAGACCATCTTGACGTCTGACATAAACTGCATCTCGATAGTCACTACGCCCTCTCCCTGACACTCCGGGCAGCGTCCTCCCTCCTGGTTGAACGAGAAGAACGAGGGCCCGAAGCCGCTCACCTTCGCATATTGCTGGTCGGAAAGGAGCTTACGGATAAGGTCATAGACCTTCAGATATGTTACTGGATTCGAGCGGGAACTCTTTCCTATAGGGTTCTGGTCTACGTATTCTACGCGGGTAATACGGTCAAGGTTGCCCGTAAGGCCCTTGAACGCTCCGGGCGGATCGCCTGCTTCGTTGATGTGGCGGTAGAGGGCTGGATATAAGATATCGCCAACGAGGGTCGACTTTCCCGAACCGGACACACCGCTGACAACCGTCAACACTCCCAGCGGGATACGGACATCTATCGTCTTAAGGTTGTGTTCCATCGCGCCCTGGACCGTGATGCTGTAGGTCCATGGTCGTTTCTCCCTGATATAGCGGGTCTTACGGCCGCTCAGGTATTGCAAGGTAAGCGAACGGGCGAACTTGTCTTCGGGCAGGGAGTCGGAGTACCGGCCTTCGAAGACTATCTCGCCTCCGCGCGAGCCGGCAAACGGTCCCATATCGATAAGGACGTCCGCGGCGCGGATTATCTCCTCGTCGTGTTCGACGACTATGACCGTGTTGCCGAGGTCGCGGAGGCGCTTAAGAACGCCGATAAGGCGTTCCGTGTCGCGGGGATGGAGGCCGATCGAGGGCTCGTCGAGGATGTACATGGAGCCGACCAGCGAGCTGCCAAGGGCCGTGACCAGGTTCACTCTCTGGCTCTCTCCGCCTGACAGGGTGTTCATAGAGCGGCTGAGGGTAAGGTAGCCCAGCCCTACGTCTTCCAGACACTGAAGGCGGCTCTGGATCTCGAACAGGGGCTCGCTTACGACCTCGCGATCTTCGGGGCTAAGGTCTATCGTCTTGAAGAAGTCGATGCTCTCTTCGACCGTCATCGACAGGAGGTCGTGGATAGTTTTTTCGGCGACCTTGACGTAGAGGGCTTCCGGGCGAAGGCGGCTGCCGTGGCAGGAATGACAGACTGTCTTGCCGCTGAAGCGGCTGAGCATATACTTGTACTGTATCTTGTAGCGCTGGGTCTCTACCCAGGCGAAGAATTCGTTAAGGCCTATGAGGCGCTCGGGATTGGAATCGTAACTGTCTCCGGGAGCGGGCGGATCTCCCTCCCAGATGAGGCGCTTCGAGCGCTCGTCCAGCTTGATATACGGGGTAAAGATATCCAGGCCATACTTAGACGAGACCTCGACCATATGGTCCTTGAACCAGGCCATCTTCTCGCCGCGCCAGCAGGCTATAGCCCCGTCGTAGACGCTCTTAGTCTTGTCCGGGATGACGAGATCTTCGCTGATTCCTATTATCTTTCCAAGACCGCCGCAGACCGGGCATGCCCCGAGGGGGCTGTTGAAACTGAAGAGGAACTCGTCCGGCTGACGGAACTTGATGCCGTCCAGTTCGAAACGCTCGGAGAATTCGCGCTCGCCCAAGTCAGTAATGACGGACATGGCGCCGTCGCCGGCCTTGAATGCGTCTCCCAGCGAGGAGATGAGCCTCGCGCGGTCGGAGCGGTCGCTGAAACGGTCTACGAGCAGCTTTGCGCCTTCCGGCTGCTGTCCGCCCTGGAGCGTTTCGTCTATCTTCACGGGCTTTCCGCCTACGTAGAGGCGGCTGAAACCCTCTTCTTTAAGTCCGAGCAGGGTCGAGACCCAGTCCTCACCCCACTTTATAGGGGCAAGTATCATTACAGTTCCCTCAACTCCGTCCAGATATTTGAGGACATCAGCAACTGAATCCGAATGGACCAGGCCGCCGGACACGGGGCTGTAGGTCTTTCCTATTCTTGCGAAAACGAGGCGCAGAAAATCGTAGATCTCGGTTGTCGTAGCAACTGTTGAGCGAGGATTCTTGACCGTCACCTTCTGCTCGATTGCGATTGCTGGAGGAACTCCGTCGATAGATTCTACATCGGGCTTGTTCATCCTGCCGAGGAACTGGCGGGCATACGACGAGAGGCTCTGGGCAAAGCGCCTCTGTCCCTCGGCGAAAAGGGTATCGAAAGCAAGAGAAGACTTACCGGAACCGGACACGCCGGTAATCACCACGATCTTGTCTCGCGGGATCTCTACCGACACGTGCTTAAGGTTGTTGACGGTCGCGTTCCGGATTACTATCTTCTCTTCCATTTATTTTGTCTTGTCTACTGCAGCGCGAACGGAACCGCTCTCCAGCAGCAGTTCACGGGCTTTATCGTAGTCTTTGATTCCTGTTTCCTCCATCACCATACGGGTTCCGCGGTCTATCAGTTTAGAGTTCGCAAGCTGCATATCTATCATCTTGTTTCCGCGGACGTGGCCCAGGCGTATCATCACCGAAGTCGAGATCATATTGAGGATCATCTTCTGCGCTGTACCGGCCTTCATTCGGGTACTTCCCGTAACAAATTCCGGACCCACGACGGCTACAATCGGTACCTCTGCCGCCGCTGCCACAGCCGAATCGGGGTTGCAGGTGATACAGGCGGTCAGAAGCCCCGCCGCGCGAGCGGCCTTGATAGCGCCGACGGCATACGGGGTACTGCCGGATGCGGCTATGCCCACGAGAGTATCCACGGCCTTGGGCGAGTATGGGGCCAGATCGCGCCAGGCTCCATCGGGATCGTCTTCCGCTCCCTCTACCGAATTGCGAAGGGCGGTATCGCCGCCGGAGATGACGCCTATGAAAAGCCCTTTCTCAGCGCCGAAGGTGGGCGGTATCTCGGATGCGTCCAGGACGCCCAGCCTGCCGCTGGTCCCGGAGCCGGCGTAGAAGACCCTGCCGCCCTTTTCCATTCGGGCGACTATCCCATCGACCAGCTTCTCGATCTGAGGGATCGCGCCCCCGACCGCTTCGGCTACGGTCCTGTCTTCCCCGTTGATTCCTTCGAGGAGTTCGCGGGTAGACATACGCTCGAGCGAGTCGTGGCGGGAGGCTTGTTCGGTTACTTTCATTTCTTTTTACTGAATATCAGAAGGCCGATGTAGGTAAGAAGGCCGTTGACTATAAGCAGGCTGAAACCCAGGTCGAAGCCCAGCCAGCGCTTTCCGGCCGTATTGAGCAGAAGGCAGAGGAGCGGGGCCGCTACTGCGATGTAGGGCGCCGCACCGTCGCGAAGCCTGCGCTGGGTCAGGATTCCGAAGAAGAACAGTCCGAGCAGCGGACCGTAGGTGTACGAAGCCAGCTTGTATACCAGGTTGATGACGGCATCGTTGCTGACTATGTACAGAATCACTATTATGACGAGGAAAGCGACTGCCGTAAGGGCGTGGACCCGTTTTCTTGAGCGGGCGTCTTCAGTCTTGAGGAAATCTACGCAGACGGAGGTCGTAATCGAGGTCAGGGCTGCTCCTGCGGAAGGGTAGGCCGCCGATATCAGGCCGATGAGGAAGATTACTCCGGCGCCTACGCTGAAATAGCGGCTGGCGATAGTGGGGTAAATCTGGTCTGTCTTTGTAATTCCGAGGGCCTCGAGACCGCCAAGACCGTTAGTGTAGACACAAAGGAGGGCGCCCATCATTAGGAAGAACAGATTTACCGCCACTATTATTCCGGCGGTAGTATACATATTCTTCTGAGCAGCCTTGATATCCTTGCAGGCCAGGTTCTTCTGCATCATAGACTGATCCAGGCCGGTCATTGCTATAGTTACAAAGATACCCGAGACGAACTGCTTGACGGCGTTTGTCCCGTGGGACCAGTCCCAATCGAACCAGGCGGTGTAGGAACGAGCCCTCTCGACCAGAGCTCCGCCGCTCAGGGCCATCTCCTTCGAGATGAAGTGTATAGTAAGGCCTACTGCGAGCAGCATAAAGGTAGTCTGAAGGACATCGGTCCAGATGATAGTCTTCACTCCGCCTCTGTAGGTATACAGATACAGGAGAACAAGGAATATCGCGGCTATCACGGCGAACTCCAGGGTCCCGCTTCCCCACTTTCCGGGAAGGAAGGACTGGAAGACAAGGATTACGACAAAGATTCTGACGGCAGCCCCAAGAAGTCTAGAGACCATAAAAACGACGGTTCCCGTTTTCTCGGATTTGTCGCCGAAGCGCTCGCCCAGATAGGTATAGATCGAGGTCAGGTTCTTACGATAGTATAGCGGCAAGAGGGCCTTGGCAATAACTATATAGCCTACTACGAAGCCGAGCACCATCGGCATATAGAAGAAGTTCTGGACCCAGACATTGCCGGGAACCGAAATGAAGCTGACTCCGGAGATCGAGGCTCCTACCATCCCATAGGCGACTACGGGCCAGGGGGCCTTACGGTCGCCGCTGAAAAACGACCCGCTGCCCGCCCCTCGCGAAGTGAGGTACGAGACAAGGAACAGCAGCGCCGTATAGGATACGAACGCTACCAGGAACCAGACCAGCGGAAATTCGTGCATTATTTGACGGCTTTAAAGAGTCTTTTAAGGATTCCGAACGATTCGTCGGCCAGGTTGCTCCAGAAATCATCGTACATCTGGCAGGATTTATCCGCATCGTAGTGGACATCGCTGATAACTTTGTAGGCGATAAAAGGGACACCCATCTTATAGCATACCTGAGCGATTGCGGCCGCCTCCATATCGCAGGCAAGGGCGTCCGGGCGGACTGCCTTTACCTTTGCGTCGTCTTCGGCGCTGGTAAGGAATTGGTCGCCCGTACAGATAGTACCGATATGGACCTTAGGGTCGGCCCCGAACTCAGTCGCGATCTTGCGAAGAAGGGTCGGTTCGGCTTCGAAAAGGACGGGGAGACCCTGGATCTGGCCGGCCTCGTTCTCGACTCCACACCAGACGTCGTGGTAGGCGCAGGCGCTGCCTATCACTACCTCTCCTATTCCTACCGTAGGGTCCACTCCCCCGGCGCAGCCGGTATTGATGATGGCATCGACTCCGTCTTCGGCTATGAGCTTATATGCCGCTACAGCGGCGTTTACCTTTCCGATTCCGGAGGCTCTGACCACTATATTGCCCTCCGATCCTGCGAGTTCCGACACCAGGCGGAACTCCTTGTCCATTGCTGTAAGTACTCCTATTTTCATATCTTTTCAGGCAGTGCTTTTCTTCGTATGTAATTCTCGGGTTCAGGCATGTCGTAAACGCTACTCCTCAGATATGCTCCGAATTCCTTGAGGTCCGATAATTCGGCCTGCTTTTCGGGGGTGATTACCTGACCTATCCCTATCCTCATTCTCTTGCCATTTTTGTTGAATATCTCCGAGGGGAGGCGCAGAAGACGTACCTTCCAGTCTATAAGCCCGAGTCGATAATAGAAGCGGGAATTTCCGTCAAAGAAACGTACGGGGACTATCGGAACTCCGAGCTTCTTTATCAGCTTAAGGGCAGCTTCCTGCCACTCCCTGTCCCGGACACACTTTTCCTTAGGATCGAGGTCTGAGACCGCGCCCGAGGGGAAAATTCCCAGAGGGTGTCCGCTTCTTATCTGAATTATACTCTCCTTCACTCCGTTGATACTCTCGGTCTGGGCCGCGTCCCTCTTCTCACCGGTAGGTACTACTGTAATGAAGTTACCGTCCAGAGGCCAGATACGCGCCAGGATTTTGTTGACCATTAGCTTGTATGAAGGATCAACTCTTCCGAAGATATTGACAAGGGCGCAACCGTCTACTCCCCCATACGGATGATTGTGGATAGTGATGAACGCTCCCTTGGGAAGATCGGCGAGCGGAAGTCCGCCCAACTCGTAATCAACTCCCAGTTCTTCCAGCACATCCTGACTGAATTTCCACCCTGTTACATCCGAATGGTCGTCGACCAGTTTCTCCACTTTCGACAGGCGGGTAAGCCTCTTGAAAGCGCGAGCCAGAGCGCCGCCAATCCGTCCTCTGCAGAGAGGAACGGAGGCAGCAATCTCGCTTACCGGTAGCATTTCACGCATAGGCTTCAAAGTTACTCAATTATTTTCATTATCTTTATGTGATTTTTTAGCCACAGACTCTATGTCAGAACTCAAAGGACATATTTCCCAGATAGTGGGACCGGTAGTGGACGTCCACTTCGAATTCCCCGCCGGAGCGCAGAAAGATCTCCCCCTTATCCACGAAGCTATGTTAACTACCCGCCAGGACGGCCGCGAGGTCGTTCTCGAGGTGCAGCAACACATAGGCGAAGATACAGTTAGGTGTGTCGCGATGGACAGTACGGACGGCCTTATGCGCGGAAAAGAGGTAAGGAGTACTGGAAGCTCCATCTCGATGCCCGTAGGCCCTCAGATCAGGGGGCGCGTGATGAACGTCACCGGAAACGCGATCGACGGACTTGGCGAGCTGGACCGCAGCGAGAGCCTCCCGATCCACCGCGAACCGCCTAAGTTTGAGGATCTTAAGACCTCGCGCGAGGTGCTTTATACCGGTATCAAGGTAATCGACCTGTTGGAACCCTACCTGAAGGGCGGTAAGATCGGCCTCTTCGGAGGAGCCGGCGTTGGAAAGACAGTTCTTATCAAGGAACTCATCAACAATATCGCTAAGAAACACAACGGCTTTTCAGTGTTCGCCGGAGTCGGCGAGCGTACGAGGGAGGGTAACGACCTCCTTCGCGAGATGATAGAGTCCGGAGTTATCAAATACGGCAACGAGTTCGACAAGAGTATGGAGGAGGGACACTGGGACCTTACGAAGGTAGACCGCGAACAGCTCGCCAAGAGCCAGGTAGCGATGGTCTTCGGCCAGATGAACGAACCCCCGGGAGCCCGTTCGAGTGTAGCGCTCAGCGGCCTTACCCTGGCCGAGTCGTTCCGCGACAGCCCGAATCCCTCGGACCCCCACGACATCCTTTTCTTTATAGATAACATCTTCCGTTTCACTCAGGCAGGCTCTGAGGTATCCGCCCTTCTGGGACGTATGCCTTCCGCCGTAGGTTATCAACCTACCCTTGCTACCGAAATGGGTAAGATGCAGGAGCGCATCACCTCTACAAAGAATGGCTCCATCACCTCGGTCCAGGCGGTTTACGTCCCTGCAGACGACCTTACGGACCCCGCTCCCGCTACTACCTTCTCTCATCTCGATGCAACTACGGTTCTTAGCCGTAAGATAGCCGAGCTGGGTATCTACCCTGCCGTAGATCCTCTGGAGTCTACCTCCAGGATCCTAGACCCAAGCGTAGTAGGCGAAGATCACTACCAAACCGCCCAGAGGGTGAAGCAGATCCTCCAGCGCAACAAGGAACTTCAGGATATTATCGCAATCCTGGGTATGGATGAACTCTCAGACGAAGACAAACTTACAGTCAACAGAGCCAGGCGTATCCAGCGCTTCCTCTCCCAGCCCTTCGCGGTCGCGAGCCAGTTCACCGGCGTACCGGGCGTTATGGTCGATATCGAGGATACCGTAAAGGGCTTCAAGATGATACTCGACGGCGAGGTGGATGACATCCCCGAGCAGGCCTTCCTGAACGTAGGAACTATAGAAGAAGCAATAGAAAAAGGCAAGAAAATACTCGCTCAGGCAGCCGCATAATGATCAGGATAAGAATCATATCTCCAGAAGCCGAACTCTTCAAAGGAGAGGCCCAGGCGGTCTTTCTGCCTGGTACCCTCGGCGAGTTCGAGGTACTTCCTGACCACGCCCCTATAATCTCATCACTGGATAAGGGCGAGATCAAGTTGCGCCTTGAGGGCGGAGAGATGAAAGTCTTCGCGATATCGTCCGGCTTCGTACGGACAGGCCGCGGAGAGATGACCGTTTGCGTAGAATTATGAAAAAGTTAGCCGGCATACTGATCGCGCTTCTGCTTCCGCTGTTTGCGTGGGGGCAGGACCTCGATATGGACGAATACCTCTTCGGCCACGTAGGCGATTCGTATGGCTGGCACATAACTACCATAAAGGGCGAGCCTGTCTCTATCCACCTCCCGGTGATAGTACACAGCAAGACTACCGGATGGCATATCTTCAGCTCGAAACATATCGAGGAAGGAGAAGAGTACGAGGGTTTTGTCCTCGGAGAAGGCGGTAAACTGGTCGAACTCCAGCCTTCCGGAGATCCGGTAAGGCCGCTGGACATCTCTATTACGAAGAATGTTCTGGGACTGATGGTCAACTCCCTTATTCTCGTCCTGATCGTTCTTTTGACGGCACGCTGGTACAGGCGCCACGACGCCCTGAAGCAGGCTCCGCGCGGCTTTGCCGGGCTGATGGAGATGCTCATAATGATGATAGAGAACGACGTCATCAAAGAGTGTATAGGGCCGGACTACCGCCGGTACTCCCCTTACCTGCTGACGGCCTTCTTCTTTATCTTTATCAACAACCTGATGGGTATCGTCCCGTTCTTCCCCGGAGGGGCCAATATTACTGGCAATATAGCCATCACGATGACCCTGGCGGTCTGTACCTTCATCGCAGTAAACGTATTCGGCAACAAACACTACTGGAAGGATATCCTCTGGCCGGACGTCCCTACCTGGCTTAAGGTTCCTCTCCCGCTGATGCCTCTTATTGAAATAATAGGTATGTTTACCAAGCCCTTCAGCTTGATGGTCAGGCTCTTTGCGAATATCCTCGCAGGCCATTTTATGCTGCTGGGCGTCATCGCAGTTATCTTCCTTACGGCTAAGATGGGAGTCGGGCTCAATGCCGGGCTCAGCGTCATCTCCGTCCTGTTCGGAATCTTTATGGACATCCTCGAACTGCTGGTGGCCTTTATCCAGGCCTATGTGTTCACGATGCTCTCCAGCGTATTTATCGGATTATCTAGACAACATTCAAATTCATAGCTTATGTTACTTACAGTTATTCTCCAGGCAGCCGCAGGTGCTGCATTCGGAAAAGCCGCAGCGGCCCTCGGCGCAGGTGTAGCCGCAATCGCCGCAGCTATCGGTATCGGAAAGATCGGTAAGTCCGCCCTTGAGGCCGGCGCCCGTCAGCCCGAGTACACGAGCAAGTATCAGCTGCTCGCAATCATCATCGGCGCCCTCGTAGAAGGTGCCTGTCTGTTCGCAATCCTCGTCTGTCTGCTCGGTATCTTAAGGTAATATGTCTCTCATTACTCCAGATTTCGGTCTGCTGTTCTGGATGACCCTGATCTTTGCGGTGGTGTTCTTCATCCTCGCGAAGTTCGGTTTCCCCATCATCACCGGAATGGTAGAGAAGAGATCGGACCGTATTGACGAGAGTCTGAGAAAAGCCGAAGAGGCCGACAAAGCAATTGCAGAACTCACCGCCCGTGGCGAGAAGATCATCTCCGATGCCCAGGCCGAGCAGGCCAGGATCCTTCGCGAAGCTTCCGCAACCTCTGACTCGATAGTGGCGAAAGCCCGAGACGAGGCTAAGGAAGAAGCCGCCAAGATCCTTCAGCAGGCCAGGACAGATATAGCAGCGGAGAAAGAATCTGCGCTGAGGGATATTCGCCGAGTAGTTGCGAATATGTCGGTAGAAGTAGCCGAGAAGGTCCTCAGGTCCGATCTTGGCGAAGACAAGAAGCAGGATGCTTACCTCGACAGGCTTATCGAAGAAGTACAGAGAACACAAGACAAAAGTTAACGGCTGATGAACACCGGAGCTATCTCGAAGCGTTATGCGAAAGCGCTGCTGGAGCTCTCGCGGGAGTCCGGCAGGGGCGAGCGTGACTACGCCCAGGCCCTTGCGCTGCTCGAGCATCCGGACCGTAAGCTGGCGAAGCTGGAGGAGGACATAGAAAAACTTGTCCAACTCCTGATTCGCAACGGGCGTATTCCTTACGTGAAGTTCATCCTCCGGAGCTTTGTCGATCTCTACCGAAAGGAAAACGGGATAGTGGAAGTCCGCCTGACGATGGCTTCCCCCTCCCCCGGCCTCGAGGAAAAACTCCGACAGATTCTCGCCTCAACAATAGGCGGAACGATACTCTTCACGTCAAAGGTAGACCCCGACCTCATAGGGGGATTTGTGCTTGAGGTAGACGACAAGCAGCTCAATGCCAGTGCAAAGAGCCAGCTGGACAAAATACGCCGCAAGCTTGATGAACTTAACAAACGAATCGTGTAGTCAATGTCACAAAACAACATTAAACCCAGCGAAATATCCGATGTTCTGCTCCGGCAGCTACAAAACATCGACACTTCCCTGCAGTGGGAGGAGGTCGGTTTCGTCCTGCAGGTCAGCGACGGTGTAGTCCGTATCCACGGTCTTGCGTCGTGCGAGGCCGGCGAACTGCTCGAGTTTGAGAGCGGAGAGATGGCGGTGGCGATGAACCTCGAAGAGGACAACGTCGGCGCGATCCTGCTCGGCCAGACGGATAAGATCGCTGAAGGAATGAAGGTCTCAAGAACAGGGCGCATCGCCTCGATTCGAGTGGGCGAAAAGATGCTGGGCAGGGTTGTAGACCCGCTCGGAAACCCGCTCGACGGCCTGGGCGAGATAGGCGGCGAGCTCTTCGAAATGCCGCTCGAGCGCAAGGCCCCGGGCGTCATCTACCGTCAGCCCGTCACCCAGCCGCTTCAGACCGGCATTATGGCCATCGACGCTATGATCCCGATCGGCCGCGGCCAGCGCGAGCTTATCATCGGCGACCGCCAGACCGGTAAGACCGCCATCCCTATCGACACGATTATCAACCAGCGGGAGAACTACCTTAAGGGCGACCCGGTT
Organism: Bacteroidales bacterium; assembly: GCA_016286145.1. GTDB lineage: Bacteria > Bacteroidota > Bacteroidia > Bacteroidales > UBA932 > Cryptobacteroides. The sequence continues at coordinate 3,195 of JAEESD010000020.1, read as the reverse complement.
TATTGCATCTACGTTGCCGTGGGCCAGAAAGGCTCGACTATCGCCAATCTCGTCGAAACCCTCCGTTCGAAGGGGGCTATGGACTATACGATAGTAGTGGCGGCGACCGCCGCGGATGCTGCCGCCGTCCAGTACTTCGCCCCGTTCGCGGGCGCTGCAATCGGCGAGTACTTCCGTGACACCGGCCGCCACGCCCTCGTCGTCTACGACGACCTCTCGAAACAGGCTGTTGCCTACCGTGAGGTTTCGCTGATTTTGAGGCGCCCCTCCGGCCGTGAGGCTTATCCGGGAGACGTCTTCTACCTGCATTCTCGCCTGCTCGAAAGGGCAGCCAAGATTATCGAGCAGCAGGAAGTCGCGGAGCAGATGAACGACCTGCCGGAGTCGCTCAAAGGCCGAGTCAAGGCCGGCGGCTCTCTTACCGCGCTCCCTATGATCGAGACCCAGGCCGGCGATGTCTCGGCCTACATCCCTACCAACGTCATCTCCATTACCGACGGTCAGATATACCTCGAGCCGGGCCTCTTCAACCAGGGCCAGCGTCCGGCCATCAACGTAGGTATCTCCGTCTCCCGTGTGGGCGGCGCAGCCCAGGTTAAGTCCATGAAGAAGGTTGCCGGTACCCTGAAGATCGAGCAGGCTCAGTACAACGAACTCGAAGCCTTCTCGAAGTTCTCTTCGGATGTAGACAAGATTACGGAGATGGCTCTCGACAAAGGCCGCAAGAACACCCGTCTGCTGATTCAGCCCAAACACGCTCCGATGCCGGTAGGCGAACAGGTAGCTATCCTCTACTGCGGAACCCACGCCCTGATGGCTCCTATCAGCCTTGACCAGGTCCACGAATTCAAGGATCTGTTCCTTACCAAGATGAGGGCGGATCACTCCGACGTTCTGGATTCGCTCGCAGCCGGCAATATTACACCTGAAGATATTAAGGCTATCGAAAAAACCGCAGCTCTTGTCTGCAAGAGCCTGACTGAATAGCTACTGGAATGGCAACGCTCAAGGAAACCAAGGCCCGCATCGCTTCCGTCCGAAGTACTCTCAAGATTACTTCGGCGATGAAGCTCGTCGCCTCGGCGAAGCTGCGCAAGGCGCAGCAGGCCGCGGAGAACTGCGCGGCCTACGAGCGTGAGCTTGCCGCTATACTTGAAGCTATCTCGCTTGGCGGAGGATCCCTGCCCCAGCCGGTTCTGGAGGAGGATGCTCCCAAGCCTCGCGTAGCATTAGTCGCCCTAAGTTCGAACTCTTCCCTCTGCGGAGGATTCAATAATAATGTAATAAAGAAGGCGCGCTCTGTAGTAGACGAAATCGGAGCTGACGGAGTAGTGCTTTTTGCTATCGGACGAAAGATCGCCGATTCTTTTGCAAAGACCGGCCTTAAGTCTGTTCGCGACTACACCGAACTCTCCGCCCACCCTTCATACGCCGAGGCTGCAGCCCTCGCCGACGAACTGGTCGAGGGATACAGGACCGGGCTCTTCTCGAAGGTCGTTCTTGTATGGAATCATCTGATTTCTACCGCCTCTCAAAAGCCCTACGTAGAGACTTATTTACCTTTCGAAGTCCAGTCTTCTGAGGAATCGCGTTCAGTTGATGATCTCCTTGCCGATTACCTGATTGAGCCTGGCCTTCGCGAACTTTACTCCGAATTACTTCCCAAGACTTTAAGGCTGCGCATCTATTCCCTGCTGCTAGACAGCGCCGCAGCCGAACACGCCGCCAGAACAGTCGCGATGCAGACCGCGACCGACAACGGCAACGAACTTCTCGAAGAACTCACCCTCGAGTACAACAAGGGACGCCAAGCCAAGATCACGGCCGAGATTCTCGACCTCGCCGGCGGCCAGCAGGAATAATTAGGGGGAAGGGACTCGAACCCTCGCGGCTGCGCCGCGGGCGAGCTATACGTTACCCCCTCGACGGCACAGCCGTCGGTCCCCTCGGGGGACGGGAGGTCGAGGGTCCGGGGACCATACTAAATGAAAAGAGGTCATCCCAAACGGGATAACCTCTTTTCAGCGGTGCGGAAGGGACTCGAACCCTCGACCTCCGGCGTGACAGGCCGGCATTCTAACCAGCTGAACTACCGCACCAACGATAGTAGCTTCGTCTGAAGCGGATGCAAATATACACCTATTTTTTTCATCTGCAAAATTTTTTACGGTTTTCTTCCCTCCATTATTCTTGAATTCACTATCTTTGAATTTATGAAGCGTTTTACAGCGATCTCTATTCTCTCTATCCTCCTTTTCTGCGTGTGTTCCTGCGGAGTTGCGGGGACTCAGGAACGGGTGGTGATGGGCGATGAGCAGACGGAGCTGTACCTGCCGCTGATCGAGGGGCAGAGGGTGGCGCTGCTCACCAACCACACCGGCCTGACGGGGACGAAGGCAGACAGCCCGCACGTCCTGGACGTCCTGCTCGCGAAGAAGGTAGACGTAGCGATGGTCCTGTCTCCGGAGCACGGCTTTCGCGGGACGGCGGATGCGGGCGAGAAGGTCGGCAGTTCGACCGATCCGAAGACCGGAGTGCCGGTAGTCTCGCTCTACGGCGCGGGGGCGAAGCCGGATCCGGAGGCCTTCGACGTGCTCCTGGTCGATATCCAGGATGTGGGGACGCGCTTCTACACCTACTATATCACGATGCTGCGGATGATGAACGTCTGCGCCGCCGCGGGCAAGCAGGTTATCATCCTCGACCGCCCGAATCCCAACGGCTTCATGGTCGACGGCCCAATCCTCGATATGAAACACAAATCCGGAGTCGGCGCCCTGCCCATCCCCGTGATGCACGGTATGACGCTCGGCGAGCTCGCCCGGATGATAGTGGGCGAAGGCTGGCTGGACGACGGGCTCAGGTGTAGCCTGATCGTCATCCCCTGCCTTAACTATACCCACCAAACCCTCTACGAACTCCCGGTCGCCCCGTCGCCGAACCTGAAGGATATGCAGGCAATCTACCTCTATCCCTCGACTTGCCTGTTCGAAGGAACTACCCTCTCGCTCGGGCGCGGTACCGACTTCCCCTTTGAAGTCTACGGCCACCCGTCCATGGACGAGACCGGCTTCGCCTTCACGCCCACCAGCGTTCCGGGAGCGAAGAATCCGCCCTTGAAGGACCGCGAGTGTAAGGGAATAGATCTCAGGGAAGTACCGCAGGAGGTAATAAGGGCTAACGGTGTAGATCTCA
>JAEESD010000151.1 GCA_016286145.1 Bacteroidales bacterium | reverse complement strand
ATCGCTATTATGAAACGCCTCGGCATCAGCTCTATGAGGGCTTATGTCAGCGGATACAACCTTCTGACCCTCTTCTCTGATCTCGCCGATATCGACATAGACCCTGAGGAGCAGACCGGTTCTGCCAACGCAAACGGCGAGTACATCTACAAGTATCCTAATGTAAGGATCTTCAATGCCGGATTCAACATCTCATTCTAAAGGAGGAACATTCTGATGAAAAAGCATATTTACAGACTGTTATTTGCTTCGCTGCTCATTGGAAGCGCTATTTCCTGCAGCGACCTCAAGTTTGGAGACGCTTTCCTCGAGAAAGCTCCGGGAGTGGATGTTACCATCGATACCATCTTCTCCTCGAAGATGTACGCCGAGCGCGCCCTGGTATCCGCCTACGCTACAATGAGGGTCGGTTATCCCATCCACAACAGCGCCTGGCCCCTGGGCTCGCAGTGGCAGTTCAATACAGACGGAAACTACGACCGCGGCTGCAGCCAGCTGGACAACGATAATTTCGATGCTATTACAGACCTGATGGTCTCTCATAATTCCTGGCAGAGCGGAGCCCAGCTCTACTACGCCGGAAACTACAGCGCCGATTCGGAGAACGGCCTGAATTCCTGGACGAAGATGGCCTTCATCCCGAGTACCGAAAACAATTGGACCGGAATCAGAAAGGCCTTCCTCTATATTGAGAATGTAGACAAGGTGCCCGATATGACCGAAGAGGAAAAGATGGTCGGAAAGGGCGAGTGTTATGTAATAATCGCATCACACTACCTCGACATGTTCCGAAACTTCGGCGGTATCCCCCTTCTCAAGAGCTCAGTAGCCGCAGACAACGTAATGTCCTACGACTTCTCAAGGCAGACTGCTCAGGAAACTCTTGACTACATTATCGAATGCCTCGAAACGGCCGAGACCATGCTCCCTTGGACGGTCACTCCCGACCGCGACGGCCACCTTACAAAAGCCTCGGCAATGGGCCTGAAGATCCGCGCCCTGCTCTTCGCGGCCAGCCCCATCTTCAACGCCAATGCGCCTTACAACCCCAACACCCCGGTCGCGAAGAAAGCTAACGCCACCCACGTCAATGCGAGCGAAATACCGCAGATGTACTGGTTCGGAGGCTATGACCCCGCCCGCTGGCAGGCAGTAGTAGACGCCTGCGAGGAGTTCCTTGCCGAGAATGAGGCCAACGGCAATCCCTACAAGCTCATCCAGGCCGAGGGGACTACCGTAGAGGACTATAGAAGCGCATGGAACACCTGCTACGCAGACCGTTACAACGGCGAGATCCTTATCCAGACAGGGCGTCACTACCCCACCCTCGCAGATACCTACCTGAGGTGTTATTTCGGAGTCTCCGACGACCACGGCAACACGGGCCGCGGCTACGGCGGCGGATGTATCACGCTCAACTTCGTGGACCTGTTTACCAAGACAGACGGGACCAAGGCCCTCTATATGGACTGGCTCGGAGGAGCGGATAAGGTCAGCAAGATCGAAAACGATCCCTTCCGCGACCGTGACCCCCGCCTCTATGAGTCAGTGATGATCATCGGCGACCATTTCCGCGGACGCCCGGCCGAGATGTGGATAGGCGGACTTGAGCGCAGCTCGGAGGAAAGCAACAGAGCCCTTACTGGTTTCTGCTCCAGGAAGTACATCTGGGACTACAACGACGAGACCTTCATGAACCGTCCGTCCAATTACTCATATCTCAGACTTCCTGAGATCTATCTTACCTATGCCGAGGCTCTCAATGAGACAGGCCATAAAGCCGAGGCCTACGACTGGCTCAACAAGGTCCGCGAAAGGGTCGGCCTTCCGAAGATGAATGACGCCCTTCTCGCCCAGGTCCAGACAGCCTCTCAGTACCACACCTACGACGAGCCTCTCCAGGGCAATGCGAAACTCCGCGAGGAAATCCTTGACGAAAGGGCCCGTGAGCTCTATTTCGAGGAGAACAGGTGGTACGACATAGTTCGCTGGAAGCGCGAAGATATCTTCAAGAAAAAGATATACGGAATCAAGATCAGTATCGCAAACGGAGTCCGCACCCAGGATACCAACAACGACGGTCTTGTCAACGAAGAAGACGACATAGATGCCTTCGCGTCCACCTTCACCTATTCTCTCCCTTATGCGGAGAACGACAGGTATTGGGCTACACATTGGGATACGAAGTGGTATCTGAGCGCCTTCCCTACCTCAGAACTCAACAAGGGATATGGACTTGTACAGAACCCCGGATGGTAGACTATCTTAAGAAATGACTACGATGAGAAAATATATACTGACTACATTAGCGATAGCATCCCTTGCCTGTCTGGGTCTCCGGGCTCAGGAATCGAAGCCGGATTCAATCGCTCTTGGATACAACATTTTCCAGAGTAAGGAGGCCAGCTCCGCTGCGGTCGGGGTGATACGCGGCTCTCAGATCGAAAGCTCTTCCCAGCACCAGATCCTCAGTGCGCTGTATGGAGAGCTTGCCGGTCTTGGAGTCTATCAGGCCGGTTCGACGGCTAATCCGGACGACTGCTATCCTACCGTCAATGTCCGTGGAAACGGATCCTACAGCGGCAACCACGTCCTCGTCCTGGTAGACGGCGTGGAGCGCAAAGCCTCGTTCGTGGATGTACGTGAGGTCGAGAGCGTCACTGTTCTCAAAGACGCGGCATCCCTTGCCCTCTACGGAATCAGGGGTGCAGACGGCGCTATCCTCATTACGACAAGACGCGGAGGGACAGATGCCATCAAGATCAAGACGGGATATACCTTCGGAGTTCAGACCCCCTTCAGAGTCCCTCAGATGGCCTCACCCCTCGAGTATGCGACAGCAGTCAACGAGGCCAGGGTCAATGACGGTCTCTCCCCTCTTTATTCCCAGACCAATCTCGATCAGATATCTGCAGGAAACTCCTTCATCCCTACCGTAGACTGGCAGAATCTGGTACTAAAGAACCTTGGCTTCGACAACGATGCCTTCATTTCCGTAGACGGACGTTCGGACAACACCCGTTTCTATGTTTATGCAGACTACAGGAGTAACCGCGGTTTCTTCAAGAATACGGGTATTATAGACGGCCTCAGCTCCCAGAGCACATACGACGCCCTCAAGTTCCGCTCGAACCTTGATATAGCGGTAACCCGTTCAACCAATGTTGCGGTCAATCTGTCGGCCCGAATCCAGCAAAAGGGAGAGCCTGCCCTTGGCAGCAGCCTTGAAAAGCTTTACGCCGCTCCTTCGGTAGGATTCCCGGTAATGTACCACAACATCTGGGCTCAGTCTGCAAAATACGCCAACCCGGTCCACGATATTCTGGGTACAGGAGAAGCGAAAATCTTCTCCAGGATGCTCTCTGCAGACCTCGTTATTACTCAGGACCTTTCTGCGATAACGGAAGGCCTGAGCGCTGAGGCTGCCATCTCATATGACAACTCCGCCGACATCAAGGATACCAGAAGTTTCGGAAGTTCATACTATGTCTTCACCCCCGTGTTCGAAGGCGGAGAACTGGCCGATTACTCGGCCGCCAGGTACGGCAACGATACCGGAATGAGCTTCTCGAGCTATCTGTCATATCAGTTCATGCATGTCAATGCCAGGGCTAAGATAGCCTATG
>JAEESD010000150.1 GCA_016286145.1 Bacteroidales bacterium | reverse complement strand
ACTATGTCTGCCTTCGCGACCAGGTCGATCGCTGCCTCCATCTTCGGTACTGCCTCGCCGAAAAACACTATGTGAGGCCTGTACTGCGCTCCATTGGGAGCCTTATCTCCGAGCGAGACGCGCTCATAGCCGCAGTCTACCACGTATTTTTCGCTGAAGCCGTCGAATTCGTTGCAGGTGTTTTCCGGGCGGATCTTGGTTACTTCGCCGTGGAGATGGACAACGTGTGAGCTGCCGGCGCGTTCGTGGAGATTGTCGACATTCTGAGTTATCACATCTACCGTGAAGCGCTCCTCGAGCTGGGCGATCAGCCTGTGGGCTTCGTTGGGCCTGACATCGCGGAGGTGTTCGCGCTGCATATTGTAAAAGTCCAGCACGAGTCCGGGATTTCGAGCCCAACCCTCGGCAGAAGCAACCTCCATAGGGTCGTAATTGTCCCAGAGGCCGCCGTTGTCGCGGTAGGTCGACAGGCCGCTTTCGGCGCTCACTCCGGCGCCCGTGAGTACTGCTATTCGCTTCTTCATATACGCAAAGATAGTAAGAATTGTTATCTTTGTGATGATATGGTCAAACTGACAACCCCCGTTGCTTCTCCCCGCCTTCCTTTCGGCATCAGCCTTAAGGACAAGGTAGTCGTCCTCGGCAGCTGCCTGTCAGACGACCTGGGTCAGAAATTCGCTGACGCGGGGTTCTCGGTGATGACCAATCCATTCGGAACGCTCTATAACCCGCTGTCGGTCGAGAATGCGATCGGCAGGATGGACAGCGGCAGGCCGTTCGGGCAGGAGGACTGCGTAGAGATGGGCGCCGGCGCTGGACTCGTCTGCTCGTTCGAGCATTATACGAAGTTCGCCCGCCCCTCCGCAGACGAGTTCCTTGCCGGCGCCAACGCCGCTCTCGCCGAGGCCGTGGAGTTTTGGCGCGAAGCGAACGTGGTCGTGGTGATCCTGTACAGCGCCTGGGTCTGGGAACGAGACGGGCGGGTGGTCGCCAACTGCCTCAAGCGCCCGGCGTCGGAGTTCAAGCGCCGCCTGCTGAGTGTCGAGGAGGTTCGTGGGGCCGTGGAGCGAATGACCGTGGGCCACCCGGACAAGCGCTTCCTGTGGGTGGTGTGCCCCATCCGCCAGGGCGGCGAGCCGCGCGAAAACACGCTCGGAAAGTCGACGCTACACCTCGGGCTCCAGGGCGCCCCGTACTTCCCCGCCTTCGAAATTGTCCACGACGAGCTGCGCGACTACCGCTTCTACGCCGACGACCTGGTCCATCCCAGCCCGGCCGCCCTTCAGATACTCTGGGAGCGCCTGCTGGACTCCGCCGCCCTTCCCGAAGAACGCGAGCAGATAGCCGGCAATGAGCGCCGCTCGAAAACCCTTAAACATCGTCCTATCAGATAATGTCAGATGAACTAAACCTCGTACGCGACCTTGCCGTCATTCTGGTGTCGGCCGGCGTGTTCGCCATAATCTCCAAGGCCCTTAAGCAGCCGCTTATCCTCGGATACATAATAGCCGGCTTTCTGGTCGGCCCGAACATCGACTTCTTCCCCGGAATTTCCAGCCAGGAAGCGGTCAATCAGTGGTCTGAGATCGGTGTCATCTTCCTGATGTTCGCCCTGGGTCTGGAGTTCAGCTTCAAGAAACTGCTGAAGGTAGGTTCGGCTGCTCTGGTAACCGCAGGGACTAAGTTCCTCGGGGTGTTCATTCTGGGCTTTATAGTCGGGCAGGCCCTGTCGTGGTCGACGATGGAGAGCGTGTTTCTCGCGGGCTTGCTGTCTATGAGTTCGACTACCGTGGTTCTTAAGTCCTTCGATGAGATGGGGCTGAAAAGCAAGCCGTACGCCGGAATGGTGTTCGGCACTCTGGTTGTCGAAGACCTGATCGCCATCCTCCTGATGGTGCTCCTCTCGACGATGGCCGTATCGAACAAGTTCGCCGGCGGCGAGATGCTCTTCAACCTCGGTAAGCTGGCCTTCTTCCTGATTCTCTGGTTCCTGGTCGGCATCTACGTCATCCCTACCCTTCTGAAAAAGGCGAAGCGATGGATCAACGACGAGATCCTGCTGATAGTCTGTATCGGCCTGTGTTTCGGAATGGTCACCCTCGCTTCGGCGGTAGGCTTCTCCTCCGCTCTGGGCGCATTCGTGATGGGCTCCATCCTCGCCGAGACTATCGAAAGCGAACATATAATGAAGATAGTAAGCCCGATCAAAGACTTGTTCGGGGCTATTTTCTTCGTGTCGGTAGGTATGATGATTTCGCCTGCCGTGATCGGAAAGTACTGGTACATCATCCTGATTCTGGTGTTGGTCGTCTATCTGACCCATATCGTCTTTTCCGCCGCCGGAATCATCCTTACCGGAAAGGGCCTCGAAAACGGAGTCCACACCGGCTTCAGCCTGGCCCAGCTCGGCGAGTTCGGCTTCATCATCGCCAGCGTAGGAGTCTCGCTCGGAGTTATGCGCGACTTCATCTACCCTATCATTATCGCGGTTTCGGTAATCACTACCTTTACTACCCCGTATATGATACGCCTTGCCGATCCGGCCTACAAACTTCTCTGCAAGAAACTTCCGGCCAGCTGGCTGAAGGCCTTCGAGCCCACTGAAGAGAAGCGGACCGTAGCCGAGCAGAGCGAGTGGAAAAAGCTTATCAAGGCCTACGTAATCCGCATAGTCCTCTACGGAGTCATCATCCTCGCGATCGCAATTCTCTCGCGCACGGTCCTCGAGCCTGCGCTCCACAAATACTTTACTCTCTGGACCGACATGGTCCATAACCTGGTTACGGTCGGCATCACCCTCCTGCTGATGTCCCCGTTTATCTACGGGCTCGGCGTCTCGTCCGGCTCCATCAGCCAGTCCGCCGGCAAGCTCCTGCGCGAGAAAGACAGCAACAAATGGCCGATCCTGGGCCTGATTCTGCTGCGGGCCTTCCTCGCAGTCGGCGTCATCGCCGCTGTCATCTCGTCGCATTTCCCTCTTGCCGGCTGGAACATCGTCCTGATCCTTCTTGCCGGAGCCGTGTTCATGATAGTTGCCCGCTACTTCATCCGCCGCAACTCCTCGCTCGAGAGCCGCTTCCTCGCCAACCTCAACGAGAAAGAAGAAGCCGAAGAGCGCAAGAAACCCGTCTCGTCTTCCGTGAGAAAGAAAATGGGGGCCTACAATGTCAAGATCGAGGCCATGACGCTCTCCCAGAATTCCGAATATGCCGGAAAAGAACTCGGAGACATCCACTTCAGGCTCAACACAGGCGCCAATGTAATAAAGATAGTCCGCGGCAACAAAAGCATCACAATTCCCCGCAGCAATGAGGTCATATTCCCCGGCGACGAACTGATCGCGGTCGGCACCGAGGAGCAGCTCAACTCTATGAGGGCTATGCTCGCGAGCGCCGAACTTCCAGCCAGCCCCAACACCGACGAAGACTTCACTGTAGTACAGATTGTGCTCAGGGCGGACTCATATATGACCGGCAAGACTCTTCGCAGCTGCAAATTGCGCGAGTATCACTGTCTGGTAATCAGCGTACTCCACGGCTCTGAATTTACCACCAATCCCCTTCCGGATTATGTCTTCCAGGAAGGCGACACAGTCTGGCTCGCCGGCGAAAAGAGCTCCTGCGAATG
>JAEESD010000019.1 GCA_016286145.1 Bacteroidales bacterium | reverse complement strand
GCGTATCATCGAATTAAACCACATGTTCCTCCGCTTGTGCGGGCCCCCGTCAATTCCTTTGAGTTTCATTCTTGCGAACGTACTCCCCAGGTGGATAACTTATCGCTTTCGCTTGGCCACCGACTGTCTATCGCCGACGGTTAGTTATCATCGTTTACTGCGTGGACTACCAGGGTATCTAATCCTGTTTGATCCCCACGCTTTCGTGCCTCAGCGTCAGTGTCGGATTCGTGAGATGCCTTCGCAATCGGTGTTCTGGGCAATATCTATGCATTTCACCGCTACACTGCCCATTCCTCCCACGGCATCCGAACTCCAGACATGCAGTATCAAAGGCAGTTCCCAGGTTGAGCCCGGAGATTTCACCTCTGACTTACACGTCAGCCTACGCACCCTTTAAACCCAATAAATCCGGATAACGCTTGCATCCTCCGTATTACCGCGGCTGCTGGCACGGAGTTAGCCGATGCTTATTCGACGAGTACTCTCATCGGACGTGCGCGACGCCCTTATTGCTCCCCGTCAAAAGAAGTTTACGACCCATAGGGCCTTATTCCTTCACGCGGCATGGCTGGTTCAGGCTTCCGCCCATTGACCAATATTCCTCACTGCTGCCTCCCGTAGGAGTCTGGACCGTGTCTCAGTTCCAGTGTGGGGGACCAACCTCTCAGTTCCCCTAGACATCGTCGCCTTGGTGGGCCGTTACCCCGCCAACTAGCTAATGTCACGCGAGCCAATCCGTATGCGATGAATCTTTCAAACATGGACCATGCGATCCTTGTTGTTACGGGGTATTACGCATCGTTTCCAATGACTATCCCCCTCATACGGGCATGTTGCTCACGCGTTACGCACCCTTCCGCCGGTCGCCGCCAAAGTATTGCTACCTCGCGCTGCCCCTCGACTTGCATGTGTTAAGCCTGCCGCTAGCGTTCATCCTGAGCCAGGATCAAACTCTTCTTTGTATATTTTCTATAATTCTTAGCTTGACCCCGACGCTTCAATTTCTAAAGAAATTAACGCTCTCGATTTTTCTTGTTTCTCGGTACTTGCTTGTACTTATCTTTCAGTATTTTCAATGAACTTTTCCGCTTTGCGCGAAAAGGACTGCAAATATAGACACTTTTTTGAAGAATACAAATTTTTTCGCCAAATTTGTATAAATATGTCTACCCCTGCTAAAAACTCCGCATCCCTTTGGCAGATCTTCGGTGTATTTTCGAAGATAGGAGCCTTCACAATAGGCGGAGGATATGCTATGATCCCCATCATCGAGCGCGAGATGCTCAAGAGGGGATGGGTCGCTCCGGAAGAAATAGACGATGTCGTAGTGCTCGCTCAGAGCGCGCCCGGACTCTTGGCCGTCAATATGGCAATCTTTGCCGGATATAAGATACGCGGAATCAAAGGAAGCATCGCGGCTACTGTCGGCGCCGTCCTGCCTTCCTTTATAATGATACTGCTTATCGCGATGTTCTTCACCGCCTTCCGCGAAAACTCAATCATCCAGAGGATATTCCAGGGCCTTCGCCCCGTAGCGATCGCGCTGATTCTGGTGCCCGCCGTGAATATGGCCCTGAAGAGCAGGACGAAATGGTGGGCTTGGGTACTCACGGCCGCGACTATAGTAGCGGTCGCATTCCTTAAGGTCTCGGCCGTGTGGATCATCCTCGTGGTGCTCGCGTGTTCGCTGGGAATTGCTATGGTCAGGGAGGGCCAGCGAAAATGATCGGCCTGCTCCTGCAAATCTTCTGGTGTTTCTTCGTTATCGGCCTGTTTAACTTCGGCGGGGGCGGGGCGATGATCTCGCTGATTCAGAACCAGATAGTCGAGGTCCACGGCTGGCTGACCGAGGGCGCGTTTACCGACATCGTCGCCATTTCGCAGACGACCCCGGGCCCGATCGGAATCAACTGCGCTACCTACGTAGGCTATCAGGTGATGCACGATGCCGGCTATTCGAACCTGCTGGCAACCATCGGCTCCGCCAGCGCAACGGTCGCGGTCGTCCTGCCGTCGTTCATCATCTTCTTCGTCCTGATGAGGGCGTTCAACCGTTTCCACGACGACCCGCGCTTCACTACCGTAATGTCCGGCCTCAAGCCGGCGGTAGCAGGCCTGATCTTCGCCGCAGCAGTGATCCTTTGTTTCCACATCACGATGGACGGGATGGTCCCGCAGATCAGCGTGATAGCCGAGAACTTCCCCGACTGGAAGAGCTGGCTCCTGTTTGCGGGCGCATTTATTGTCACTTTCTTCTTCAAAGCCAACCCGATTTATGTTATATTAGCGGGAGGAATACTAGGACTAATACTATATTAATAATATGATGACTACTATTTTAGCGATGTTGCTTGCTACAGCGATCAACATCATCCCCCAGCCCCTCAGCGTTCGCGAGGACAAAGGCACCTTCAAACTTAAAGGAACCCAGATTTCCTGCGACTCCCAGATGGGCGAAATTCCCCTCGCTGCGGTAGCTGAGCTGTCGGCCCAGATGACTATCGTAGCCGGACAAATCTACCCCGTTTCGAAGCCGGTCGGCATAGCCGAAACGGTCCGCTCCGGAAACGGAAAGGGAATCATCTTCGCAGTCGACCCGACCCTCGTTGATGAGGCGTACACTATCAATATAGATAAGAGAAAGGCCGTCATCCAGGCTAACTCAGACAATGGATTCCTCTACGCTATCCAGACCCTTAAACAGCTGATGCCCGTCTCTATCTGGGGAAAGACAAGCGACGAAAAAGCAAAGTGGGAACTGCCCTGCTGCTCAATCAAGGATAAGCCCCGCTTCGCCTACCGCGGAATGCACCTCGACTGCTGCCGCCACTTCTTTACAGTAGACGAAGTCAAGAAAGTGCTCGATGTGATGGGAGCAATGAAGCTCAACCGCTTCCACTGGCACCTCACCGAGGACCAGGGTTGGCGCGCTGAAATCAAGGCCTACCCGCTCCTTACCGAGGTCGGCGCATGGCGTCCCGAGACTATCATCGGCTATCAGGGCGGCCTCACCCGCGAGCAGTTCAGATTCGACGGCAAGCGCCACGGCGGATTCTATACCCAGGACGAGATGCGCGAGGTAGTCGACTATGCGGCTAAGCTCGGAATCACCATCGTCCCCGAGGTAGACCTCCCCGGCCATATGGTCGCGGCGCTGGCCTCCTATCCCTGGCTCGGCTGCACGGGCAAGTCGATCGAGACCGGAGGCGACTACAAGGTCTGGACGATATGGGGCGTCTCGCCGGACGTCCTATGCCCCGGAAAGGATACGACCCTCGAGTTCCTTCGCACGGTGATCGGTGAGCTCTGCGACATCTTCCCGGGCGAGTACTTCCACATCGGCGGAGACGAGTGTCCGAAGACGGCGTGGGCCCAGTGCCCTGACTGCCAGGCCCGTATCGCGCAGCTCGGCCTTAAGTCAGACGAACACGCGACCGCAGAGACCCGCCTCCAGAACTTCGTAACCTCCGAGATGCAGGCTTTCCTCGCCACCCGCGGGAAGAAGCTCATCGGCTGGGATGAGATCCTCGAAGGCGACCTGGACGAAGGCGCTACCGTAATGAGCTGGCGCGGCCTTTCGGGCGGAATCGAGGCCTCGAACAGGGGATTCGACGTAGTGATGACCCCGACCGACTACTGCTACTTCGACTACTGCCAGAGCGATGAGTTCGACTACAAAGCCAAGATGGACATCCTCGCCCAGGGCAAGTCCCTCGAGCAGGAAGTAGGCGAGCCTACCTGCGCCTGGTGGGGTAACCTCTCAATCGAGACGGTCTACAGCTTCAACCCCACGGCCGGCCTCAGCAAGGAAGCCGCAGCCCACATAATGGGCGCCCAGGCCAACGTCTGGACCGAGTATATTCCGGACAACGCACAGCTCGAATATATGATTATGCCCCGCCTCTTCGCGATGAGCGAAGTCCAGTGGTGTGAGCTTAAGAATAAAGACTACAACAAGTTCATCGAGAAAGTCAAGGGCAACGGCTACAAGATGCTCGAACTCCTCGGTTTCAACTACCGTAACAAATGAATCTGAAAGCGCTGGCGAAAGACACCGCCATCTACGGTCTCAGCAGTATAGTCGGAAGATTTCTGAACTATCTGCTGGTCCCGCTGTATACCTATAAAATCGCGGCCGAAAGCGGCGGCTACGGTATCGTAACCAACCTCTACGCATATTCGGCCCTGCTGCTCGCGCTGCTGACCTTCGGGATGGAGACTACCTTCTTTCGTTTTGCCGGCAGGGAAGACCGCGACGATAGGATGGTCTACAGCAACGCCCTGCGGATGGTGGGCCTCGTCTCGCTCGTCTTCGTGGCGCTGGTATTCCTGTTCCTGCGCCCGATTTCCGGGGCTATGGGCTATGCGGCCCACCTCGAGTACGTAGGCTGCTTCGCCCTGATCGCAGGGCTGGACGCCTTCCAGGCGATTATGTTCAGCCGCCTGAGGCAGCAACACCGCCCCCTCAAGTTTATGGCCCTGAAGATGAGCTTCATCTTCGTCAACATCGCCCTGAACCTGTTCATTTTCCTGGCGATGCCGCGTATCCCGGCGCTGGCCGATATATATGAGCGTTTCAATGGCGGAGTCGGGCTCATTTTCTTCGCGAACCTGGCCTGCACGGCGCTCGTGACCTTCGGTTTCATCCCCGAAATCAAGGGCATTTTCTACGGTTTCGACCGTAAACTCTGCCGCGAGATGCTCTCGTACTCCTGGCCCCTGCTGCTGCTCGGACTGGTAGGAATTCTGAATCAGGTGGCGGACAAGATCCTCTTCCCGTACCTGATGCCCGGCTCCGAAGGCCAGGTCCAGCTGGGAATCTACGGCGCCTGCGTGAAGGTTGCTATGATAATGACGCTTATCACCCAGGCTTTCCGCTACGCCTACGAGCCCATAGTGTTCGGAGGGAAGGATAAGAACAACCCCGACGTCCTGTCTGAGGGGACTAAATACTTCATTCTCTTCACCCTTCTTGCGTGGCTGGCGGTAATGTTCTACCTGCCTGTCATCCGCTACTTCATCCACCCTTCTTACTGGGAGGGCCTCAGGGTTATTCCGATAGTGATGATGGCGGAGATTTTTATGGGCGTGTACTTCAACCTTTCGTTCTGGTACAAACTCAGCGACAAGACCTGGTGGGGAGCGATAATGAGCGCGGTAGGAGTCTCGGTGATGATAGCCGTCAATATCATATTTGTCCCTCGAATCGGCTATATGGCCTGCGCGTGGGGAGGATTTGCCGGATATGCTGTTTCTATGTTGATGAGCTACTTCATCGGCCAGAAATACTACCCGATCAAGTACGATCTTCGCAGCATCCTTGTATTCTCGCTGGCCGCTGCAGTGTTTTATGCGATATATGTGGTGGTCCCGGACAAGATGTGGCTGCGCCTCTCTGTAGGAACAATCCTTCTTGGGGGATACGGCGCCCTTATAGTAATGGATCTTAAAAAACGAAAAAGATGAAAAATATTTTTTTAATGACAGTTCTTGCCGGAGCGGCTCTCCTGTCTGTAGGATGCGGTGGAGGAGCAGCTAAACGCGCCGCCGCAGAGAAAGCGGCAGCCGAAGCGGCGGAAAAATCACAATTAGATTCTATGGCACAAGCAGAAAAGGCAATCAAAGTCAGCGAGCAGCTGGCAAACCTTGCGGAGGAGCCCGTATTCGACATCATCACAACTATGGGCACCATCCGTATCAAGTTGTATTCAGACACCCCTAAACACAAAGCCAATTTCGCCAAACTCGCCCTTGAGGGATTCTACGACGGAATTCTCTTCCACAGAATTATCTACGGATTTATGATCCAGACCGGAGATCCTCTGACAAAAGATATGGGCAACAAACACCTGTTCGGTACCGGCGGCCCCGGATACAATGTCCCCGCCGAGTTCGTCCCTGCCCACAAACACATCAAGGGTGCTCTTGCAGCGGCTCGCCGCGGAGACGCCGCCAACCCCCTCAAGGAATCCAGCGGCTCTCAGTTCTATATTGTCCAGGACCCTGTCACCTGCGCTCAGCTCGACGGAGCCTATACCGTCTTCGGCGAAACCATTGAGGGCCTTGACGTCATAGACAAAATCGCAAAGGTCGAAACCGACCCCCGCGACTGCCCTATCAGCCCGGTAAAGATTGTAAAAATCGAACTAGTAAAATAACTTGAAAAATAATTGCCGTGTCAGGATTTTTGGCACGGCAATTGTATTAAATGAAAACCGAATAGTTTTTTCATAGGTTAAATTTAGGTTAGAATAAATGCCGGTCCAGATGTGAAATCTCGACCGGCATTTCTTGTTGACACTTTCAAATTATCGGAATTATCTCAAGATATTCTGTCTGTCGAGGAAGCGGTAGCCGGCGGCTTCGAGAAGGTTCTGGACGGCGATGTCCTGGGATCCGGCGAGATCGGCGATAGTCCGGGCGACTTTGATTATACGGTAGTAGGCCCTCATCGAGAACTGCATCTTTACTATGAGCTGCTGCATTGTTTCCTGGCATTCGGGAGATAACTTACAGTAGCGCTCGATCAGGCGGTTGTTCATCTCGGCGTTGCAGTTGATACTTTCTCCTGCGAAGCGCTGCCGCTGGATTTCGCGCGCCTTCAGGACCCTGGCGGCAACGGTAGCGGAGCTTTCGCCAGGGCAGGACGCGCGCTCCGCCAGAACGGTCGGCGAAATACTTCGCACGATTACCTGCAGGTCTATTCGGTCCAGGATTGGACCGCTCAGACGCGAGAGGTAGTTTAGGCGCTGAGTCGGGGTGCAAGTACATCTGTCGCCCTCTCCATAGTAGCCGCAGGGGCAGGGGTTTGATGCGGCAACCAAAGTGAAAGAAGCAGGATACTCCACCTTAGTCTTGAGACGGGAAATTGTAACCTTTCGGTCTTCCAGCGGGCCGCGCAGGGCCTCGACCGTGGACTTGGGCATATGGGCGATTTCATCTATGAAGAGAACTCCCGAATGGGCCAGCGAGACCTCCCCGGGAAAGACTCCGTCGCCGCCACCGCCTCCGATGATGGCGGGCAGCGAAGCGCTGTAGTGCGGAGCGCGGAAGGGGCGCGAGCGCATAAAGCCACATCGGAGGTTACCGCGGCCTGCGACGGAGTATATCTTGCTGGTTACCAGCGACTCTTCCATAGTAAGAGGAGGAAGTATACCCGCCATTGCTTTAGCCAGCGAGCTCTTACCCGAACCGGGACTGCCGATAAGAATCAGACAGTGTCCGCCTGCGGCCGCTATCTCCACCCCTCTTTTCGCATTTTCCTGGCCGATGATGTCGGCAAAATCCATCTCCGGCGCGGGCGCTTCGTCTTCCAGCGGGACCGTCCCCGAAACGAGCAGCGACTCCGCCTCGGGAGAGCCGCTCAGCGCGAGGATAGCCTCGCCCATAGTCCGGACTCCGTAGACGCGTATCCCCTCGAGCTGAGCGGCCTCCATCGCGGAGTCGTAGGGAAGGATGCAGCCTTCAAAACCCTCTTTTCGCGCTAGCTCGGCGGTGGGCAGCCCTCCGGGCACGCTCCTTACTGTCGCATCCAGGCCCAGCTCGCCCATCAGCAGGTAGCGGCCAAGGTTCGGGAGCCGTTCCTGCTCGGAGGCCGCGATGATTCCGATGGCGATAGGCAGGTCGTAGCCCGAACCGTTTTTGTGTGTATCCGCGGGAGCGAGATTGATAACTATTTTCTTACCAGGGATCCGGTAGCCCTGGCTCTGAAGGGCGGTAACGGTCCTAAGCAGGCTCTCCTTTACAGCAACGTCTGCCAGCCCGCAGAGGTGTACGCCTATCCCCAGCGAGATATCGACCTCAACAGTTACCCCTATAGCGTCTATGCCTATACATTTGGCTCCATATACGTGTGTCAGCATTTTTTCCTTATCTTTGCGTCGGCAGGTTCAACCCGCCGCCCTGAAATGAATCACGAAATCAAGATATCCAACCTGTCGGAGATAGGCGCTGCAGCAAGGGAGTTCCTCTCCCAGACCGCGGGCCATAATCTGATTGCCTTCTACGCCCCTATGGGCGCCGGAAAGACAACCTTCACTACCGCCATCTGCCATGAACTGGGAGTTCGCGACGATGCCGTCAGTTCTCCGACCTTCGCTATCGTGAACGAGTACCGCGCCTCGAACGGAGAGTCGGTTTATCACTTCGACTTCTATCGTATCGAGAAAGAGTCAGAAGCCCTGGATATCGGCCTTTACGATTATCTCGACAGCGGCTGCCTGTGTCTGATGGAATGGCCGGAGAATATCGAAGACCTTCTTCCTGAAGAGACGCTGAAAGTCAGCATCTCAGTTCTCGAAGACGGCTCCCGCCTGCTGCGCTGGGACGACTAATCCTGCGCCTCCACATATATCCCTGTCAAATATCCTTTAAGATCCAGGCTCATCCTGGAGTTCCCTCTTTTCCATATAAAGGGAGGCGAACCGTCTGTAGAGCTGCAAGCTAGATAAATCTGTCCTCCGTACTGCATCGCGCAGCGCTCGCTCTCGAAGCGGACTCCCTGGATACGCTCTTCGGCGGCGCCGCCAAACCCGCATACAGAGAGCTGTCCCATATCCTTCGTAAATGTAATGTGGACTGAAGGCTCGCTGTCGTAGTAGTGATACGACCCGCTTCCTCCGCCTTTCAGCCACTCTTCTTCCCCCTCACACACCAGCTCCGCCGGCATCCCATACGCCAGCGCGACCATATTTACGACTGCGCTGCAACTGGCCCCGGCCCCATACAGCTCGGCCGACCTGACCCCAAAACCTATCCTTTCCTGATACAGCACTTGACTCTCAGATCCGGCCAGAGACAGGGCATCTTCGCCGCTTTCAAGAAACCATATTTCACCTTCGTGGACCCTTGATGCGAGGAGCGTCCCCCCGAAAGGGGAGGTGAGAGCGAAATCATCTCCATCTTTAACCAAATAGCGCATAGTTTTCCCGCCTACGCTCAGGGAGTAGTCAAAGTACAGGTGATCCTCATCAACATACAACCTTCCGGGGGTCCCGCTGGTCTTCGAGAACACGGCCTCCCCGTCTTTTCTCAAGGCGAAGCCGTCTCCGCCGCGGTTGACCCCCAGCGTCCAGAGCCCGTCCTTACGCTTTATCATCGACTCAATATATTCTCTGGCCTTAAAAGAAAACTCCGGGCTGCCGTTTTTGTAAACGGTCGTACTGGAGCCTTCAGTCAGAGCAATATACATATCCGGCCCTATCAGGAAGTGTGTGTCTGCATCAACTGCGCGGGCTGCCAGCTTATATTCAAAGAACCTCAATCCGTCTTCGAACACAACGAAAACAGGGCTGTCTGACTCCGGGTTCTCCACCCCGCAGGCATAAATGCGGGGCGGTATCTCCGGCTCTTCGAAAACAGGGGGAAGGGAATCCTTCAAGCCCAAGGAGTCTGTTTCCGGACCGGAAAAACCGCCGACAACCGGAACAGTCTCCCTCTTTATATTGCGAAACATAGAGTCCCCACGCCTGATGCTGATTGCCCCGGGCTTATCAGCGCAGCAGGAGAGCGTCAATAAAAATGATATGATTAAGAAGCGTTTCATAGCATAAAAGTCCGTTTGGAACAAAGGAAAGCAATGCTCCGTCACAGGACAAATCTTCTGTCACATAAGTACATTTTTTTCAGAAAAGAATTTTTTTCATACCTTTGCCCCCGAGGAAAAGCCCCAGGGCTTTCCAAGTGTGCTTGGTACCACTATAAAAACAAGAGAAATGAACAAAACAACCTATTCACCAACCTTTCTGGTGCTGGCAATCGTCTTCAACGTCTGCCTCATCACTTCCAATTTATTCGTCCCCAGGCTCTGGCAGGTAGGAACTCTTCCGTTCCAACTTCCCGGCGCGGTAATCTTATTCCCGATCTCATATATCATCAATGACTGCCTTACTGAAGTTTACGGCTTCAAGAAGGCCCAGACGGTGATATGGACAGGATTCGCGATGTGTCTTTTCGTCACGCTGGTTTCCCTGCTCGTCACCAATCTCCCCGCCCCGCTCTTCGAGGACAGCAGGGAGATAGCGGAAAGCTTCGACCGTATCTTTGGCTTTGTCCCCAGGTCGATGGCCGGATCGCTTCTCGCCTTCGTGTTCGGATCTACGATGAACGCGTGGGTGATGTCTAAGATGAAGGTTGCTACCAGCGGCCGTGGCTTCGGCTGGCGCGCGATTCTCTCCTCGCTCGCGGGCGAGCTTACCGACTCGCTGATCTTTATGCCCATCGCTTTTGCCGGCATCCTTCCCGCCAAGGTGATCCTCACGATGATGCTGACTCAGGTCACCGCCAAGGTCCTTTATGAGATCATCATTCTTCCTGTCACGACTATCGTCGTCCGTAAGATCAAACAACACGAGGGCATCGATGCCTACGACAGAAATATTTCGTACAACCCCTTCAATCTCGCAGAATAGATATGTCAAAAGAAAGAGAACGCGGGCAACTCAGCGCCCTCGGCAACGCAACAGAATATACCTGGGAGTATGCTCCCAACCTGCTTGAGACCTTCGACAATCTTCATCAGGACAACGACTACTGGGTAAGGTTCAACTGCCCCGAGTTTACATCCCTCTGCCCCATCACAGGTCAGCCGGATTTCGCGGAAATCCGAATCTCGTATATTCCGGACGTCAAGATGGTCGAGAGCAAGAGCCTCAAACTCTACCTTTTCAGCTTCCGTAACCACGGCGATTTCCACGAGGATTGCGTCAACAAGATTATGAAGGACCTGATCAAATTGATGGATCCCAAGTATATCGAAGTTACCGGCCTGTTTACCCCTCGCGGAGGCATCTCCATCTTCCCTTACGCCAACTATGGCCGTCCGGGAACCAAGTACGAGAAACTCGCCGAGCAGCGTTTCGCTACCCACGAGTAGCCGTCTATCGCCGAAAAAGTGTATCTTTGCAGCCGAAAAACTTTTAAACTATGGCTGAAAATCTGAATATTGGTCTCTGCTGCGACGCTTTCCCACCCGTGATGGACGGCGTTTCGGTCTGTGTAGAGAACTACGCATATTGGCTCCAGAAAAAGGTGGGAGGCGTAGGAGTTATTACCCCCAGCGTCCCCTCCGCCGATTATAGCAAGTGTGATTACGAAGTCCTGGGTTATCCCTCTATCCCGGTCCCGTTCCGCCACCCTTACGTCACCGGAATGGCCGAGATGGACCCTGTCTACCTGAGCCGGCTGCTCCAGCGTCAGTTCAAGCTGGTCCACGCCCACTGCCCGTTCAGTTCGGGCAAGGCGGCGCTTCGTATCGCCAAGGTCCAGAACATCCCTATCGTCGCCACCTTCCACTCCAAGTATCGCGACGATTTCAAACGCGTCCTTAAGAGCGGGCTTGTTGTAGACGAAATCATCAAAAACATAGTTGCCTTCTACCAGCAGGTAGACGAAGTCTGGGTCCCCCAGGAATCGGTCAAGGAAGTAATCTACGACTATGGTTTCAAGGGCGACGTCGAGGTTGTCGATAACGGAAGCGATCTTGTTGCGGACTACTCTGACGAGTATTTCGCGAGTGTCCGCGAGGAACTGGGAGTAGGTAAGGACGAATTCGTCCTTCTTTTCGTAGGCCAGCATATTTGGGAAAAGGGAACTCGCTTTATAATCGATACTCTCGAGCAGGTCAAGGACCTTCCCTTCAGGATGTTCTTCGTGGGGACGGGCTACGCCGCCGGCGATATGAAGAGAATGGTCCACGAAAAAGGCTTAGACGACAAAACAACCTTCGTGGGAGTCCTTACCGACCGCGCCCAGATAAAGAAATACTACGCAGTCGCAGACTTGTTCCTGTTCCCCTCGCTCTACGACAACGCTCCGCTCGTCGTACGCGAAGCCGCCGCGCTACATACCCCGGCCGTGATGGTCAAGGATTCGACCGCCAGCACCATCCTTCAGGACGGCTACAACGGCTTCCTTATCGAAAACAGCATCGAGTCCTTCGAGAATACATTGAGAGGCCTCGCTGCAGACCGCGACCTTGTACGCCGCGCCGGCATCGAAGCCTCACACACTATCGTTCGCAGTTGGGAAAATGTAGTGGATGAGGTCCTCACCCGCTACCGCGATCTGATTGCCCGTAAGAAGCTGTTCTAGAAACTACCTCAACCAGTTTTCCGGATCCTGGGGATCGGTGGATTTCCAGAGCTGGAAGTGGAGCTGGGTCTCTCCGGAGATGGTATCGACTGTACCGAGGATGTCTCCTACCTTTACTTTGTCTCCGGTATTAACCCGGACGTCGCGCAGCTTGCAGTAGAAGGTATAGTAGTCTCCGTGCTGGACGAGCACGCACTGATTATATCCCGGCATTACGGCGACGTTCTTCACTGTGCCCGCAAAGACCGCTTTGACAGGCTCGCCGGCGGCGGTGGCGATATTGCAGCCGTTGTTGAAAGGCAGCTGGACGTTGGTGTAGACGGGGTGATTGTGCTGGCCGAACTGGCCTACCACGGTACCTTGAACCGGCCAGGGGAGCTTGCCTTTGTTTCCGGCAAACTCGTTCGAAAGTTTAACGTCGGCCGGATTCTTCGGGCTGCTCTTGCCGGTAGTCGTTCCTTTCTTCCCTGAGCTCTTACCGCCTCCGGCCTGTTTCTGGACGAACTCCCGGATAGATTTGTTGAGCGCTTCAGCTTCTTTCTGCTTCCTTGCAAGCTGTTTCTGGAAATTGGCCTTGTTGCGTTTGAGTTTGTCGACCATCGCCTTCTCGCTCTTTTCGTCGGCCTTTAGGATCTTCAGTTCGTCTGAACGGGCCTTGAGAAGACTAAGTTCTTCGGCGCGCAGCGAGTCCAGGGCCTCCATCTGCCTCTCGAGGTGGGCCTTCTGGTCCCTGATTTCGCGGGCCTGGGCGCGCATATCCTCGGACACGCTGTGGAGATAGTTGTAGCGCCGAAGTATCTGGCCGAAGTCTTTCCCGGAAAAGATGTAGGTAAGCCACATTTTTGTATCCCGGTTAGTGTAGGCCTTGCGGATAAGGAGCTCATAGGCGTCCAACATCATTTCGTAGCGCTCGGAAGCTTTCGAAATGTCTTTTTTCTTCTGACCTATACGCTTGTTGGTCGAATCAATCTGCTTCCCGAGCTCTGTCGTCAGTTCCTTCCCGGCGTCTATCTTCTTGCGGGTGAGGGTTAGCTGAGCGAGGGCGTCTGAGCTTTTCGCTTCATTCGCCTTGATTTGCCTGTCAAGCTCGGCTATCTCGTTCTGAACTTTGGAAAGCTTCTTCTGCATACCGGCCTTGGTCTCTCCGAAGGCGGGAGACACAAGAATAATCATAAGGGCAATACTGCAGAACAGGCGTTTCATTGCTGGCGGGATTTCGCTTCGTAAAGGGATTTGTAGTACAGCGCCAGCTCTTTCTCTCCGAGGGCTTCCAACACCATCGAGTAGTGTCTGAGAACAGCCTCGTCTTCCTTGCCTCCATAGATGATCGCCCTCTTGAACCAGGTCTTGGCTTCGGCCGGGCGCTTAAGGAGGTAAAGGATGTAGCCGTATGTATCAAGGTAGCTTACGTTGTCCGGGTCGCCCTCGACAGTCTTGCGGCTCATCTTCTCCGCCTTCGAGAGGTTGCGCTTTTCCAGCGAGAGGAAGTATGCGTAATTGTTGAGGGTCATAAGGTTGTCCGGATCTGCTTTCAAGGCCTTTTCATAGGTACTGAAAGCCTTAGTCTTGCGCCCTATCCTGTAAAGGCAGTCGGCCTTGATACAGAGAAGTTCGACCCGGTTCTCGGGTTTGGTGAATCGCTTAAGAGCTTCGTCGCAGGCGGCGATGACGTCTTTGTCCGTCCCCTCGCGCATTATGATGCTGATCCAGAGCGAGGTCGCAAAGAAATTATCCGGGTTCGTATCCTTCCACTGCTTGAAGTATCCGATACCCTTTTCCTTCTGCTCTGTCGAATAGAACCAGCGGCCGGCAGATACCAGCGAGCACGAGTCTGTAGGATAGGTCTGGACGAAGGTGTCCATTATCCCGTCGATTTGATTATGCCAGATTCGGTATGTAGGGCCGTCCAGCCGCTCCACCACCCTCTGAAGGTAGTTGCCCTTGATATCTACATCCAGGGAATTGGCCTTGACGAAAGACTCCAGGGTCGAGAAGTAGCCCAAGAAATTGCCCGTCTTATAACAAAGCTCGGCTTTTCCGTACATAGCCGGGGCATACTCCTCGTCGGCAGCGATTGCCTCTTCGAAATAGCGCAGCGCCAGCGAATCGTTCCGCTCGACCACCCATTCGTGTTCGGCGAGCTTTGTGAGGATATAAGGAGAACGGTACTTCCGCGGGAAGAGGCGGGCCATCTGGAGATGGAGCGAATCGGCGCTTTCCGCCAGCCCCATATAGCTGTAGGCCGTATAGAGCTGTTCGTAGTAGTCGCTGTTCCGGGGGTCGAGCCAGATCGCGCGTTCGAAGTCGGCCGCCGCATCCGCGAACTTATCCTGCCCGAGCCGGCACAGCCCACGGTAATAGAACAGCGCGTCGTCCGTGCTATCTGCGGCCATCATCGGCTCCATAGCCTCCAGCGCGGCCTCATAATAGCCGTCTGCTACCATCGCGGCGATATCGGAGATGTCTGCCGCGATAGGTACATAAGGCCCCGGCGGGTCCAGGATTTCCTGGGCACGCAGGCCGAGCGAAAATGCGAGCGCCGCAAGGGCGGCTATAAGGGTTCTGCGAAGCATCTCCCACAAAAATACGATAAAATGCTTACTTTTGTATAGAAGTAATTTCGATGCGTATGCAACTTTTTAGGAGTAAGTCGCATCTTAATACGTGGTTGGAAGACGCAAGGTCCGGCGACCGTCGGGCCCAGAAAGCGATCTACGACATGCTGGCGGACAAAATGTTCGCCGTTTGTCTGCGCTATATGGGAGATCGCGACAGCGCTCAGGACGTACTGCAAGACGGTTTTGTTACTCTCTTCAGTAAGTTGGACACCTACCTGGGCGAAGGCTCTTTCGAGGGCTGGGCCCGCAAGATCTTTGTAAACACTGCGCTGATGTCCCTGCGAAAACACGACGTTTTGAAGCAGAGTGACGACGTAGACGAGGCGCGCGGCATAATAGCCGACACCCCTTCAGCTACGGCTCAGATAGGATACAAGGAGTTGCTGAAGATGGTAGCGGCCCTGCCTCCCGGCCTGAGAACCGTATTCAATATGTATGTTATAGAAGGCTACTCACACAAAGAAATCGGTGAGGCCCTCGGTATATCGGAAGTTACGTCCCGCTCTCAGCTCCAACGAGCCAGGGTGACGCTGCAGAAAAAGATCAAAGAACAGTATTAAGATGCGTAAAGACACAAATAAAGACCTCGACCTCCTCTTTAAGGAGGGTCTCGAAGACGCCGCGGTGAAAGCACCGCGCGGCGCCTGGAAGGCTGTGTCGGCGCGTCTGGACTCCGCGGCTACTGCCGCCGCAGCCGCTCCCAGGCGGTCGTGGCTACTCTGGGGCGCGCCTGCGTTTGCGATGGCAATGGCAGCCCTTGCCGCTGTCTTCTTTGTAGGCAATACCGAAAAAACTATCATACAATCAGGCGAAGAACTCCTCACCGTCGCTCCTCAGCCGTCAGGCCCGGTCGCTCAGGTGGAAGACAGCAGCGTAGCTGTCCCCTCAAGGGAGTCCCGCGCAGGTTTCGTTCCCAAAGAGATCCAGGCTCCCGATCAAATTTCGGTGCTTCCGAAGAATGCTTCCGTCATTCCGGAGAACGTCTCCGTCATTCCCGGCTCCGACCGGGAATCTGAGATCACCGATCAGGTCGGTGATGACAAGGGGGTAGTAGCCTCTGAACCAGAAAAGGAAAGCCAGGAGGGTGAAGTCGCCCCCGCGCCTGCAAAACCTCAGGCCCCCTGGGTGGATCCCTTCGCTCAGATGGAAGCCGAAGACGCTATGAATGCTAAGAAAAACAGCCGTAAGGCTGCTATCAAGCTCGGCGGAATCGTAGGAGGCAACGACGCACACTTCAACAGCGCCAGACCCGCCTTCTCCAGCGGTCTTCCTTCAGAGGGAATTCAGGAAACCAGCGTATCCGTTTACGGAATCCCCGTCTCGCTGGGACTGAGCGCCCGTTATCACTTCGCTGAAAAACTCTCCGTAAGCGCAGGAGTAAACTGGTCGTTCCTTAGCAGGACCTTCCAGGGTAAGTACAAGACAGAAGAAGGACAGTTTACACACAACCTTCAGTATGTCGGTCTTCCCGTATCCCTGGCTTACGATGTAGTAGACAGTAAGACTCTTCTGTTCTACTGCTATGCGGGAGGAATTGCCGAGAAAGCAATCTCGAGCCAGTACTTCATCTACAATCTCAGTTCTGCTCCCCTCCTCAGCGAGAAAGTACCTTCTCTCCAGTACGGAGTATTCGGAGGTATAGGAGTAGAGTTCAGGGTATCAGACCTTCTCGGTCTTTATGTAGATCCCTGTGTGAAGTACTACTTCCCCGGAAACCAGCCTAAGAGCATCAGGACAGACAGGCCGCTGATGTTCAGTGTAGAAGCTGGTCTCAGATTCAATCTCTAACCTTATCTGGGCTTTACAAGCTCAACAGCACCAGGACATACATCTTCCTCCACCGGAGTAAGATGTATGATTCTTTGGTTGGGGCTGCCCCTGAAAAGAAGGGTAGTGTCTCGCTGGGCCAGGATGAAGGGCCCGTCGACCAGGGTGTCTATATAAGGCAGCATCTGGGCGAGACGCTCGTCTGCCTGGATTTCCTCGATAGTATAACCCGTCCAACACCAGATGTTCTTGCTGGTCTCCGCCTTAATCCTGCGGGCGAGTTCCGTGAAGGCCTCTACCTGGCAGAAAGGATCCCCGCCGGTGAAGGTGACATTGGACATAGAGTCGGCCTTGATGATGTCCATCAGTTCGTCTATTTCCATCCAATGGCCGTTATTGATGTTCCACGACTGCGGGTTATGGCAGCCCGGGCAGGCATGGTTACAGCCGGCACAGTAAATGGCCGTACGGAAACCGGGTCCGTCGGCCATTGTCTGATGAACTATGTCCAGTATGCTTATTTTCACTTGTGGACTACGCGGTCTTTGAGTTCGGCGAGTTTGGCGCTGTTCCACCTGTTGGTGGTTCCGACCAGGTATCCGGTGATACGCTGGAGAGTGTCGATGTGGTGGCCGTGGCAGTGAGGACATTCGGAGAGATCTTCGGTACTGTCTTCGTAGCCGCAGTCGAGGCAGCGGTTGCGGTTGTGGTTCACTGAACCGTAGCCGATGTCGTACTTGTCCATCAGGTCCACTATCTGCATAATAGCCTCCGGGTTGTGTGTTGCGTCTCCGTCGATCTCCACATAGAAGATGTGGCCTGCGTTCTCGTATTTGTTGTACGGGCCCTCGATCTTTGCTTTGTGTTCGGGAGTGCAGTGATAGTATACCGGGACGTGTGAGGAGTTAGTGTAGTAATCCTTGTCGGTAATACCGGGCAGGACTCCGAAGGTCTTCTTATCCCTGCGGGTGAAAGCTCCGGACAGACCCTCGGCCGGAGTGGCGAGGAAGGTGAAGTTGTGCTGGAAGGTCTCGGCGAAGCCGTTGATCTTCTCGGCCATATGGGAAACGATCCTGAGACCGAGGTCCTGGGCCTCTTCGCTTTCGCCGTGGTGTTTGCCGATAAGGGCGATCAGACACTCGGCGAGGCCGATGAAGCCGATCGACAGGGTTCCCTGGTTCATCACGCTCTCGATAGTGTCGTTGTCGTCGAGCTTCTCGCTGCCGAGCCAGAGGCCGTTCATCAGCAGAGGGAACTGCTTCTTGAGGGCGGTCTTCTGGAAGTCGAAGCGCTCGTTGAGCTGCTTTGCGGCGATGTCGAGAGCCCAGTCGAGCTTCTGGAAGAATTTCTGGATACGGGTGTCCTTATCCTCGATTCCCATACACTCGATTGCGAGCTTGACGATGTTGATGGTTGTGAAGCTGAGGTTTCCACGGCCGATTGAGGTCTTGGGGCCGAACTTGTTTCCATAGACGCGGGTACGGCAGCCCATGGTCGCGACTTCGTGGACATAGCGCTTCGGGTCGTCCGCCTTCCAGGCATCGTCCTGATTGTAGGTAGCGTCCAGGTTCAGGAAGTTGGGGAAGAA
>JAEESD010000149.1 GCA_016286145.1 Bacteroidales bacterium | reverse complement strand
CTCATCCCACTCCGTAGGGTAGCCCTGAGAATACCCCGCGACTGAGAACAGAATGCTCAGCGCGGCGGCGGCCAGTAACTTACGCATTATTTACTCCTCGTCTTCGTCCTCTACCTGGAAGATAGTTCCGAGGATGTCTTTCTGAACCTTCTCGAAAGCTTTGAGTTCCTTAGTGGAGAGCTCCTTCGGTTTGTAGTTGAGGCAGTTCTTATAAATCTTCTCCCAGTTCTTTGCGGGCATACCTACGCGGGCCCAGATCTTATAGAGCTTAGTCTCCTGATCGAACTGGATTACGGTCTCGCCGAAGGGGGTGAAGCCCTGAACGGTGCTGGTACTTACCTGAGAAAGATACCTGCTGAAGTCCTCGGTTGCGCGGGTTACGCGGGTGACTTCTTCCTCGCTTCCCTGATCGGTAATCTCGCTGATAGCGTCAGAAACCTTCTGGTCAATGTTCTTTACATTGAAAGTATTCGAGATCAGAGAGTAAGCGGCGCTGCGGGCCATCTCCTCTGCGATTCTCTGGTTCTGGGACTCGCCTACTGCGGTGAAGTAAACAAAAGGAACTTCTACGATCTTACCGCTCTTGTAGCCTTCGCCCATTGCGTAGCCGAACTGCGACCAAGGGGCCTGGTTTACTGTTGTTCCCTCAACGGTTTCGGTCTGAGTTACCTCGCCGGGCTGAGGCTGAGTTGCTTTCTTGGAAGATCCGCAGGAAGATGCAGCAACCATTACAGCTGCTACTGCGATGATAGAAAGGATGCGTTTCATAAGCGTGTTATTTTAGTTTTAAATATGTTGCTAGTCTCCAAATATAGTCATTTCTTTTTATATCTGTCGATATTCTGCTTTGGAACTCCTACTCTTAAGTATACCGTATAGAGTTTGCTGTCTTCATCGAAGCGGATTAGCGTCTCGCCGACACGGGTTACGCCTCTTAGTTTCGCTCTGTCTTTCCTGAACGCCTCTGCCATCCTGGCCTTAGCATCAGCTTCCGCTTTCAGTTCCGCCTGACTCCGGATAGTAGATTGACCGATACCGATGAAACAGGAATATTCCACCTCCACGATCTTACCGTCCAGATACGTGTCCATAGTCTCATAACTGAACTCCGGCCACGGATCATCCAGGTTGAGCTTTTTATGTGAAGCGCCGCATCCGGTAAGGATCATCGCTATTGAAAGTATGGTTATCAGCCGTTTCATACCCTCAAATATACAAAAAAAGAGAACGACTCTTCAGCCGTTCTCCTTATAGGTTTGTTGCGATTAAGAATTAACCGAGCTTCTCGGCGACCTTGTCGCAAGCGTCCTTTACAGTCGAGATGTTAGCAGTCTCCTCATCGGGAATCTTGATGCCGAACACCTTCTCGAACTCCATAAGAAGTTCTACAGTGTCGAGAGAATCTGCTCCCAGATCATTTGTGAAATTTGCGGTCTCTGTAACCTCAGAAGGTTCTACACCGAGTTTGTCAACGATGATAGCCTGAACCTTTTTTACGATTTCAGCGTACTCCATTGTGATTTAAATTTTAGTAGTTTGTATTTTTTAACTCTTTCTTTCTAACCGATTGAACTGCAAAGTTAGTTAAATTTTTTATTATCCCAAATCCGCCCCGCTTTCCCGCCAAGCCTTTCTTTTATGCTTCCGGTTTGCTGAGTTTCCACCAGATGCGGACACCATTGATACCGTTGATAAGGTAGAAGGAGTACTTCACCAGCGGGATAATGGCGTAACTGGCAGAAGGGTCGTGGATAAGGATTCCCGCCCACATCACTATCGAAGAGATATTGACCAGCAGCCAGAGATACCACTGCTCCATATAGGCGAATGCGCCCATCGCGAAGGCGACGATATTGGCCGTTGTGATCAGGGCGTCGAGGATGATCTTGCCGGCGGTGAGATCCGAGCCGGACTTCGAGAGCGCGAACCAGGAGATTCCGGCAGCGAGAGCGAACACCCCGACGAAAATGCCACCGAATTTCAGCCATTCAGAACCCTTGCCGATACGCTGGGCCTTGACCTGCTTTTTCGCTCCCGCTCCCTTTTTCCGCCATTGGAAGAATCCCACGAACTCCATCGGAATCATATACAGGACGTGGAGGAGGAACTGCGAAGGGTTCTTGCTGTCGAAAAGAATATAGGAGTAGATAGCAACGTCTATAAGGCCGAAAAGGAAGGTCCAGATCGAGCCGTTGGCAGAACATACCGTACTGGCCACCCCGGCGAGAGCTCCCAGGGCGGTAAGCAGAAGCAGCAACACCCGCGGCTCCGAGAGAGACTGCACGAACAGGCCCCAGTCGGTAAGGCCAAGGTCACGGATTTTTGCCAGACACGAAAGCACTACACAGATCGACATCCCCGCAAGGATGAAGACGTTGAACCATTTATTGAATTTTTCTTCGTTCATTTCAGTTTTTCTTTAATTGTCGAGGCGAGCTTAGGGCCGACGAGCGCGGCGAGGTCGGCCTCTGAGGCGGCGGCGATTCGGGCGACGCTGCCGAAGCGCAGCAGCAGGCGCTGCTGCGTACGCTCGCCGACTCCCGGGATATCGTCGAGCACGGAATGGACCTGCGACTTACGGCGAAGGCTACGGTGGAAGGTAATGCCGAAGCGGTGGGCTTCGTCTCTAATATGGGTTATCACCCTGAAGGCCTGGGAGTTACGATCAAGGAACAGCGGATACGGATCGTCCACCCTCACGATCTCTTCGAGCCTCTTCGCAAGACCCACGACCATGAACTTATCCTCCAGCCCGAGTTCCAGAATCGCCTGCCACGCAAACCCCAGCTGACCCTTTCCGCCGTCTATCACAACCAGCTGCGGCAGGTCGTCCGGAGCCTCGGCCAGCAAGCGCGAATAGCGCCTGTTAACCACCTCCTTCATCGAAGCATAGTCGTTCGCGCCCACAACGGTCTTTATCTTGAACTTGCGGTAATCTTTCTTCGAAGGGCGCCCGCCGCGGAACACGACGCACGATGCAACGGGATTCGTTCCCTGGATGTTCGAGTTGTCGAAACACTCGATATGCATCGGAAGTTCCTTCAACCCAAGCGCATCGCGAATTTCCTCCAACGCCTGCTTCTTGAACTGCTCCGGATCGGTCTTTTCCAACTGCCTCAGCGAATTGAAATGGAATTCACGCGCATTCTTTGCACTCAGCTCCAGCAGCGCCAACTTATCGCCCCGAACCGGAATCTTAAACTCCACTCCCTCTATCTCCACATCCGGCAGGAACGGCACTATCACCTCCTTCGACAGTTCCCCGAACTGCGACTCGATCTCAGCGATAAAAGTACTCAGCATCGACTCCCTTGTTTCCTCAATCTTACTCTTGAATGACAGATTCAGACTCTGGATAACCGATCCACCTCGTATACGAAGGAAGTTACCCCAAGCGGTGAGGAGGATCGGCTCCGAGGCCTGTGGCCGCCCGTGGCCACATGAACGGGAGGGGCCCACGAAGTGGGAGGGATGAGCGGAGCGAAGGCTTTCGGAGTCGACCTCCTCACCGCCAAAAATATGATCAAAATCTAAACAGAACACATCAGCGTCAACATCGCGAGCTGATGAAATAACACTCTTCGAATAGTGCTCTCCGAGGAGCGCGAGACGGTCTTTGCAAACCTGGGCCGTCTCAAAATCGAGCTCGGTCGCGGCCTGGTTCATACGCGCGGTATACTC
>JAEESD010000018.1 GCA_016286145.1 Bacteroidales bacterium | reverse complement strand
TCATGGCCTGCAAGAAGGACTATATGCGTAAGCTCCCGGGCCGCATCGTCGGCCAGACGGTCGATTCCGAGGGTAGGCGCTCCTTCGTCCTGACGCTCCAAGCGCGCGAGCAACACATCCGCCGCGAGAAAGCGACCTCGAACATCTGCTCGAACGAGTCGCTGATGGCCCTTTATGTGACGGTCTACCTGTCGCTGATGGGTCCTCAGGGAATGCGCGAGGTAAACGAGAAATCGTATGCCGGAGCCCATTACCTTTACGAAGAGCTGCTCAAGACAGGAAAGTTCGAGCCCGTCTTCCCGGACAAACCCTTCCTTAAGGAATTTGTCCTCAGGCCGCTCGTGGATCTTGACGCCCTTCAGAAGAAACTCTACCAGGCCGGCTTCTTCGCCGCGCTTAAGACAGAAGAAGGTTACGCAAGCTTCTGCGTGACCGAAAAGAGAAGTAAAGAAGATATAGACACGCTCATCAATGAAATACTACGATAAACTTGTTTTCGAACTTTCGAAGCCTGGGCGTACCGCCTATACCCTTCCAAATAATGGCTTTAAGGCCAGTCTGTCTGAAATCCCTGCCGGGCTGCTGCGCTCAGAGTCCCCGGTTCTTCCGGAGGTAAGCGAGCCCGATCTCGTCAGACACTATACCAACCTCTCCCAGATGAATTTCGGAGTTGATACCGGCTTCTACCCGCTGGGCAGCTGTACTATGAAGTACAATCCGAAAATCAACGAAGAGATAGCCGCGATGCCCGCCTTCCAGGGCTTGCATCCCCTTCAGGACGAGTCCACTATCCAGGGCGCGCTCGAGGTCTACTACGAAATGCAGAAGGCTCTCGCCGCCATCACGGGAATGAAGCGCTTCACGCTCAATCCTTGCGCCGGTGCCCACGGCGAACTCACCGGCCTGATGATAATCCGCAATTATCACCTCCTTCGCGGGGATACCGCCCGTACGAAGGTCATCGTCCCGGACAGTGCCCACGGAACCAACCCCGCCTCAGCGGCGGTCTGCGGCCTCGAGATAGTCGAGGTCAAGTCCGGCGCGAACGGCCTGGTCGACGTGGAGTCCCTCAGGCCGCTCCTTGGCCCGGACATCGCCGGCATTATGATGACCAACCCGAACACTCTCGGCCTTTTCGAAAAGGACATAAAGGAAATCGCGGCCCTGGTCCATAAATGCGGCGGCCTGCTCTACTACGACGGCGCGAATATGAACCCGCTGCTCGGAACGGTCCGTCCCGGCGATATGGGCTTCGACGTGATGCACCTCAATCTCCATAAAACCTTCTCGACGCCCCACGGCGGAGGCGGCCCCGGATCAGGTCCCGTCGGCGTCTGCGAAAAGCTCGCGGACTGCCTGCCCGTCCCCAGGGTGGAGAAGCTGGAGAACGGCAAGTTCACGGTCGTGGGCTCTTCAAAGACATCGGCCGGCCGCGTCTCGGCATTCATGGGCAATTTCGGAGTTATCCTTCGCGCCTATGCCTACATCCTTATGCTCGGAAAGCAGAATGTAAAGATGGCCGGCAAGCTCGCGACCCTCGGCGCCAACTATATCAAGGAAAGCCTGAAGGACGCCTACAAGCTCCCAATCCCTACCGTCTGTAAACACGAATTCGTCTTTGACGGTCTTATCGACGACGGCTCTTCGACCGGCAAGCCCGGCGCGACTACCCTCGATGTAGCGAAGCGCCTGCTCGATTTCGGTTTCCACGCACCGACTATCTACTTCCCTCTGCTCTTCCACCAGGCCCTTATGATAGAGCCTACCGAGACCGAGTCGAAGGAGACGCTCGACGCGTTCATCGATGTAATGCACGAAATCGCCCGCGAGGCCGCGGCGGATTCGGATATCCTCCACAACGCACCTCATAAGGCCCCGATCACCCGTCCCGACGAAACAACAGCAGCACGCAATCCTATCCTGAAATGCGAATTATAATCATTGGCGCCGGTCCTGGCGGATACGAAACCGCAGTTGAAGCGGCAAAAAGGGGAATCGAAGTTACTCTTATCAGCGACGGTCCCCTTGGCGGAACCTGCCTCAATGAGGGCTGCATCCCTACTAAAACCTTCTGCCACTATGCAGGTCTTATCGAAGAAATGCGTAAGGCGGAGGCGCTGGGAATAGCCGCCGCGCCGGCGTTCGATTACTCAAAAGTCCTCGAACGCAAGGCGGAGGTAGTCCAGCAGCTCCAGGGCGGAATCGCCCAGTTGATGAAAAACAAGCTCATCACGCTGGTCGAAGGCCACGCTTCACTAAAAGACTCGCGCACGGTTATCGTTAACGGCGAGGAAATCACCGGCGACAAGATTATAATCGCTGTGGGCTCAGTGTCTGCATCGCTCCCGATTCCGGGCGCCGACCTCCCGGGCGTTATCACTTCCCGCGAGATCCTGAATCTTCCGGAGGTCCCCAGGCGCCTTGCCGTCATCGGCGGCGGAGTTATCGGCCTGGAGTTCGCTTCGATCTTCAAGAGCTTCGGCAGCGAGGTGAGCGTTCTCGAATACGCTCCGACTATCCTGCCGAGGTTCGATGTGGACCTCGCGAAGAGGCTGAAGCTCGCGCTCGGCAAGCGGGGTATCAAAATCGAAACGGCCGCGCAGGTTACCGGCATCTCGCAGGTCGAGGGCGGACTTTCGGTTTCGTATCTTGCGAAGGCGGGCGAGGCGGCAGCCCAGGCGGACGTGGTCCTGATGGCCGTAGGCCGCAGGGCAAACCTGGACTCGCTGAATCTCGCCGACATCGGGATCGAATTCACCCGCCGCGGGATCACGGTCGACCAGAATATGGAGACTAACGTCCCCGGCGTTTATGCGATAGGCGATGTCCTCGGCCAGATGATGCTGGCCCATGCCGCCACGTTCCAGGGCCTTCGGGCGCTGAACCATATCTGTGGCGAGCCGGACTCGATCGATTTCGGCATCATCCCCGCGGCCGTGTTCACGATGCCCGAGGCGGCGACGGTCGGCATGACGGAGGAAGAGGCTGAGGCTGCCGGAATCCCGGTCCGCTGCCTTAAGTCGATGTTCCGCGCCAACGGCAAGGCCGTGTCCATGGACGATGCAGACGGATTCTGCAAGCTGCTTGTCTCCGAGCAGGACGGCCGCCTGCTGGGCTGCCACCTTTTCGGGCCCCATGCCGCTGATATCGTGCAGGAAATCGCCGCGCTGCTCGCCAAGCGCGCAACTTTAGCCGACCTTCAGGCGGTTATCCACGCACATCCTACTCTTGGTGAAGTAATTCAATCGGCGGCGCATTCGGCCTAAAGAAGATCCGCGATATCTATTATTTCGCTTTCGGCGAGCGAGAGCCCGCCGAGTACGCCGTACCCGCCGGAGATGTTGGTGTAGGCGACGGTGGGGGGACAGAAGCCCAGCATCGCGAGGAGGTTGTCCTGGCGGTTGTAAAGAGAGTTGAGATAACCGTAGCTCTCGTCGGAGAACCTCAGTATCTGTATCTGAAGTTTTAGTGAAAGCGTTACCGTGACGGTTCCGGTTTCGTTACCATCGTCGTCGTATTTGATTTCCTCCCAGGTGTATTCGCGGGGGTCGTACATCATTATAGCGTTGATTGTCTTACCGTCTTCGAGATCTTCTCCGCTGAACATCCCGAAATGGAATGACTCGGGATATCCCATTACAGTAAGGCTATGCTCTGCCGCAATATCTCCGTTGATCATAGTCGGCGCGGCGGACATATCATATTCGATATCTTCGGAGCCGTCGTCGCGGTGGGTCTTGATGTACTGTTTTATTCCGATTCCATAGCGGCCAGTCGGAGCGACCTCGCCCTGGAAGTTGACCGTAAACTGAATATAAGGCATTACCGGTCCTCCGATCATCTGGGCGGTAGTAGTGAATGCGGGCTTGGTCGGCACGGTAGCAGTTGCGCTTATCGGCGCTGTCTCTTCCGTTTCTACTTCAAGGCTAAGTTCAGAGCCGGCGCTGATAGGACTGTCTGTATAGAACCAAGACAGAGAGTCGCTTAAAGATTTCAGACTGACAGGCGTTCCGTTAATCTTGAAATCGAGGCGCTTCAGAGTAAAATCCCTTCCGTCTGAGGCCTTGGCGTTAACGGGCATAGCTTTGTAGAGCTGGACTATCGTTGTGTCTGCGAGTCCGGCATAGCATTCGACATACATTCTGGGTTCTCCGCCCACGTCGTTCAGTTCGAAGCGCTCCTCGCAGGAGCAGAGCCCCAGCGCGGCAACGAGAATCAAAGCAAACTTTTTATTCATAGGACGTTAGAACTTTAGACAGAAACTAATAGTAGGAATGATAGGGATGATGCCGTAGGAAACGCCGACCATGCGGCCCTCGTGCTGCTCGGTAAAACCGAACATCGGGTTGACGTGGTTATAGGCGTTGTAGAGGCTGATCGTGGTCGTGGAATCGAAACCGTGGCGCGTCTTTTTGTGGAAGTTGAGGCCCACGTCCATCCTGTGGTAGGCCGGCAGTTCGAAGTTGTTCGGAGAGCCGTAAAGTTCGTATCCCAGTTCGTTTTCACCGTTCCAGATTACTCCGGTCTTGCCGGTGAAGCGGTTGCCGCTGTGGTAGAGCCAGGCGCCGTAGAGCTCGAATTTCTTGTTGAAGCGGTATGAGGCCGTGAGCGTAATCTTATGGCGGTTGTCGAAACGGTCGGGATACCAGGAATGGGAGAATGTCTTGAACAGGCGTTCGCTCTTTGAGAGCGTATAGTAAGCCGCCGCCTGGAACTTTTTCGACTCGTATTCGATGCTCAGTTCGGTTCCATATGCGCGGCCGATACCCTCTTCGAATACTTCCTCCCAGCGGTCGATCTGGGGCAGGATGGCGTTGGTGCCGGTATACTCGTAGAGGTGAGTCATAGACTTGTAGAACGCCTCGATATCAACGCTTACTCCGACGGGCAGCTTGAGAGTTCCGCCGAGGACGTACTGATTCGAGTTCATCGGCTTGACCTTGGCCGTGGAGGGCATCCAGAGGTTGGTGGGCAGGTCGATGTAGACTGCCGAAACTTGGTGGGCAAACTGGTTCATGGTCGAGAAAGAGCCCTTGAAGTCGAGGTAGTCCGTCGCCATGAACTTGACGGCGGCGCGGGGCTCTATCCGGTTGTAGGCCTTGCCGTCCACGAGGTAAAGGGCGTCTCGCAGGCCAAGGTTCAGGCGCCACCTTCGTCCGAGCGTGATTTCGTCTTCGGCATACGCGGCCAGCTCCCCTCCGAGGTAGTGCTTGCTCTGTTTGTCGGGGGTCATGTCGGTAACCGGCATTCCGTTCATCTTCACCTTGATTCCGGAATCGCGCGACGGGTCATAGGTGTGGACAAGGCCGCTCCCGCCGAAGCGGATGTGGTGCCCCTCCCAGCGCTTGCTGAAGAAATTGACCTTCGCACCGATGTCGTACACTCGCGAAAGGTTGTTCTCGAACAGGTTGAGGCCTATATTGGTCCTATTGCCATCCTCGTCGACCTCGACCATCGAGGCGTTGACAACAGCCTCCATACGGGACGTGTAGTTTGTGTAGAAGAGCGAGGCCTCCATATCGAAGGTCTCAGACCACTGCCTGTCCCAGGTGAGGGTGCTGAGGATGTTGCCCCATTTAAGGTTGAAGTCGAGATCTGCTCTCGTAGAGGAGTTGTCTTCCCTCTGGTTTACAACCAGTCCGGCTTTCAGGAGGTCCTGACCGTAGTAACTGGACCAGGAAAGCTTGCTGACAGGAGAGAATTTGTGGACAAGTTTAAGATTGAAGTCGCCGAAATCGTAGTGCGTCTTTCCGGCCATCTCCTCGGTGTTCGGGTTCTTGATGAAGAGCATGGCGATGCTCTTGACTATATCTGTCCAGGTTCTTCGGGCTCCGAAGTTCATGGAGGTCTTTCCGGGGATAATCGGGCCCTCGATCTGAACGTGTCCGTCTACAAGGCCCAGGGAGACGGTGCCGTGCCAGTGTTCGAAATCGCCGTCTTTCACACCAACGTCCACGACAGAAGATAGTCTGCCGCCGAAGCGGGCAGGGAAGCCGCCCTTGTAGAAGTCGGCATAGTCGATGACGTCCGTATTGAACGACGAGAACATCCCCACGAAGTGGCTGATCTGGTACATCGGGACCTGGTCCAGCAGGAAGAGGTTGTCCGAGCCGTCGCCTCCGCGCACGTACAGGCCGGAGGACAGTTCCGCTCCGCCCGATACGCCAGGCATCATCTGCAGGGTCTTGATAAGGTCCGGAGCGCCTAGTACCGCGAAGTTGCGGCCGATTTGAGAGCCGTCTATTCTCTGAAGGCTGGTCTGGGTAACTATCTGTCTGATGGTCTTTTCGTCCCTGATGACAGCGGCGTCAAGGGTGTCGATAGAGGCCATCGACAAGCTATCCAGCCTTGACAATTGTGCAAAAGCCAAGGCTGGAAGTAGTAGAAATATAAATATGAGTGAAGTTTTCCTCAAGCCAGGATTGTTGCCGTATTAGTTGACGGCCTTCCTGAGCCAGAAGTAGTAGAGAGCGACACCGATCCAGTTCAGAGCAAGAACGAGGACGATGAGAAGGATCTTCTTGATGAGGTCACACTTCTTCTTAAGGATGTCGATAATACACCAGATGGCTACGATCCAGCCAAGGATAGCAATAATTGTTGCGAGCATAATTGTAATTATTTAATTAAACGTTGCGAATATACTAAAAAAAGTGTCATTTGACAGTCGCCAGTCCGAAATCCGGCTCGGCTGCGGGGTCGATTGCGACGCAACCCTTAGCGTAAACCGTCACTTTTGCCTTGGGGTGAGCCTCGGAGGTCATTTTCGCGCAGCAGGCAACGCAGTAGTCGTAGCAGAGGCCTACTACGTCGATATCTACTTCGTCATTGACTTCGCCTTCCAGCAGGTCGACCCCATACTCTTCCGTGTCGGGGTCCTTACCCTTGAGGATGATTCTGTCTGCTACGATCTCGAGGTTGTCGAAAGCCTCGGCGCCGGGGGTGTTCTCTACGCAGTGTTCCGGCCACGGCCCGCCCTGAGGGGTGAATGAACAGTGATGGATAGGGTGCCAGTCTTTAGTCAATATCACCCTGTCGTATTCTCCTTTGTTGAGAAGGTCGAGAATGAAGTCGTAAGCCGGAGCCCACTTCTCTTTCCCCACTCCCATCGATCCGTCCACGAAATCGTTCTGCGGATCTATTAATGCCAGTACTTTCATAACATCTACGAAGATACAAATAATTCGGAAAGGCTCCACAAAAAAAGCAGGCCGAAGCCTGCTGTTTTTGTGGAGCATACGAGGATCGAACTCGTGACCTTTAGATTGCGAACCTAACGCTCTACCAACTGAGCTAATACCCCATTGGGACTGCAAAGGTAATATTAATAATTGAGAAAGCAACTACTTCTTTTTGAGCGTTACGTCCGCCTGGGCTTCAAACATTCCTATATACCAGCTTCCGTCTCCTTCCTTGACTTTCTTCAGTTCGGGCGTTGCCTCTGCAGATTCGAATTCTCCTCCGTTTTCTTCGCCATCTATGTCCTCAAATACAACAAAGACCTTATCTGGCCATAAGCCCCTCTCTCCTCGATTGAATAGATATTTGCCGCTGGAATCTGTATATAGAGTGTCATATTGCGAGTACGAACCGTATTTTGATTCTATAGCGACTCTGATGCCCTCAACAGGCGACCCGGATTCATCACTTACCGTGCCGAGAACTTTATATGTTGCGGATGGCTCTCCGTACATACATAGGTCTTCTTTACTTGGATCGTCATCTATATTTGCTATCTCCGCACACGATGCGAAGCCAAGCATTCCGAGAGCAACAGCGACGAGTTTGTTCCAAAACGGTTTCATAATCAGAAAGTTAATTTCGAGTCAAATATAAACATTATTTACTTAAATTTGTTCCCAAGATGGAAACAGAACGAATTCTTCTGCGTCCTTGGCGCTAATCGACCTCGTTCCAGCACTTTTTCTTTTTTGATACTCCGTTTATTCGTTGTGAGACCTCACGTATGCGCGTGAGGTCTTATTTTGTCAAGTCAAATGAAATCTTTCCTTGTGATGAGACAAAACTATTCTGCTCCGGAGTGCGAGGCTATTGAGTTTGAGTATTCCGGTCCTTTGTGCGAAAGCGGCCAGACAGAAGGCTACGTTTTCGGCTCCTCGTACGGAGACGATGATTTTAATTAACAGGAGGGCGTAAAATGAAAAGAGTGATAATCATTGCGTTCGTTACGCTTCTTTCTGTCGCATCCTGCGAACTTGAAATCAGCCCCAGTGTTAATCATCAAGCCCTCGTCTTTACCGCGTCGGTTGATAAACCCGTAACAAAGACATCCCTAGACGGAGATGATCTTTCAGGTTATTCGGTAAACTGGAGCAATGGTGATGCAATTGCTATTGTAGACGGGGCGGCCCACGTCGGCATATACTCAACGACGAGTACGTCCAGTTCGGGTACGTTCACTCATAGTAGCGGAGATGAAGTAACTACCGCGGATTATGAGGCATACTATCCGGCATCCATCTATAATGGCGGCATTCCAACGCTCCCAGATGTACAGAGATATACCCCAGGGAATATAGCAGAAGCCCCTATGTATGCTTCCAGCAGCACGACAGATCTTCAGTTTAAGAACCTCTGCGGTATCCTCAGGCTTAATATCAGTACGAGCATGGCTTCGCAAAAGGTGCGGAGCATAGGTCTTTTTGCGAATCAGAAGCTAAGCGGAACTTTTTCAGTCGAGAGCGACGCTGCAGTCATTTCCTCAAGCTTTGATAAAGACAATTTTGTTTCTCTGGACTGCGGAGAAGAAGGCGTGAACATTTCATCTACGCCCACTTCCTTCTATTTCTCGCTTCCCCCCGGAGACTATACCAATTTGCAGATTGGCCTTTACACGACCGAAGGTCTTACCCAGATCAAGTTCCTGAAGTCGGACAAAACCGTCGTGATTGAACGAAGTGCTATTACAGACATTTCCCTTTCATACAACTCTCTGGCTGTAGTCAACCTCGCATCACCGTCTCCGTGGTCGTCCACTCCCAATAATTTTTGGTTCGGTCCTCTAAGTTATGTAAAGCTAACTGGCAGCAATTCCGATCATGTTGTCCGTGTCGGCCACAATTCGACCGTTCTTCTGGACAACGCTACCCTGAAGCGTTTATATTCCTTCGGAGATATGACGGTGGTCCTCAGCGGGAACAATACCATCGCGATTGAAGACGGAAAGCCCTTCTACGTCGCTGACGCATACCCGGGCAACATTACCATCCGTGGAGACAAACTCGCCACCTTACTCTCGCAGACGGGAGGACGAAGCACTTACAGCATGGGCTCGGCAGGAACGCTTGACGTGCTCATTGAAGGTGGCAGGATTACAGCACAACAGTGCTATTCCGAGCAGATTTCCACCGGCCTTTATGCCAGGAGCCTCACTGTCACGGGTGGAAAGTTTAAGGCGGATGCAGGCTGGAGTTCGAAGGACTTACATCCTGGCGTACAAGTCTCTGGAGACATCCTAATCACAGGTGGCATCGTGTACGCCGAAGGCAAGAATGGCCTTAACGCAGGCGGGAATATCACAATTACCGGCGGCAATGTCACCGCATGGGGGCGCAATAACGAGTACAATACCGGAGACTACACCGGTATCACCGCTTTGGGGAACGTCCTTATCAGCGGCGGAACCGTCCTGGCCAAGGGAGGCCCCGGCAGCCCCGCGATTGGAATTCGAAATAGGGCTGAGTCCTGTGGAAATATCACGATTACAGGAGGAACCGTGACGGCAATCGGCGCCACTGAAGGCACTGGCATTGCGGCCGCGATAGGAACCGGCAGTTACGCATCCGGAGTTTGCGGCAACATAACCATCGGCCCTAGAATTACAAGGGTTGTGGCAAGAAAAGGTCCTAGCACGGACGCTGTAGAGCCGGTTGGCCGGGGAATCTATACGTCCACAGTCGGCTTGGTCAGTTTTGATCCCAGCCTTAACATGGATGTTTCGACAGTAAACGTCTCAAACGATACATGGACATTTACTCCGTCGGAAGATCAGGGTATTCCCAATGAAACAGGTGATTATGATTATCACGATCTGGATGAAGATTAAGGAGGACTGAAGTATGAAAAAGTATTCAAATATATTTGTGATTCTGGCCCTCTTTGCCATAACACACCAGGCCCGCGCCCTTGATACCGACGGCGAAGGCTACTACCTAATAGGTTCCGTGCAGGACTGGAAGGACTTCGCCGCATTGATTGAGACAAATGCGTCGGCGAACGCCCGAATGACCGCCGACATCGATCTGGGTAGTGACCAGACTATGATTGGATATGGATATGGCAGTGATGCTTCTTACCGCAAACCCTTCAGCGGCGTATTCGACGGCCAGGGGCATACATTGACTATCCACTATGTTACCGCAAGCGTGGTAAACGAATTGACTGATGCAGGACTCGCCGTTCATTCATATTTGGGATGCGCTCCTTTCCGTTACGTCATGGGCGGAACCATCCGCAACCTCCACACGGCAGGCACCATATCCGCCACTCACGAAGGCATTGCCGGTATAGCCGGCTGGGTGAACGGCTCGACGCTTATCGAAAACTGCCGGAGCTCGGTCGATCTCACCTATACTGACAATCACCGTGGTATCGGTGGCATTATTTATATGAACTATGACAGTGGCGCATTGACCATAAACGATTGCCTTTATGACGGAACGATTACCGGAGGAACTGATCATACCGGAGCCGCAGGATTCGTTTGTTACAGGAGTAACGGTACCATCAATATCAACAACTCGCTGATGTACGGTACTCTTGTCAATATCGGCACTTCGGATTGCTGTACATTTGTCAGGAATTATAGTAACTGCACCTTCACGAACTGTTATTACAAGACAGTTCTCAACGTTTCGCAAGGAACGGCCGCTACGCTAAAGGAACTTGGCGACGGCACTACCGTTACCGCGCTTCAGGCCAGCAGAGGCGAGACGGTATGGGTGAA
The DNA here is from genome assembly GCA_016286145.1 of Bacteroidales bacterium. GTDB lineage: Bacteria > Bacteroidota > Bacteroidia > Bacteroidales > UBA932 > Cryptobacteroides. The sequence goes on along the minus strand of JAEESD010000018.1, from coordinate 7,432 downwards.
GGATCCGGTATTGGGCTATCCTGTGCCCCAGATTGTTGCTTCGGCCGGCCCTGCTCCGGCAACGGATTTGATGTACATCGCAGCAGCTGGTGAAGTCACCATCCTGGGCTTTGCGGATGCTTTTACCCCTCCGGCAGATTACGCGCTTGTCATTCCCGATGAGATTGCCGGTATGCCTGTTGTGTCCATAGGAGAGAGTGCATTCATGGGAAAGACAACCGTGGTTAGTGTAACGATCCCGTCTACAGTTACATCGATAGGAGCAAGCGCATTTGAAAGTTGTAGTGAGTTGGAAACGGCTACTTTCGCCGACGGGATTAACTTGACGGTTATTCCAAGCAGATGCTTCTATTACTGTAGTAAACTTGAGGGTATTACTATTCCCTCATCGGTAACGACTGTTGGCGCCTCCGCTTTTTATCATTGCGACGGTATTAGCAGCCTCACCATACCGTCTAGTATTAGAACTATCTCTGATTACGGATTTGATAATTGCCGTGGTCTAACTTCTGTTAGGATTGAATCAGGTGTTACTTCTTTGGGGGGCTGGTCGTTCCGAAGTTGCAGGCAGCTGACAGAAATCATCATACCTTCCTCTGTTACTACCATTGGTACATATGCATTCAGTTATTGCGTGAGCCTGGAAGAAGTGACGATTCCGTCGAGTGTAACATCCATCGGCAACTATATATTCAACGAATGCGGCGCCATTAGGGAGTTAAACATAAACTGTCGGAATATCCCTGCAAGCTTATGCGAGTCCAAAAAGAATCTCACTACGGTGGTTATTGGATCGAATGTCAGAACCATCGGTGAATATGCCTTCTCGTATTGTGAAATTCTGAATTCTGTCACTTTCGAACCGGGAGGACAACTTACTACGATAGGGGACAAAGCATTCCGTTATTGTTATGAACTTGCAGAAATAACAATCCCAAATACCGTTACATCTATGGGCGGAGGGATTTTTCAAGGAGATTCAAAACTCGTTTCAGTGACCTTCGCCGGTGGCGGCAAAATCACGTCGCTGGGCGACAACACTTTCAACGGATGTTCTTTGCTTGACGGCGTTATTATTCCGACCACAGTTACTGCTTTGGGTAGTTCCGTGTTCTATGATTGCACTTCTCTCTCGGCAATTACCATTCCCGCCAGCGTGGCCTCCATTGGGACAAATGTATTCTACAACTGTTCTAGTCTCTCTTCAGTTTCGTTCGGTAGCGGGATAGGTATAACCTCAATCCCCAATGGGACCTTTGCTTATTGTTCGGTCCTTCCGGGAATCGATATCCCTTCTACTGTAACCACGATAGGCGATAGTGCGTTTGACAATTGCAAGAATCTGTCATCGCTGACGATCCCATCGGGCGTGACCTCCATAGGTGTATATGGCCTCCGGAGCTGTTATAAGTTGACGAGTCTGACAATACCATCTTCTGTCACTACGTTGGGCAACGCAGTATTCAGCTGGTGTATAGGCCTCACTTCCATAACCTTTGAAGAACCTTGCAGCATAACCAGTTTCCCCAATTATGTCGTTAATGATTGCAAAAGTTTGGCATCAATCGACATCCCTTCATCGGTGAGGAGTATTGGCAACTATGCTTTCAGGGAGTGTCTCGCCATGACGGAAATAGTCATTCCTCGCAACGTGCAGACGATAGGGACTAACATTGTCGAAGGTTGCATCCCTCTTGAGAAACTGGACTTGAGCGCCTGCTCGGATGTATGGGATCTCTACAATGGGCCCATCGATGCAACTACAAGATATGAGGGAGAAACAAAGTTGGATTACATCACCATCATCCTGCCCCCAGGATCAAACGCAACCGGCACGGATATCCAGACCACGGAGCTAGGCCCTCTTGCGCAGGATGCTTATGGCTGGTATCTTATCAATTCGGCCGAAGATTTCAACCGCTTTGCCGTCATAGCGCGAAGCGATCCTTCGGTCAATGCCTTGCTCGAAACGGATATAGTCCTCTCAGGTAATGAACTCACGGTAGGAATGGGGTATGATGAGAGCCATTGCATCGCTTATACCGGCACTTTCGATGGGCAGGGACACAGTATAACCGTTAACTTTACCGGCCGAAACCGTTTTCAGCATCAGTACGGAGGTCTGTTCAGCTGGACAGATGGTGCTACCATTCAGAATCTTTGGGTGAAAGGCACGATGGAAACAACGCAGAAATATGCTGGAGGTTTCGTGGGCGGCATAAAAGGCACGTTATCTTTCACGAAGTGTAAATCAAGCGTTTCTCTTACGGGATTTGTATCAACATCTACCGAAATGCGTCTCGGCGGATTTTTTGGCCAGACGCACTCGGCAACCGTTTCCGTAAGTGATTGTATGACCACCGCAAGTATCTTAGGTGGGTCCAACGTGACATATGTAGGAGGCATTGGCTTTGTCGCCAATAGCAGTACATTAACAATGACCAACTGCTTCTCCATGGCATCATTTGATTGCACTTCATGCTCTATGTTCAATTGGAGAAACAGCTCGACCCTAAACGGAACAAACAATCTCTACCTGGCGGATGTTGCGGATGCCGATCTCGTTGCTGCCGCCTCAGCCTACCAGACAGCAGTCTCTTATGCACAGGCGGCTGACGGTAGCGTCGCTGCGGCTCTGGATGCCGGAGGCGGCGGGGGTACATGGGTTCAGGATCCGGTTACTAATAAGCCGAACTTGAAACTATTCGCCAATGCCGCCACGCTTGCACTGGCTTCAGCTACGGCAGCTACCATCTTTGGCGAGAGTAAGTATGTGACGACCTTCTACTCTGGAACGACCCACTACAGGCTACCGGAAGGCGCGAAAGCCTACACGGCCGAACTTGACGGAACGGATGTAGTGTTCTATCAGATAGGCGATGATGGCAGGGTTATTCCTTGCGGAAATGCCGTCATCATTGTCTCAGATTCTGCCAGCATTACACTGACCGAGCTGGAAAGCACGCTGGTCGGTGCCAAGTATGGCAATATCCTTTCCGGTTCCGATACCGAGATTGACACCCCTCTCGGAACTGTGTATGTCCTGGGCGTGTCCGAAGGGACGCCCAAACTCTTCATTTATACGGGAAGTACCATCCCTGCTGGGAAAGCCTTTTATGCCGAATAAGATGAAAAAGATAATACTATCAACGATTGCGCTCATTAGCGCGCTGGTATGGACTGGCTGCCAGAAAGAAAACCAAATGGAAGATGACCCGGTTCCTCAGGATGTTTCCGTGAAGAAGGATTCTGTCTGGACAATAAGCGTCAGGGCCGTTAAAGGTTCCGGCCAGTCAGAAAAAACCAAAGGTCTTGATCTCGACGGTGGAGAAGAGGCCACAACAACCACACTTCAATCTATTTGGAAGGTGGAGGATGAGGTGAAGGTCTTCCTTGGGACAGACTGTATAGGGACTCTCGGAGTAGTGCCGGATAATGTCGATCCGCATACGTCTGTCCTATACGGGACAGTCTCGCTCTCGAACGTTACCCCTGGCGTTACGAGGCTCACTTTCCTGACTCCACGCCAGACGATAGACTACACCGGTCAAATGGGTAACCTGTTCCCCGCCTATGGAGTGTCAAACCCCATTGAACAGAATTATCATTACACGATAGCTCAAGATGTCCTTGTGACAGAAGCGTATGCCGCTAACATCACTACCGAAATGGCTACTTTTGAGCCGATTCAGAGTGTTTACCGCATGAATTTCCGCTTCCAGAAAGGCGGAGTGGGAGACAAGACAGCTATTACCACTAAGTCGGTAAATATCTCCGGCGCGGCAGGACATCTGGTTCAAAATCAGTCTTTGGACGGATCTGAAGTGACCGAGGGAGACATCCATGTTTCTCTTCAATGGGCGACTACCAATCCCTTCTTCGTGGCGCTTCGTAACGGTGATGAAACCAACGAAGAAGTGTTTACCTTTACGGTCGTGGACGAGGATGGGGCTACTTATCGTGGGACAAAGGCCATCCCTGCGGCCTACAAGCCCAACGGCTCCTTTGTCAGTATGAAGAATACCACCCTTACCTCGCGACTAGAGGTCCCTCTTAGCGCGACGACGGTGGACACTGTTCTTTGATTTCGTATATTTACGCAGTGAACCGCACCATCAACATACTCGCGTTCGCCGCTCTGCTGGCCGCCGGTTGCTCCCAGGCGCAGCCGGGAGGGCGTGTCCTCACGTCGGAGGACGGGACGCAGTGGCAGCAGATGACCGTGGAGCAGCTGCCGGACCTCAGTACCCCGCGCGGAAGCCACCGCACTCTGGTTTTCGGCGAGGAGGTGGTAGTCCTGGGCGGTCATACAGACGGCTTCAAGCCGGTGGAGACGGCCGAGTACTACGCAGGCGGAGCGTGGCACACCATCCGCATGCTCTACACCCACGAAAACGGTTTCGCTGCTCCGCTCCAGGACGGGCGTATCTTGCTCGGCGGTGGCAGCCCGGAGGCCTTCGGAATCGGCCAGAGTTGGGGCGCGGAGATCTATGACCCCGGGACGCATGCTTTCACTGCAGTCGGCATTATGGCCGTGAAACGGTCCATGTCCTCGGCCCTGACCATGCCCGACGGCAGCGTCGTCATCGTGGGCAACTGGCGCGCTCCCGACAGTTGGGAAACCTGGACTCCGGAGGGCGGCTTCGTCCCCGGCGGCCCGCTCGCTCCCGGCTGGGCAGAGCCCCACGTCCTTCCAGCCTCGCGCGATGATATTATCGTCTTCGGGCCATGGGATACCATGGGCGGGAACCCCGGCGGGCGGGTCGAGCATTTCGGCGGCGCGCTCGAATATATCCCGCTGCTCGAAGAATGGGCTCCGGAGCAGAACTACTACGTTTTCCCGGAGGACTCACGGATTGCCGATTATACCTACCTTGTCCCGCTCGTGAGTCGCTCGGGGCCGCAGGCTGCAATTCTGAAGGTTGCGGCAGGCAAGTTCTCCCTGTTGGAGATGGAAAAGCCGCTTCCGACTCTCGGGCCGGACGGGAACCTGATCGGCTGGAGCTATCTCCAGGTCGACCGTCCTGCACGTTTGATCTGGGTCCAGGGTCTGGATGTGGAAACAGGCCGCCTGTACCTGGCCCGAATCGCATATGACGCCACCTTCGACGGGGGCAAGGCCGCCTTTACCCTTTACTACGCAGATGTGCCAGAGGGATTTGCCTCCAACTGCGCGAAGTTGATGTCCGGAGGGCGCTTCGTTTTAGCGGGCGGCACTAACTGGAAGCGTGGCGAGGTCCCCGTTATGGTCGACAACTTCAAGACCAGTTCGGAGGCGTATATCTTGTATACCGAGCCGGTCGTTCAGGCAGGCGTTCCGCTGTGGACTATTGTTCTGCTGGCGGTGATTCTGTGCGGGCTGGTTGTATGGATTATCGTCCGCAGGCGCAGGGAGGCTACCGAAGCCGCGCCGGCCGAGACTGTTTTGCCCCGCAATATGATGGAGCAGATCACGGCCGTGATCGAGGAAAAGGAACTATATCGTCGCAAGAACTTACGCATCACTGATGTGGCGACCGAACTTGCGACGAACAAGACTTATGTCAGCGTTCTGCTGAATAATATGTCGGGCGAAAGTTTCACCCAATTGATTACGCGATATCGCGTCCGCTACGCGCAGAAGTTGCTGCGTGAGCAACCGGAAATGCTCCTCGACGAAGTCGCCGAAGAGTCTGGTTTCTCCTCTCGCACTACCTTCTTCCGGAATTTCAAGGCCCTTACGGGTATGACTCCGCTTGAGTGGCGCAACAGCCGTTAACAGAGATTATTTCTTCTTGAGGGTGACGTTGGTTTCGACCTCGTAGGCACCGTTATACCACTCTCCGTCACCGTCTTTCGTCCGTTCTACTTTGCGGATAGTTTGAGCCGACTCGAACTCGCCGCCGTTCTTTTCGCCGTCGATATCCTCGAAGACGATGGTGACTTCCTGAGGCGCGCTGAAGACGTTTTGCTGCAGGAGATACTCACCCTTTGAGTCGGTATAGAGAGTGTCGTGGTGGTACCAATCGTTCTGGTCGTAAATTACACTCTCACTATTCTCGTAATGGTCGTGTTTAGTGACGGCTACCCTGATGCCTTCGATGGGCTGGCCTTCTTCATCCGTGACCGTCCCAAGAGCTTTGAAATCTCCATGGGGACTGCCGTACATACAAAGTCCAAACCCTATCAGTTCGCAGGAAGCGAACCCAAGCAGTCCGAGGATCATTGAGACGAGATATTTCAAGAAGCGTTTCATATGGTTGACATTTTATGTATTAAGCATTGAATCAATTTTCCTTCAGAGTCGCGAAGGTGCATTCCATTGCCCTTGCAATACTTCCAGTAGCGGCAATCGGCGCAGAGATCCTTTTTCATCCATTCCCGATTGCGGTACGCCTGGTACTTATTGTTCCAGACTTCGATGAAATCGTCCTGGTAAATGTTGCCCTGGGTGTAATCTGCGCGGATGCTGGGGCAGGCGGAGATTGAGCCGTCTGCGAGGACGGAACCTACCGTAACGCCTGCGTTACACATATAGAAGTGGTCCCTGACCTCGCCCTCATAGTTGCCAAGAAAACCTTCGCATGCAAACGAAGCCTTAATGCGGCCTTCTTTTCTGGTCGCCTTTATGAACTCCATCAAGCTTTTTAGCTCTTCTCCGGACAGGTGAAGTTCGGGATCGTTTGCGGCGCGTCCGGCGGGGAAGATGGTAAACAGCCTCCAAGACTTCAGGCCGAGACCAATCAAATACTCTTTAAGGTCGTTTAGTTGAGGCAGGCTGCGTTTGTTGACGCAGGTCACTACGTCGAATTCTATCTGACCGGAATCAATGACCATCTTGATTGCCTTCGAGGCCCTTTCGAAGGTTCCGGGCCTGCCGCGCATCCAGTCGTGGACCTCGCCCAGGCCGTCGAGGCTGATGCTCATGGCCCGCAGGCCGCTCGCCAGCAGGCTCTTATAGCGCTCGGGGGTCAATCCCAGGCCGTTTGTAACTATACCCCACGGGAAGCCTTTTTCGTAGATTATACGTCCACACTTCTCCAGATCTTTTCTCACCAGCGGCTCGCCTCCGGTAATGTTGATCATCACTTTATGAGGGTTATAAGCCTTCGCCACCGAATCCAGCGCCTTGCAGAAATCCTCGATAGGCATGTCTTTAATGACCGACTGGACATGGCAGTCGCTGCCGCAATGTCTGCACGACAGATTGCACCGCAGCGTACACTCCCAGAAGAGCTGGCGCAGTTCGTGTTCCTGCACCGCCTCTTCCTGAAGCTTACTGACGATATTCAGCGCTATTTTCCTTCTCAACCCCAGAGGTTCCATACGCATAATAGATGCAAATCTGCCCTAATATGTTTCTTTTTTTATCTTCAAAGATAATTAATTCTATGAACATATTAGAGGCGCGAAGCGCCGACAGCGGCAGCAGCCGCGTGCCGGGAGGGAGGAG
>JAEESD010000001.1 GCA_016286145.1 Bacteroidales bacterium | reverse complement strand
GATAGTTTCAGGAGAGGTGGGTGAGTGGCTGAAACCAGCAGTTTGCTAAACTGCCGTACGGGTAACCGTACCACGAGTTCGAATCTCGTCCTCTCCGCACTACGCAATCAGCAGACAAGCGTCGCACGAAAGTGCGGCGCTTTTGTCGTTGAACGGCCGCAGGCGAGAGCTCGCTTTCGCCGGCGACCGCTCATCGACAAAAAAAGGGCGGCAAAGCCGCCCGAAAGTCTGCTGATTGCTTGCGGAGTGACGAGACGAGCCCCGGAGCTACCAGGCGTAGGGGCTAATCTCGGTCCGAGGTCGGCCACCTTCTGATGCCGCTATCGGCGCTTCGCGCCTCCAACCACCTCCGGCACCATCCTCTTCGAAGGCACCTTCACGGGGAAATAATACTAGGATACAATTATATATCAGCACATCGTAAAGTGCGGTTTCTCTTTGATATTTCGAGGGAGAAACCGCTCGTTGATGTTATTTTTCTTATCTTAGTAGAGCTAAACAAAACTTTGAAAAACCATGTTAGACAAACAACTCAACACTGGTCTAAATCCCAAAACGGTCACTTTATCTGATCAGTACCCACGCACAAATCAGAACGCAACAAATGGGGAGGTAATCATCTACCAACCCGATAATTCTATTCACATCGAAGTAAAATTGAAAGATGATACCGTCTGGTTAAATCGAGAACAGCTATCCATTCTTTTTAATCGCGACATCAAGACCATCGGCAAACACATTAGCGCCGCCTTGAAAGAAGAACTCAATGGCGTGCCAACTGTCGCAAAATTTGCGACAGTTCAAAAAGAGGGTAAGCGCTGGATCAATAGAAACAAGGAGTATTACAACCTTGATATGATTCTATCCGTCGGATATCGAGTGAAATCATCCAATGGTATTATCTTTCGTCGGTGGGCCAATTTGGTATTAAAAGACTATCTACTTCGAGGATATTCAATCAACCCCAGACTTGAACAACTAGAACGAAGGGTGTCCAAAACTGAGGAAAAGATTGATTTCTTTGTTAGAACCTCGCTTCCTCCTGTCTACGGCCTTTTCTTCGACGGCCAAATCTACGATGCCTATGAGTGCATCTGCGACCTAATTAGAAGCGCAAGAGCCAGAATAGTCCTCATAGACAACTATGTGGACGACTCTGTCCTGACCATGCTGGATAAATGCGGAGAGGGTGTCGAAGCCACTATCTATACCAAACGAATAACTCGGCAGTTCAGACTTGACCTGGAAAAGCATAATGCCCAATACCCCACTATCAACGTGAGACTTTTCAGCAAATCACACGACCGCTTCCTAATCATAGACGACAAGACCTATCTTGTCGGCGCTTCTCTCAAAGACGTCGGAAAGAAGTGGTTCGGCATCACCCTAATGCCTGAAACCAACCCCGAAGAATTGCTCTCCAGGATTTAGAAACTAACCCTCAGAGATAGGCCGGTGACCGGCTGGAAGGAATGGGAAAGACCGAAAATGTCACGTTCAGCTCTTGTCTTTTATTTCCTTCACCAGGCGTACGGTGCAGCGGTCAATGGCGACAAAATTTTCCACGTGCGCTCCGTCGCTTGGGGATGTCCCTGACTGAAACTCTGTCGCGGTGGCTCGCAATCCATCCCATGCTTCCTTGGAGTCAAATGTCCAGTTATACACCCTCTGCCCTACGAAATAAGGTAAGCCTTGAGAGTATTCTCCCGCCGCAGGCATGAAGATGGCGTTCCCCGTCTTCTTGTTAGTATAGGTTATACCGTACACACCATTCACCTTGCCCCAGGTGGCCCGGCAGGGACCGCTCGTATATTTCCCGTCGCTTGTCTTGACGGAAACCAGTTCTTCGTATTCGGCCCAGGTGGGCAGGCGGCAATTGGAAAACTCATCTCCGTAGGAAGCGGTCAAAGGGCTCCACTCCAGATATGAGCCAAATTCGGTGGAATGTAATGCACCGACATTAATTGTGGCCCACAGGACATTCGTGCCCATGTCCACGAAGGCCAACTGGTCGGTGTTGGTGTAATCATGACCCTGTTCCTGATTATGGCCCGGCTGATCCCCGTCGCCGGGATTATTCTCAGAAGTACACGCGGACAAAAGTGCGAATGCAGTAATGACGACAAATAATCTTTTCATACGCAGATAGTTTTTCTGCAAAGATAGCGCATCCGACTGTCCCCACCGTGGTGGATTCTACTACAAAAAAGGTTATTTCCCTTTCCTCTTCTTCGTTTCCCGGATTAAAGAAATCACGCCTATTACTATGCCGATCAGACCTACGGCCAGACCAAGCATCGCATAGTTATCTTTTAAGAATTCAGACATATCACAAAAGTAATAAAAAAGAGTTGACTTTCTTCGTAATCACCCCTTGCGGGGATAAATTTTTATACCTATATTTGCTTCAACTTAAATATTAAACTATGCCTACAATTTTATTTTTGTTCGGACTTCGCTTCTTCTTTTATTCAGAAGAACACCTGCCTATGCACGTACACGTTAGGAATGGAGACGGCAGGGCAAAAATACTATTAGAAACCGCTCAGGTTGTTGATAATAATGGAATCAAGCCGGCGGATTTAAAAAAGGCCGTAGCAGCAGTAAGACAATATAAAGCAGAAATGATACAGGCCTGGATTGAACACTTTGATGAAGAATAATCAAATGGAATCCATCGTAAAACTCTGGTTCAAAGAAGAAAGGATCTATATCCTGACAGATAAAGGGAACACTTACAGCAGGCCGCTGGAGGCGTTTCCCCTACTGCTCGATGCAACTCCTGAGCAAAGACAGGCATTTGAGATCGGACTGGAGGGGGACGACATCCGCTGGGAAGACATAGATGAAGATATTCATATCAGCAGCTTCTACGACACCGCCGAGCCTAATTCCAACAATCCGATTGCAGAAGTTTTCAAAAAATTCCCTCAACTGAACGTTTCGGAAGTGGCCCGCACAATCGGCATCAACAAGAGCCTTCTGTCCCGCTACATCTACGGGATAAAAAAACCTTCCGCGGCCAGAGCCGAACAAATCCTTGAGGCTATCCGTCAACTCGGTCGGGAGATGGCCGCTTTCGCCCAGGCGGCAAAAAAACTTTAACACGAAAGCGAATAATTTCTTCGGAGCCGCCATCGTCTATACGATGAACGTTACGACATTCAACGATACTTGTCCTGCCGGTTATACCCTACTGGATATTTTTATTTATCCCTTCGTTCATTCTATCGGCAATTGACCACTGAAGCGAAGGCCGAAGCGGCTGTTGAGGACGGCGTAGAAGGGTTTTCCGGTGGACTTGCACCGTTCAAGTATTTCGACCATAGGCGAATCGGGCTCCTGCAATGACTGCTGGATCAGATCCATTATCCTGTCGACAGTCAATTCACCGCCGAGCAGTTCGTACCACGTGCACCACAGCTCGAGGCCTAAGGCATCGGAATACTCGCGGACAGAAACGCTCTTGAAACCGGGTAGCGGGAAGAACCATGTGTTCTCATAGGGGCCATGGTATTTATGTCCTTCCTCAAGGCAGCATTCCCGAACTTCTTCGGGAGTGATCCACTCACGAGCAGTCTCATGAGAGTCTTGATTGCTCACCTCCACCATTATGCCCATTCCAAAGGGCACGGCAAGATAAAAATATCCGTTTTCAAAGTATTTTTGTTTGGTGGCGGCAAAGAGATCGGCGCTAAATTGCTGGGCTATGCGGAAAGCCTCATCCTGCCGGTAATACTTCTCCGTTCGTTTGTAACTATAAAGCAGCCAATTATCATCATCGCTCATATGAATGATCATTCTCGGCTTGTCTTTATTCATCATGTTCAAATGATCTACTATTGAGTGGAGCATTTTCTTTTTGTCCACCTGATCAAACGGAACACCGAATATCTCCTGGTCGGTGACTTTGATGTCAAAATAGAGGTTATCATCGGTTTTGCTGCTCACCCTGAAAATCATAGGAGAAGTGCCTGAGAGCATACGTCCCACATAAATAGAGGTTTGGACTTTAGTTTTCTTTGCCTCCTCCAACAGCAATTTACGGATGGCAGAAGCGCCTTTCTTTGCCATTGGGTACTCCTCATCTGAAACCCAAGCTATACCCGTTACCTCTCTGGGGCAATTTTGACCGTGGTAGTACCTCGTCCAACCGAACAAGTTAAATTCCAGGTAAACTGAGTTGAAAACCCCCTTTTTATAAAAAAAGTTGAAATCATCGAAATAGGGAGAAAGTACTTTCGCGAAGGCATCGCTCGTTATCTGATCATAATCCTGAGAGAAGCCGGACAGAGCCGAGAACAGCACCGCAAGCGTTAGAATCAACTTTTTCATCATTTCACCTCCTTCGCAAACTTGACCACATCATCCGCAGAAAAATATGCGTACTGGGGTGCCGCGGCCACATTGACGTCATAGACATACAGATGAATTCCCAGGTCTAGGCCGAGAGCAAAAAGGACAGCATACGGATCGGCAACATATGCATTAAGCAAAGCCGCTTCGCCACTTCCGTTGAAAGCGACTCGCAGCGTCAGGCTCTCCTGATCGAAAGCGGTAATTTCATAGATACTGCCCACGCTTTCAGCCCTGGCATTATGAGCCTTGATATTCTTCGCTACGAGGTCGAACAGCGGCTCCGAAGGCCTCATTTTCTCATTGTCGTACTCGGTAATAATCGAACCGGCTACCCTTTTGGGATAGGCTATTTCTTCCGTAATCCTATAACCTCCCGTGAAAAGAATAAACGCAAGCAAAGGCTGGTCAAGCATATCTTGTGCCTCGTGTGCCGGCACATAAGTATGAGACCTAACCTCAGCCTTGCTTACCGCCACCCCATAAGTTTTGCCATTAATATCCATCGTTTGATCAGAATGTGCAACGACTTGTACGGGCCACCTCAAATAAATATCGGCATCCTTGATGGAGTATTCCAGAATCGCCGTAGAACTGACAGAACTTAAATAGAAACTCTCAAAATTATCCAGCATCTTGTGCTCGTGGGCATACTTCAGAGTGTCCGCCAGAATAGGAAGCGACAACTTCCGGATCAGGCCTTGCCGCTCAGCCGAAAGAGGGTGCTGCGCGAAGGCGGCAACCTCAGCTAGCAGGACAAAAAGTGTTATTAATCTTTTCATAGCAACGCTAATTTACGCAAAAATTATCTCACATCAGCCAAGAAGACAACACCTCCGACGAGTGGAGGCACCACCCAAAGTACCCCCTCAAATATGCTGAAAAACACCACAAATACCCGGAATATTAGCAAAAATCGGCCTTTTAGCACGTTCTAATTTATTTTTTTTAACCAAAAGTGTACTTTATTAGTTTTTTTTACCTACATTTGACTAAACATTAATGTTTAACTAAAACCCAATTATCAATTATCATGGAGAAACTCGTAAAAGAAATCCTCGCCGAGGTTGAAGCAATCAAGGCTGACATCGTTAAGGAAGGCAACAAGGCTGCTGCAGCTCGCGTTCGCAAGGCTACCCTTAAGCTCGAGAAGCTCGGTAAGGAGTATCGTAAGGCAAGTGTCGCTGCTGCAAAATAATTCAGCGCACTTTAGACCATAGAGGCTTCCCAGATTGGGAAGCCTTTATTTTTCGTATTTATCCAGCGCCTCGGCCATTATCCTGCGCCCGCGCTCGGAAATCTGCCGCGCCTTTGAGTAATCCTTGATGGCGCGGTAGCTGTCGAAGGGCATCTCCGCCAGTATATCCGGCTTGTAGAACTCTTTCTCGAGCTCGGCGATGCTGTGGTTCGCCACCCCGAACGAACGGGAAATAATCGACAGGTAGTTGCCGTCTGCCTGGACCTCGCCCTTCATGCGGTCTTCGGCTATCTTATTTCGTATAACGATCTGGCCCTGGCGGCCGATGAGCATTATCTTTTTATTCAGCGGCAGGATGTCGTCTTCACGGATGGCCTCGATAGTCATCAGCGACTGCTCCTCGGACTCGCGGTAGTGTTCGCGCTCGCGCAGGTAGTCCTGCAGCGCTTCGTCGTGGTTTGCGGAGTTGACGTTGAAGCCCACGAGCAGGTCGTGGCCGCTACGGGCCACATAGCCCAGCGGGAAGGTGCTGACCAGCCCGCCGTCGATCAGAGTCTTCTCCCCGAGCTGGTAGGGTTTGAAAAGCGAGGGCACGGAAATCGAAGCACGGATCGCGTCGAACAGCCGGCCCGAGCGGAAAACCACCTTGTCGCCGGTATACAGGTCGGCCGCGAGGGCCACGTACGGGATCCGAAGCTCCTCAATCAAGACGTCGGGGACTATCTGCTCGAGCGCGGCGATGACCTTCTCGCCCTTGAGGACGTAGCTCGGCGAGATCGAAACGTCCATATACTTGAGCATATTGCGGTACCCGACGGAGAAAATCCACTCCTTGAAGGCCTCCAGCCCGCCGGCAGCGTAGATGCCGCCTACCAGCGAACCCATCGAGGTACCGGCCACGGAGGTGATATTGTACCCACGGCGCTCGAGCTCCTCGATCGCGCCTATGAACGCCAGGCCCCTGGGGCCGCCGCTGGAAAGAACCAGCGCTACGTCCTTAGTCTTACTGGCCATTTGAAAGCGTATCCTCCTGAGCTTCGAACTCTTCGGGCTCTACTATCTCTGCGGGTTCGAAATGGAGCAGTTTACCGTTGGTATCGAACAGGTAAACTCCGTCCTCCTTATCGGCGATAATAGCCTTCTTGTTTTTAGTCTCCTTTGAGGTAGTGATTCCCATCGAATCGTACTCTACGGGAAGTTTCAGCTTGCCCCATTTCTGGAAGCCGAATTTCTGGCCGATGCGCACTATCATGCCCTGAGGGTACCAGTCTACAGAGTCGAAGTCGAGCCCGGTCCGGCTGCCGTCTTTATCATAGACGATCGCGAACTTGCCGTCTTTCTCGAGCAGGCAGGGCCAGCGGGTTATGTTGACTGCGTCGAACTCGCATGGGGCCATCTCGACCAGGGTGCCGTCGCCAACGACGCGGGCGAGACCCCACCTGCCTTCGGCGTCCTGGACATCGAGCAGGGTGACGCCATCATAAGCGCGGTAGACCCCGACATGGGCATACTGGAAGGGGACGATGACCTTGCCGCCGTCGTCGATCAGGCTTTCCTTGCCGTCTTTGAACAGTTTGATGCAGTTCGGGGCGACGAAGAAGAAGCTGTCCGTGGGTTCTGTCATTATCGGCTCCATGGTCCTTTTGCCGTCGGTATCCAGCAGGCGCCAGAGGTCCCAGCCTTCGTAGTCCTTGGTCTGGGTGTAAAGGGCCACGGGCGCGGTATCGACGGTGCCCCAGGCGAAACGGACGTCTGTATAGTCGAACTTGGTCGTATACTTTTTAGTATCGAGGTTGAAAAGGGCGTAACGGCCCTTTTTCTTGACGATGGCGTCGTGGAGGCTGAGGATCCAGATGCGGTCGAACTTGCCCTCGAGGACGTATTCGGAATGATAGCCGAATTCCTTGGCCCTGGCTTTTTTGATATCCCACTGCCCGATCTGGGGATACATATTTATATAATAGTAGAAATGGGCAGAGTCCGGGACCGTGTTGAGGGCCAGGCGGGGGTCGTTCAGGTCCTGGGCAAAGGCAAGGCCGGCTGTGAGGGCCAGCGCTGCCGTCAGCAGTATGCGTTTCATTTGTTCAGGTATTTGTACAGTTCTTCGGTAGCAAGGGCGACTTTAGTGACCGCGAAGTCTTCGCCGTAAGGGAAACAGTATAGCGTGTCTGTCAGGGTATTGAGGTCTACGCAGTCGCGATGCTCGCCTATGTAATTGTATTCAATATGGACGGAGTAAAGGCCCTTGGCGGGCTGCTCGAGCTCCCAGTCCTTACCCTCATAGTTACCTTTGAGGTGGAAGCCGGTCATATCGTGGACAAGATGGGCGTCGCCGATGTTGATGAAGCCCTTCGAATTGGGCAGGGAATTGACCTTGCACTGGACATCCAGCTTGTAGGTCCCGTCCTCTACCTCCTTTCGGACGCAGGCGCGTTCCCACTCATACCAGTCGGGAATGTGGGAGTAATATGTCTCGCCTTCAAGGGCCTTGAGTTCGCCGTATTCGGTCATCTCCCATTTATGGCCACAGGCCTTACATTCGAGGATGGTGCCGTGGGAGTCCATACGGTATTCCTTTCCGCAGTGGGGACACTTGTAGAGGACTTTATGGAGGGCACGTGCACGGTCTTTCGCGCGGATGCGGACATGGTTGTCTTTCTGCCACTTGAAGTCATCGTAGACATAGGCCTCATTGATTCTGCGGTTGATTTCTTCGACGCTAAGGTTCTGCGCATCTTCTGCCGTAAGGAGGAGCTTGAAGTCGGCCTCGGTCTTCAGCATCTTGCTCTTAGGGTCGGAGCCCTGCCAGAAGGGGGCGTCGACATGGTGTCCTTTGGTAATAAGGGTCACGACCGGGACCTTGAAGAGCTTTACCATCTTGCCGAGAGATTCCGGGAGCACTGCGTTGGTTCCGCAAAGCGAGTAGCGCGCCTCCGCATACAGGGCCACGATCTTCCCGCGATCGAGAATGGCCTTGATGTTCCTGATAAGCGAAAGGTCGTTCGTGAACTTTCTCTTTCCGAAGCAGCCCACTCCCCACATCAGCTTCTCGCGGCCGATGAAACCGTCCACGGCTACTACATAGTACGGCTGGTGAGGGAATGTTGCAACCGTAGCGACCATAAAGTCGTAGAATGCGTTGTGGTTGCAGAGCAGAAGGTACGGCGGCTTCACGCCTTTCATACCGATGCGGCGAATCTTGCTGCGATGCAGCCAGAATACCGGGAAACACAGCAGCCAAACGATCGGCCTCAGATACCACTTTACGCGCGGGGGAACCTTCTTCAGGTCGAAGCGCTCAACGTCTTGAAGGGGGAAAAATTCGGACATATACTAGTCGTTGTTTAATTGACGAAGGATGAATGTGCCAGAAATGCTGTCGCTCGACTTTCCGGTACTCATATATTTGTCGGCTTCCTTCCAAATATTACCCATCTGGAAAAGCATACCCTGAGTAGTATCTGGAATAATCAGGCAATTATGTTTTTTGATATAAGAAATGTTGGCCTGCCTGGACGCTTCAGGATCAACCTTGAAGTCGTCCGGGTTTAGTTTCTTGTTTTTGGATTTAGAGCTATTCCTCTCTTCTGGGGATTGTGCCAGCGCTTTCTGGATTTCTTCGTCTGACATTCCCTGCGCCGACATGCCTATGGCCATGATTGTATTCATATCGGCATAGTATGACCAGCTGCCTTCTTCAAGCAGGAACTCAGCGCAGGTGATAGGATTGCGGGAATTCACCGTTTCACCTACCTTTTCTCCTGTTGCCATAGACATAAAAGTATCCGCCAACACTTGACCGATTTTTGCTCCCATCGTTGCCTTCGACTCCTCTGCCCTGGCAATAATCCCCATCATATCGAACATGATGGCTACGCCGCTGTCCCTGTCTGTATCCCTGAAAAACATTCCAGTCGCTTCGAAAGTACCCGCATCGGACTTACTGGCGGGAGAGACGTCTTCAAGTGTATAATGAGTGATTCCCGCCTCATCCTCGAAGGATTTGACGGTAAAAGTTCCGGTCAGAGTATATTGCTGAGCGGGCTGGATGAAGAATTCGTCCTTTACCTTGATTGTATACTCCCACCTCTCGGCTTCCTTGACCTCGATATCGATTTCCCTCTCGGCGTGAACCGACGAGTTCGTTTCGTCTTGATGGAGGTCGATAAGGACTTTGAGGGTTGCTGTCCCCTGCTTTACACCGCGAAGTTTAATCTTCGCCGTTCCATCTGATCCGGTAGTAACTTGTGCCGGAGACGCAATAAGTATTCCCGTGTTGGATGAGGAGACCTCAATGGTATAACCATCCATGGCGTAAAGGTTTTTTACGTCCGTAAGCAGGAGCTCAGCTTCACAGGTCCCACCTTCGCGCACTTCGGACAGCTGCTCAAGCTTCTTGAAATGGACCTGCATAGGGGTATAGAAAACCTGGAGCATGGCGCTGCCGACTTTCTGTTTAGCTTTGTCGCCATCCTGCTTCTGAAGCGAGACAAGGGCCGAGGCAGTGCGGAAAAAGCCCTCGTCCATGTATTCTATGTTTTCGACGTAGGTGTTTTTACCTGTCCATTCGCGGGAAGTAAAGGCATAGCCTGTCTTGCGCGCCTGACCTTCCTCCCAAATGCTCTGGAGCTGGACGCTATCGACCTGAGCCAGGAGACTTCCATGGATATTATACTGCTCGTAGTAGACACTCTGCCCAGCGAGGTTACTCCTGCACGCTCCATTGCGGAGGTTATGCGAGGCGTCAATAGCATCGACCATGGCCTTAGCGGCGCCGGCCTCATTCCCGGTCTCCTTGAGCTTGTAGATATAAGGCTCCAGAGCAGTCGCAGGGACATCTTTTACCAAGGGGGGATTGGAGGTTTGGGCTTGAGCTGTAACAGTTGCCAAAAGGGCCGCGAGAACCAGGAAAGCGAGGATCCGTTTCATAGGCTTTGGGTATTAGTCTTCCCAAATATACAAAAAAATTAAGGAGACACATTCTTTCGAACATATCTCCTTGTGCGGTAGGTGAGAGTCGAACTCACACACCCCAACGGGCACTACCCCCTCAAAGTAGCGTGTCTACCATTTCACCACTACCGCGATTTGGGACTGCAAAAATAGTATGTTTTCTTTAATTCGCAAAATTTTCGTTAAAAAATACCGAAAACCGCGGCGCCGCTGCCGGACATGGAGGCAAAGATTGCTCCATCTGCATACATTCGTTCTTTGAGCGCGGCGATTCCCGGATGACCGGGGAACACGCTGTCTTCGAAATCGTTGACCACACAGTCGCACCATTCAGAGACTGGTCTGGTTACTGCTTCGCGAAGTGTTATGGCAGGTTCATGTGGAGTCAAGCCTTTGTAGGCATCTGCAGTACGGACATGGACTCCTTCCGGTAATTCTATCCTGATTCTGTATGCTGAGAGGTCGATGTCTGCGGGCTTCAGAATATCACCCTTACCGCTTCCCCACTGAGGAATATTGCGGATAAAGAAAGCGCAGTCAGCTCCAAGATGGGCGGCGTATTCTTCAAGTTCAACGGTAGAAAGGCCCAGGGAGAAGAGTTCATTGAGCATCTTCAAGGCGAAGGCGCAGTCGGACGAACCTCCGCCAAGGCCGGCCCCAACGGGGATCCCTTTCTTTACGCGGATAGCGACCGGACCGATCCCGCGCTCTTCAGCGAGCAGCCGCCAGGCCTTGGCGGTCAGGTCCGACTGCGGATCCCAGTCAGCACCTTCTATCTCGATGCTGAACTTTTCCGAAGGGACTATCTCCAGTTCATCACGGAACGCGTCAACCGGATAGAAGAGCGTTTCTATGTCGTGGAAGCCGTCCTCCCTTCTACGAAGAACGTGAAGGCCTATATTGATTTTAGGAGTAGGGTAACTGATCATTGTTTCGAAAATTCACACCCGCAGAACGTCTGGTTGTAAAACCCCAGTTCGCGTATAAGTTCGGAGCGGCGCGGCTGGAGCCCGCCCTTTCGCCAGTTCATATCCCACCAGACGACCGGGTTTCCGTTTGCTCCTGCCCCGCTGGACACGCGGGCACACGCCGCCGCGCCGGCCTCATTCACCTGCTCCAGACTCTTCCAGCGGCTTGAGGCAAGGGTTGTAGTCAGAACGCTGAAGCCGTGTTCGGCGGCATAGGCGGCAGCCCTGCTTAACCGATAGCGGAAACATTCCAGGCAGCGCGGCCCTCTCTCCGGCGCATTCTCCCTGCCGCGGGCGACAAGAGCAAGCCAGTCGTCATGGTCATAATCATCGTCCACCCACTCGACCCCAAGGCTCTCGCAGTAGCGGATTATCTCCGCCTTGCGCAGCTCGTACTCTTCCCGAGGGGTGATATTGGAGTTGGAGAAAAACACCGTAGGCTTAATGCCGCTGAGGACCATACACTCCAGAATCGCGCTCGAACACGGCGCGCAACAGGCGTGAAGAAGGATTTTTCCCTCCGCCGGCGGACATAATTTCACGAGTGGTTTATCACACGACTCCATACTCCACAAAGATAGCAACTTTTGGGGCTGTTTTTGTATATTTGCGATATGATAGGTATTCTACTTTTAATAATATATCTGATCGGACTGATTCCGGGGTTCCTTTCTGCGATGGACCTCTGGAAGCAGCAAACAATTAAGCCGATAAGCAAAATAGCTCTCGGCCTTCTAATATTATTCTTTAGTTGGGTAGGTTACTTCGGCTACTGGTACGGGATGAGACACTTTATCGTCAATAAAGGTCATCTCGAAGCGGACGAATCCTAATACAATCCTTCCGGTAATTCAAGAACCAGGTGGCGTGCCTCCGGATCTACGGAGACTACAAAATCCTCGTGGAGGGGGATCATAACCTGATCGCCGTCTGCTACTCGTACATACAAGCAGAAATTGCCCGGTATAGGCTCGTAGTCCTCGACGACACCCAGTTCGTAGTCACGGTCGAAAACAGTCCAGCCAACGAAATCTTCCTCCGAACCGTCTTCCTCAAACTCTCCGTCGAAAAGGATATCGCGGCCGACCATCTCTTCTGCGTCCTTAAGGGAACGCACCCCGGTCATATGGACTATATAGCGCGTAGAACCGCGCTTGGATAGATCGTCAAAAAAGAAAGGGGCCGGTAAACCGTCGAACTCGACGTATACCGGACCCTCGATTTGTTCAAGTTCAACCTCAGGAGCGCTTACAAGCAGACCTCCATCGGTTCCGTTAGACTTGAGAATTTTGCCAATGCGGAGCATTAGGCTTCCTCTGCGGGAGCCTCAGCCTCAGCTGCGGGAGCCTCCTGGGCTACCTCAGTCTCAGCGACGGCCTCTGCCTCAGACTCTGCCTTTGCTGCAGCCTCAGCGGCGGCGAGCTCGGCGGCCTTCTTGGCGATAGCCTCAGCCCTTGCTTCATTGACCTTTGCCTCTTCGGCCTTGGCGGCCTTAGCTGCTGCGATAGCCTCGTTCTTCAGACCAGTAATCTTAGCCTCGATCTTAGCATCGCGCTGAGCCTTCCAGTCATTCCACTTCTTGTCTGCGGCCTCAGGAGTAAGAGCTCCCTTAGCAACACCACCGTCGAGGTGATGACGAAGAAGAACACCCTGATAAGAGAGGATCCTGCGGCAAACGAGGGTAGGTTCTGCACCAACCTTCAGCCAAGCAAGAGCACGCTCGAAGTTAAGGGTAATAGTAGCAGGGTTGGTGTTAGGATTGTAAACACCGAGCTGCTCGATGAAACGACCGTCACGCGGGGCACGCGTGTCTGCCACAACAATGTGGAAGAATGCGAAATTCTTCTTTCCGTGGCGCTGTAAACGAATTTTAACAGCCATTGTGAATCTGTTTTAAAAGTTAATAATGCTATGTGCTCTACCCGAGAGCGGCTGCAAATATACGAAAAATAATTACCTTTGCAATCGCACTAAACAAAAACAACTAGAAATGAAGAAATTCCTTTTCACTCTTGCAGCTCTCCTCATCGGAGCAATGGCATTCGCACAGAACGCAAAGAACAACACCGCCGACTCAATCGTAGGCAAGTATTTCATCGAGAAAAACGACAGTAAGGTCGAGTTCGTAAAGAACGCAGACGGAACATACAAAGGGTTTGTATACTGGTCTGCTGAGAACGGCAAAGAGGACATCGTGCTTGTCAACGGCCTCAAATACAACGCAGAGAAGAAGCGCTGGGACGGTGCTAAGATAAGCGACCCTACACGCGGAATCAAAGCCAACTGCACCATCCTCTTCACCAAGAACGGTATGCTTCAGGTTTCAGGAAAGGTAATGGGTATCGGCGAGACTCACCTCTGGAAGCCGATAAGCGAGTAATACTCTTCCGGCAGCCTCGATAAGACGGGCGAAAGGAAAGAAAGTATCTGGAGGCGGCGGGCTTCCTCTTCGGGAATACCCCTGGAGCGCATATAGAACAGCTCGTCTTCCGACAGATATCCGATGGCAGCTCCGTGTGAGCAGACCACATCATCAGCGTAAATCTCAAGCTGAGGGTTGGTCTCCACACGGGCTCCTTCGTTTAATAGCAGTGTGTTACAAGATTGATAGGCCTCCGTCTTCTGGGCGTCCTGCTTGACATAGATGAGGCCATTGAAACTGACCTGCGACTTCCCGTCCGCAACACCCCTGAAGAGCTGGTTCGAGCGGCAGGAGCCGCTCAAATGGCGAACGAGAGTGCGGATTCGGACGGTATCGCTGCCTGCGGGAACGAACACCCCGGCCAGATCCAGGTCCGCGCCGGGTCCCGTGAGCTCGGCCGTAAGATCGATATCAGCCGACACTCCCTGAGGCACGACAATGGTCAGCCGGAGGCTTTCCCCAGCCCCAAGCACCACCTTGCGCGGTAGCTCGTCCCTGCCTATGACAACTATCCTATCCATCTATCCCTTCGAATCCTTCGGCTTCGATACGGTCTGCAAGTTCCTTCCCGCCGGTCTTGACGATAACGCCGTCCTTCAGGACATGGACTACGTCCGGGACTATATATTCCAGCAGTTTATGATAATGCGTGATGATGATTGAAGACGTCTGAGGGGTCTTCAGAGAGTTCACGCCGTCTGCTACTATCTTCAATGCGTCGACATCAAGACCGCTGTCCGTCTCATCCAGAATAGAAAGCACGGGCTCGAGCATAGCCATCTGGAAGATTTCGCCGCGCTTCTTCTCTCCACCCGAAAAACCAACATTTACCTCGCGCTTCGCAAACTCAGGTTTCATTTTCAAAAGAGCCATCTTCTGTTTGACGAGGGAGAGGAACTCCCCTGCGCTGAGGTCTGGTAGGCCGGCGGCCTTTCGGCGGGCGGACACGGCCGCCTTCAGGAAATTGGTCATACTGACCCCGGGGATCTCGATCGGATATTGGAAGCTCAGGAAAAGGCCCGCCCACGAGCGCTCTTCCGGGCTCATCGCGAGCAGGTCGGCTCCCGCAAAGCGTACGCTGCCGGCGGTGACTTCGTAGCCCGGGCGGCCGGTGAGGACCGCACTGAGGGTGGATTTGCCCGCGCCGTTGGGGCCCATCACTGCGTGGACCTCGCCACGGCGGATCTGCAGGTCGACTCCGTGGAGTATTTCCTTGCCCTCAACACTGGCGTGAAGGCCCTTGATATCGAGTAGTACTTCGTTCATAATCATCCTATTGACCCTTCGAGGGATACCGACAAAAGTTTCTGGGCTTCTACCGCGAATTCCATCGGAAGCCGGCTGAGGACTTCCTTCGCGTAGCCGTTGACGATGAGGCCTACCGCTTCTTCGGGGGCTATGCCCCTCTGGTTGCAGTAGAACAGCTGATCTTCGCTTATCTTGGAGGTTGTAGCTTCGTGTTCGACTATTGCTCCGGGGCAGGCGTTCTGGATAACCGGGAAGGTATGTGCTCCGCAGAGCGATCCGATAAGGAGCGAGTCACACTGCGAGTAGTTCCGCGCGCCGGTGGCGCCCGAATTCATGCGGACAAGTCCGCGGTATGAATTCTGGCTATGCCCAGCGCTGATTCCCTTCGAGACTATGCGGCTTTTCGTCCCGCGCCCGAGGTGGATCATCTTGGTTCCGGTGTCTGCCTGCTGGTAGTTATTCGTAAGGGCGACGCTATAGAACTCCGAAGAGCTGTTGTCGCCTTTCAAAATAGTAGAGGGATATTTCCAGGTAATCGCTGAGCCGGTTTCGACCTGAGTCCAGCTGAGGTGGGCTCCTTCGCCACGGCAAATTCCGCGTTTTGTGACGAGATTCAGGATACCTCCGCGACCATTTTCGTCACCGGGATACCAGTTCTGAACCGTACTGTAGCGTACGTCTGCGCCTGCTTCGACTATTATCTCGACGACAGCGGCATGGAGCTGATGCTCGTCGCGCATCGGAGCTGTACATCCCTCCATGTAGCTGACCTGCGAGCCCTCGTCGGCCACGATGAGCGTGCGCTCGAACTGGCCCGTACCGCTCGCGTTGATGCGGAAGTAGCTAGACAGGTCCATCGGGCATTTCACGCCCTTCGGAATATAGCAGAACGAGCCGTCGGAAAAGACGGCGCTATTGAGCGCAGCGTAGAAATTATCACCAGACGGGACTACAGTCGCCAGATACTTGCGGACGAGATCCGGGTGTTCGCGCACCGCCTCAGAGAATGAGCAGAAGATAATGCCCTTCTCCGCGAGAGTCTTACGGAAGGTAGTCGTAACGCTTACGCTGTCGAACACCGCGTCCACGGCGACCTTCGACTTCACCCCCGCCAACACTTCCCTCTCGCTAAGCGGAATACCGAGCTTATCGAAGGTCTCCTGCAACGCGGGATCGATCTCTTTCGGGCGCTCGGAGTCCTTCTTAGGGGCGGCGTAGTAAATAATATCCTGGAAATCTATTTCGGGCAGATCCAGATGTCCCCAGGTAGGGGGCGTCATCTTCTGCCACTTTCTGAAAGCATCCAGACGGAACTCCAGCAGCCACTCGGGCTCCTGCTTTATAGCAGAAATCTGACGGATGATCTGCTCGGAGAGGCCTTTCGGCACATACTCCTGCTCGACATCCGTCACAAAGCCCTCCTTATACTGCTTGGAGGTTATTTCCTTCAGCGCTTCATCCATTTCAGTTTGTCACCCCCGACCTGATCGGGGGTCTAAGATGCCCGGTCGAGGCCGGGCATGACAAAGATAACATTATTCGGGGAATTGTTTGGATTTAAGCGGAGAATTGACTCCCAATTCTTCCCAGGCCGCGTCTGCGCCGGCTTTGATCTTTTTCCAATGCTGGAAGTTGGAGATGTGGCAAAGGTCGAAGACCATACATCCGTCTGTCTTTGTAAGGCAAAGCTTTACAGCCGACTCTACGTCGAACTTTTGGGAGGCAACCGAGAAGGTTCCCCACATAGGGCAATCTCCCTTCAGGATTTGCTTGGACACATTGATCGAGTACTCGATAGTATCACTTCCAGAATAGCCGGAAACCTTGCTGTAGTAGGCGCCGAGCTGGAAATAATCCAGCTGATCAGCGTAACCGGTAGTGTGGTAAGTCTTGGTAGCCCACCAGTAGCTGTCTACCAGGGTGTACTTCGAACTTCCCCAGTTCTGGCCGGTGTGGGGCAGCGGGTACCAGGCAGCGGCCCAGACAGACAGGTCGGCATCCGGGCGGACAGCCTTGATGGCCGAGCGGCACTCGGCGACTACATCGTGGATTACCTTCGCCCTCCACTCTATCCACTGATTGAATAGCGGTCCGGGAGTAAAGTCGCCTTTCTTTGTCTCGGGAGTCTTGAAGTAGTAAATATCGTTCGGCCAATTGTCGACCGGCTTCCCTATATAATCCTCAAAGGCAGACCTGGAATAATCCGAGAAGTCGCTGTTGTAATCCATATAGCGGCAGTAGTCCAGGACAAAGCCGTCCAGGGCCGCATACTTCGGATTGGAGAACATCTCGGTCAGCATCCTCTTGACATAGGCGACCGTCTTAGGGTGAGCCGGGTTTATTGCGCCGAACTCGCCGGTCTCACTGATTTTGTGGAGGCCGTCGGGCAGATACTCAACACATTCGAGCTCCTTGAAATAATCGTCGTCGAACAAAGTCCCATAGCGACGGGAGTTCTCGCCCATCACCATTACGGAAGCCGATGCCTCGACCCTCATCCCAAGCTCTTTAGCCGTCTGAAGAATGAATTCGAGATAGTCGTAGTCCCTCTCAACGGTAGTCCCTCCCAGGGTCACGCAGGGCTGCAGGAACTCGCTCTCGTATAGAGCACGTCCATTTCCAGGCTTTACGCCCACAACAATTCCGTTGATGCCATAGCTCTTTGCCTTCTTGAGGATGGCCTTGATGTCCTTTTTCTGCGCGAAGCGCTGAAAATTAGCCGATGCGTCTATCCACATCACAAGCGGCTTCTCGCGAACCGTATCACCTGGGGCAATATAGTTCGAATCGACCGGATCGACAATCGTCGTATCGGGTTTCGATATCGTATCGTTGGGGTCGACATCTATCGGTGTCGGCTTCACGCTCGGCTCGCCGCAACTGAACACCAGCGCGGCGGCAAGAAGGACATAAACTATCTTATTTCTCATCATTTAACTTTTCTTCCCTCTGCGCGGGCGATACCCCTTTTCAGGGCATCCCAGGCTTCGGGTTTACCGAAGGTGTGGCACATATCGAAGGCCATCATTCCCTCGGATTGGGTCAGGCAGACGTATGCGGCGTCTGCCAGATCGATAGGGTTGCAAATCTGGAACGAGCCAACCATCTTGCAGGCACCGGCTACATCGCGGTTGGAGCGCATCATCGCATACTCCATCGACTCGGGGTCATTGATATCCCACACCTTCAGGAGGTAGGCCCCGGTCATAAAGACATCCAGGTTCTCCGCCATTCCAGTCTCGCCATAGTCGGGTGCGGCCCAGTCGAACTCCTTCCAATAATCGGCCTTCTTCGAAGCCCAGTTCTGGCCATTCCCATAAAGGGCGTGGAGCCAGCTGCCGGCCCAATACTCAAGCTCAACCTCAGGATAGTTCTCATCTTTCCAGGCCTTGACCTTTCCTACGAAATCGGAGATGATCTGTGAGCGGAACTTCCACCACTGCTTGTAATACTTTCCGGGGATACGGCTGCCGTCTGCAGCATATGAGAACACATCCTCGGGCCAGCGCTCGAGGGGCATCCCCACATACTTCTCGAAAGCCGCGCGGGTCTCGGGAGAGAAATCGGCCTGGGCGCTCGGGAAGCGGCAGTAATCGAGGGCAAAACCGTCAAGATCGCAGCTCTCGAAGATAGTCTTGATGTTCTGCATCGCTATCTCCTGGGACTGTGGGAGTAGCGGGTTCAGGAAAGCCGCCACCTCTGTTTTCATATCCTCGATCTTCTTGAATCCCTCCGGAGTATACATCGTACAGGTAAGCCTGCTGATTGCGGGATCGTCATAGACTAGTCCACGGTGCCAGTAGGGCGAACCGGCCGGGAAGATAGTTGCGGCGATTGAGACTTTCATCCCACGTTTATGGGCTTCCTCGATAAACATCTGAACATTGTCAAGATACATAATTCCGTCACACCCCCTGACATCCAGGACGGCCCAGTTGAAACCGGTGTCCTTACATTTGTCAAGGTAGTAGACTACAGAATCGCGGGTAGAAAGCCGGGCGTGGTTATCTATCGCCATCCACATATACTTAGGCTTCTCTGCGCCGCCCTGAGGGGCGCAGGAAGCCAGAAGCATAAGTGCGGAAAACAGGCCGAAAATTAATTTTTTCATTCAGGCCTAGAGTACCGTGGTAACGATGTCGTATGCAAGAACTGCAGAAGACTGAGCCGCATAGACGACGTGGCCGGTTCCGGTTGCAGGATCGTAAACGTATGCGCAGCAAGGATAGCACTGTGCAGCATCGTCGATACGGTCTGTAGGGAGCAGGTAGTTGGCCTCGTACTCGTCTACTTCGTCGGTCTCAGGATCATCCTCAACGATGTTCTCAGCCTTCTGGATAGTAATCCAGTTGCAAGGCCAGGAACCCGAGCAGGCGATGATACACTTTTCGCCGTTGTACTTGAATGCGCGGACATGGCCGGTAGAGAAGTTGCCATAGTTGTAGAGGCGGCCTTCGCTGTCCCAAATGGTCCAGTTGACCTGGCCGTAGAGAGGAAGTTCCTCGGCAGAGCCGTTCAGGACGCTTGAGAGGCTCTCATAGACATAGAATGCGGAAGAAGCATTGCCGGTTTCGCCGTACTCGGCAGCTGCTAAGGAGTCCCAGCAAACGAATCCATCCTCAGGATCTGCGGAGAAGAACGAAAGGAGCTGGCCCCAGCAGCCGTCGTTACCGGGATGCTGGATGAACGGTCCGTTCCAGGAAGCAGCGGACTTGCCGTCTTCGCCCCAATACTTACCGCCCTTGAATACGAGGACGTGGTGCATCTGAGGAACTGCAGCACCGGTACGGAAAGCAAGGATGAAGTCACCCTTTACATCTCCGGAAACGGACATATAGTTGCAGCCATACTCGAAGGAATATATCTTGGTAGGAGCCTTGTCCCATCCGTCGAGCCAGGCCCAGGTCTCGGTGATAACTCCCGGATCGCCGGAGGCGTATGTTCCATTGTACTCGACAAAAGCTACCAGGACACCATTCTCATCATTACTCATAGCGCCGAGCTGTCCCGAATAAACATCGAAACCAGGGATGCCGTCAATGTTGAGGGTGCCAACCTTATTGCCTTCGAGGTCATAGACATTGAAGTCGGAGGTGGCGAAATGCTCACGGTCTACGAAACCGAGGCCACACATATTGGAGGTAGAAGCAGCAAGGCCCATCTGACCATAGGTCTTGGACCACTTTTTCTCAACCTTTACGGAAACCTCTGCCGCTGCAGCATAAACGGTATAGACATTGGTTGTCTCTCCGTCCTCCGCGGTAACGGTAAACTCTACTCCACCCTCTCCGGTATAGTCGCGGGCGACTGTAGGGTCAGGGCTGATGGTAGCCTTGTCAGAAATTTTTACCTCTGCGGTTGCCGCGGTAAGAGCGGCGAACTGGTTTGGCATATAGGAGAGCTCGATAGTCTTATCGGTCTGATCGATAAAACCTTCGATTTCGAAATCACCGGCCGTGACGGTGAAGGCGGTAAGACGACACTCGGTGCTCTTTACTTCGGGCTCCGGAGTCTCTCCACCATTGTCCGGTTTCTCCTCCGGACCACATGAAGCAAGCATGCCGATAAAGGCTAATGCTGCAAGAAATAATTTTGTCGTTTTCATAATAGAATTGGTTGTTGGTTATTTTTCAATTTTAGCTGTCAGGTGATAATCTTTCGTTCTTCCCGTCATCTTTGCGGTAACGGTAAGGTCTATTCCCTCGGTAATGTCGTGGATACCGTAAAGGGTACGGTCTACGTCCTTTCCGAGTTCTTTTGTAACTTTTACATAGGCGTCAAGACCGACATTGGCCCTGAGTTTTACCGCCGTCAGGTCTATATCCTTACGATTGGCCTTGGGGATAGTGAACTGAATTGTTCCGGCATCCTGGTCGATAACTCCGGAGAATTTGTCGGACTTTTCCTTGCCGGTGGCATCTTTCTGCGTAGTGCAGATATAGATGGCGCTGATGTTGGCGTTGTCGTGGACGAAATCCTCATCTGGCTTGGCACACGAGGAGGCGCCCAGCATTAGGGCCGCCACTGCTATAATTGCTATAAATATCCTTTTCATTGTTCTGTGTCTTTTACCATCCGGGGTTATTGTCTGTAAGGTCTATCGCTCCGTTGTTGTTGATTTCTGTCAGAGGGAGCGAGAATGCGTAGTAACTCTCAAGGAAGGTGTGGATCTTCCCGGCGCCGTCGCAGTTGACCTGCTTGTAGGTAAGGGTTCCGTCGGTGTTCTTTGTAATCCAACAGCCGTGGAAGTTCTTCTGGTTGATAACTTCGACCGCGTCTTTCCAGCGGCGGAGATCCCAGAAGCGCTGGCCCTCGCCCGCGAGCTCGACCATCCTTTCGTGTTTGATGTCCGCCATCACGGACTCGAGGTCTGCTCCACCCTTGTCGGGCAGTCCCACCCTGCCGCGGATGCGGTTGAGCTGGATATTGGCGTTGACAAAGTCGTTCTTCTGAGCATAGGCCTCAGCCTTGTTGAGCACGACCTCCGCGAAGCGCATAGCGATTGCGAAATGGTCGCTACCGTATTTCTCCCATCCTGTCTGGTTCTCGGTGATGAACTTCTTGAGATAGTAGCCCGTCACGGTCGAACCCGCCGCACCGGAGGTGTTGAACTCCACGATCTTGTCCTTACCGTCCTTGAACACGGTAGTATCCGCGCTGACGAAGGTCTCGATCTTGCGACCTTCCCAGTCTGCGCCGTTGAAGAGGATGCTGGCGTAGAAGCGGGGCTCGCGGCCGGTGTATGGATCCGCGCCGTGGGTGGTCCAGTCAAACGGAGTTCCATCTGCCATCTCGTAGCTATCTACGAGCTCGGAGGTGGGGCCGAAAACGGCATAGACGTTCGCGCCGGGGTGTTTGCCGTCCGATGCGCCGTCGCCCAGAGGGCGGAAGAAGACGTCGGCGCGGTGAGTCAGCTTGTTCTGGACGAACTCGAAGGTCAGAAGGTGTTCGGGGCTGTCGATGTCTGCGAAAATGTTTTCGTAGCTCGTGTCGAGAGTTCCGCCGTAGGCTTCGCAGGAGTCAGCGGCCTCGATGACGAGATCCCAACGCTGGGCGTAGAGAGCCGCGGTCGAAAGCAGGCCCCACGCATATGCGCGAGTGATGCGTCCGCGAGGCTGGTTCTTGCGGATGTTGCTGCCCGCTTCGCGAAGGTCTGCTTCGATGAAGTCCCAGACCTCGTCCGGGGTTGCGAGCGCTTTATCGTTCTGTTCGGGGCCGTCTACAGCGTCACGGATGACACACTTGCCGTAGATCTTCATCAGTTTGAAGTAGATGTAGGCGCGCAGACACTTCATTTCGGCCGAACGGGTCTGTACATAGTCCGGGCTGAGAGATGCGCCGTAGGTAGGAACGTCGCGAAGGAACTCGTTGCAGCGGCGGATACGGGTGTAGCAGTCGCTCCAACACTCGAACACTCCCGCGTTCTGGCCGTTCCAGGGACCCTGGCAGAAGCCGGAATTGTACGGGTGGTTATACTGGTTCCAGGAGTTGGATTTGATAAGGTCTGAATATGCGTCCCAGAAGGTAGCACAGTTGCTGTCGCCTCCGACCGTACCCTGATTCTCTTTGACGAAGTTGTAGATGCCGAGAAGATAACGGTCGGCATTGGCCTCGCTGGACCACACCGCACCGGGCGAGTAGCGATCCGACGGCTCGATATCGAGGGCTCCGTCCAGCCACTCCTTGCAGGAGGTAAGGGCAAGCGCTGCGGCCGCCACTATGATTGCTTTAGAGATTATGCTGTATTTCATTGCTTTGTCCTCCTTTTTAGAATGTTACCTTGGCTCCGAGGCTGACTGTCCTCTGCTGAGGATAGTAGCCGTTGTTGATACCGGGATTCTCGGGGTCGATGTATTTGAACGACGAGAAAGTAAGAAGGTTGGTTCCGGCAAGGAACACCCTGCAGCTCGAGATAGGCATCTTCTCGAACCACTTCGACGGGAAGTCGTAGGCGAGCTGGGCGTTCTTCACTCGGAGGTAAGAGCCGTCGCGAACCCACCAGTCGGAGAGCCAGGCGTTGTTGGCATTCGTACTGGCGGACAGGCGGGGATAATGTGCTCCGGTATTTTCCGGAGTCCAGGCGTCGGCCACCAAATAGCGCAGGGTATTTCCGCCGCCGTAGAAGGCGCGGGTGTACATTGTGTTATCCATATTGTCGTTGGCCCATGTTCCGCAAAGGACGTAGTCGCAAAGCGTTGCGCCCTGGAGGAGCATGCTCAGCGACAGGCCCTTGTAGGCGACGTCGAAGTTGAGCGAGAAGGTCATCTCAGGGGTACTGGAGCGACCGATCTTTACGAAGTCTTCGGTCGAGCTGATCTTTCCGTCGCCGTTGACGTCCTGATACTTGATAGCTCCAACTTCGGTATAGCCGGTAGGGGCGGTTGGAGCCTGGTCGACTTCTTCCTGAGTCTGGAAGAGGCCGAGGGCGTGGAAACCGTAGTACGAACCCATCGGCTGACCGAGCTGAGCGCGGTAAGACGGGTAGGAGTCTGACAGGCGCCTGGAGATGAGCTTGTTGCGGGACCAGCCAAGGATGCCGGTTACGGTGTAGCTCCATCCGCTCGCGAAAGCGTCTCCCCAGCTGACGGTCATATCGAAACCGCGGTTGTCTACCTTACCGGTATTCATCCATACGGGGTTATTACCGCCGAGCGAAGGGGCGTAGAAGCCTGTGTCGTCGTACTCGAGAATTCGGGATGTAAGTTTGTAGAAGACGTCCAGTTCTACGGACAGCCTGTTTCCGAAGGCCCTCATCTCATAGCCTACGTTGTAGGTATTGGTGCGGGACCAGGTAAGGTTGTCGTAGACATAGTTGGAAGTGTAGTAGATCGAAGTCGGCGAGCCGTTGATATAGAGAGTAGTATTCGGCGAAGTCGATCTGTAGGTCTGCATATAGAGGTAGGCCTCAGTATCGTCGCGGCCAAGAATACCGGCAGATGCGCGGAGCTTCAGGAAGTTCAGCCAGGAAAGGTCCTGCATCCACTCTTCCTCGGAGATCACCCAACCGAGAGCCAGAGACGGGAAGTAACCCCATCTGTTCTCAGGGGCGAACTTGTAGGAGGCGTCGGCGCGGAGCGTCGCCTCGGCGAGATAGCGCTTATCGTAGGCATAGCTGAGGCGACCCGCGGCGCCGACGCGGCCCGAATTGCTGTAGCCGCCCGAAACCGGGGTGCTGGTGAAGGTCTGGCCGAGGTTGAGGTCCACGGGAGATCCTTCGGCAAAGCCGGTCTTGTAACCGGTCATCGTATCGCCGTGGTAATTGTAGCGCTCGATGAAGAACAGCCCTGTGATGTGGTGTTTTCCAAGATCGCGGTCGTAGGTAACCTGCGGACGGATCGTAAGGTTGTAGCCCATCGAATGGGACTTGTTGAAATTGTTCTCGCCAATTCCGAGAGAGGTCTTCTCGACAACTTCATCGGTAGTAGCGCTGTACTGCATAAGTTGGAAACTCTCCAGATAATTGCGGTTCAGCGTATAATCGAAGTTGTAAGCCAGGTTGACTCCGGCTTTAAGGCCCTTAAGTATCTCAAGGCCGAGGGCTGAGAAGTCGTATTCGAGGTTGGAGCGGACTTCGGCCATCCACCTGTCTTCGGTCTGATAACCGGTGTTGAGGGCGGCAAGAGGAGTGTAAGTGTAAGTTCCGTTTGTGTATCCGAGCGGAAGTCCGTTGTACTCAGTGGCGAGAATAGGAATTGCGTAGCATGCCTGACGCAGCGGCGAGAACTCGCCCTGCCAGGTTCCCTTTCCTTTGTTGTCGCGCATGCTGAGGCCGGGCCAGATTCTGGCTGAATTAGCCGCGGAGAGGTTGACGTTGTAGTGAAGGCCCTTGCTGAGCTGGGCGTCCAGGTTTGCGCGGACGTTGTATCGCTCCAGCGAAGTGTTCTTCAGGATACCCTGCTGGTTCATGTAGCCCACCGAGGTGAAGTACTTGAACTTGTCTGTTCCGCCGCTGGCGGAGAGGTTGTGCTGGCGGGTAAGACCGAAGTTGTTGTAGATGAGGGCCCAGTTGTCTGTGTCTGCATAAAGGCCGCGGTCCTTGAGGCTCTGGATACGCTCAGGGGTCCAGAACGGGGCCTGGTTATCCATCTCGCGGGCCTTGTTGTGCCAGTAAATATACTCGTCTGCAGTAAGAAGTTCCGGGGTGACGGTGTTGGTGTCGAACGAGGCCGAACCGTCGTAGACTATCTGCGCCTTTCCCCTGTTTCCGCTCTTGGTAGTAACCACGATGACGCCGTTTGCGCCGCGGACGCCGTAGATAGCGGCGGTCGCTGCATCCTTGAGGATGGAGACCGTCTCGATATCGTTAGGGTTAATGTATTGGATCGAGCGCTCTACTCCGTCTACCAGGATAAGAGGCGATGAGTCATTGAAGGTCGAGGTACCGCGAACGAGCAGAGATGCGGCATCGCCGCCCGGGATACCGGTAGTCTGCACTGCGGTCATACCGGCAAGGCGGCCGGCGAGCATCGTACTGACATTGGTATTCGGGGCTTTCAGAAGGTCCTTACTGCCTACCTGCGATACGGAACCAACTACGAATTCCTTTTTCTGGGTTCCATAACCGACAACGAGAACCTCCTGCAGGACATTCTCGTCTTCTTCGAGGACCACGTCGATTTTAGTCCGGTTGCCGACCTTGATTTCCTGCTCTTTGTAGCCCATAAGGCTGTAGACCAGGATCTCATCGGGGCCTTTGACCGTAATGAAATAGCTTCCGTCGGCATCTGTCATAGTTCCGCTTCCGGCATTTCCTTTAACGAAAACTATGACTCCCGGCTCCGGGCCGGCAGCACTCGTTACCTTACCGGTTATCTGCGTCTGGGCAAAGGCCTGAGCCGCGGTAAGGAAGAGAGTCAACACTGCCAACAGGAATCTCATTTTGTGGCGTTTAGTGTTAATCATTATATGTCAGGTTAGTTTTTTGCAGCGTAAAACTACAAAAAATCTTTGATTTTTAGACTCCAGCCCCGGATTTAAAAAGGTTGAAATCCAAAATTGTTATCTTTGTGGTAACTAATCGCAACTTTAAGAGGATGACACGCAATTCTTCGCTGCTTCTCGCAGCAGTGGCGCTGATAGGAGCGTTCTCGTGTAAGACCCCTGACCCCCAGGTGCCCCAGGAACCCGAAGAGCAGGTTGATACTACTCAAACTAATCCCCCTACTCCTCCAACCCCTCCGACTCCTCCCGAGCCCGAGCGCGACTGGAGCTGGGTGGAAGGCTACCCGGTAGGAGTAAGTGTAGTGCCCTTCACCGAGAATTTTACAGACGGCAATAAATGCAGCGGCTATGTAGCTACTATAGATTTCGCCGAGAACCCCAACCTTCGTTTCACCTGCCGTAAAACCAGCAAGAAGAAGGGCCCCTCAAAGTTCTTCTCAGATACGGAGGCCGCAGACGGAGTTCCCTGCCTCGCCACCAACGGCGGATATTTTGCCGGAAGTACGTCCGTGAGCCTTGTTGCCCATAAGGGAGAGTTCACGATCAAAGCCTTCCGCGCCTTCAACTGGCCCGGTGACGAAAATCCTACCTGCACAATCTACCCCGTCCGCTCGGCCCTTGGCCAGATGAAGGACGGCAGTTTCGAGATTCAGTGGACATATTGCACCGATATCGCCTTCAAGACACATACGGTCTTCCCTTCCTGGCTGGACAATAACGAAAAGACCGAAACCTTTATGCCCGAGCCCCCGGGAGCAGACTACTGCGAGGGGACGTGGAGTTGGGAACCGGTCGAGGCGATGGGCGGCGGCCCCAGGCTCGTCAAGGACGGGGTCGACATCTCTACCGATGCATATTGGGGTGAGTGCCTGAACGCGGGCGGAACCCAGGCCTTCGCCCGTGCGCCCCGTACTGCGGCCGGAATCACGGAAGATGGCAAGCTGATCCTGCTCGTATGCGACGGCCGTGGCTCTGGCGGCAGCAAGGGCTATACCCTGGCCGAACTCTCTGCTAAGATGATTTCGCTAGGCTGCACGGACGCTATGAACTTCGACGGCGGCGGCTCCTCCTGCATAGTCGGAAAAGACGGAGCCATCCTCAACAACCCTTCAGACGGCTCGGAACGTGTCGTCACTTCCGCGATCGTAATTACCGAAATCCCGCATTAAAAAACTACGGTTTCCCTGCTCTTTTTTTTGCAGAGGAACCTCATTTTACCCCCTTTTTGCGGTTTCCCTGCTCTTTATTTGCAGAGAAACCGCAATTTTTAGAAGAATCGCGCGACGATATCTGTAAGGAGATCGGGACGGTTGGTTGTGATGAAATCAGCCCCAAGGCCGATCGCGCGCATCATATCGCTGGCGGAATCTACCGTCCAGATATTTACCGTCATTCCGAGCGAGTGGGCCTGATCGAAAAGCGCTGTATTTCTAAACAGATCCGAGTAAGCGAAATCGGCGCAATTAATGCCCTGGGCCATCAACCCGGCAAGATCGGTGGTAGTCGTAAGATAGCCGACAGTTGTTCCGGGTTTCGCCGCGGCTATCTGGGCGCAGACGTCCCTGCTGAAACTGATATAATCTACCTTATTTCCTATCCCGAACTCGTCTACCAGGCGGAGCATTTCAGTCGTACAAGCTCGGCTGCGCTCTGCAGTTGAATGCTGCTTGATTTCTATCACAAGGCGGGTGTCGAGATTCTTCATAGCCTGCTCCAAATATTGTCTGAAGGTCGGTAGCGGCTCTCCATTACTAAGGGTTATCGAGGTCAGGTCGGCGGAAGAGCAGTTTTGGATAGTCTTTCCGCTGATTACACCGTCGTGGTTGACATAAACCACCCCGTCAGTCGTAATCCAAAGATCCATTTCCGACCCATAGAAACCCGCATCCTGAGCTGCCTTAAGGGCGGCGATGGAGTTTTCAGGTCGTCCGCTGCCGTGGAATCCGCGGTGGGCTACCGCCTTCGGGGCGTGGAGCGGGCGTGGAGAGTCCGTAACGGTAAGGCGGGCGCTGCCAAGGGGCGCGGATTCTGCCCCGCGGACGGCATATAACTTATAGGACCCGCTCTTCATATTCTGCGGAATTGTAGCTACGGCACGGCCGTCTTCGACAAGCGTTTCGCAAGTCACAATTTCGTCACCTTCAAATTTTATTTTATCACCTGTGACAAAACCATCCCCCGCTACAATATAGTCTCCGCCAGGTTTAACCTCGCATTCGGTAAGATATAGGACATTGGTTACCCTGAAAGGAGAGCTCTGGATATTATGAGGCGCCTCTTCCCACAAACGGGCGGCCGACTCATCATCCAGAACGGCATCATAGATACGCGCAAGAACCACATCCCCGTTCCATGCGCTCTGACACTGGGCTCCGGACGGATCACCGCCTACACAGAACCAACGGGAGGTCGCATTATACGGCGGATTATAAGTTCCGGCCGCAGCCACCTTCGCTTCCAGATTTCCATCGACGTATATCCTGGCCTCGCCGGCCGCCTTGTCCCATACTCCCACAACGTGATAATACTGGCCCACCTCCGGAACCACCCCGCTCCTACACCAGCGCCAGCTTTTACCTACAGCGTCGGTCGTGTTCGGAAGGAAGGTAATCTCGCGCCCGCGGGAGGGGTCGGTAACGAGAAAGCCCGTCCCGCCCTGCTCCATAGACGAAAACATCTTAATCTCGCCTACATCTCCTGGCTCGTCACCGAGCATAAACAACACTTCCAGCGAATGACCGTTCGCGAGCGCGTCCTGGAAAGACTTGTTGCTGTTGTATTCAAACTTATAGAAACCGTCTGTAAGGGTCCCGCCGAGGCTGCTGAAGAAACGAGCCGCAATACGGCCTGCGTCCTCGTTGTAATAGGTCATCATATTGACCCCGGCCTTAGTATCTATCCAGTAAGAATTCGGGGAAACGTCGCGCGCTGTTCCGTCTGACTGGAACTCAAAATCCAGCAGCAGTCCGGTCTTGACCTTTACGTCTATACTGCTTGTAAGACTGCGGTCCTTATCCGATATGATAGTCACCGATACCGTCTCGTCCGCCCCCCGGTTAAGACAAGACTTCAGGACAAGAGTACTGTCTGTAGACTCTTTCTCTTCAAGCAGTTCGCTGCTGAGGGAATACGCCCATCCATAGTTGGACTTGACTGCAACCGTAACCAGAGAACCCGGCTCCATCACCGATTTCACATCCGCCTTGGCGGAAAGGTAGGGAGTTTCTTCTACGGGAACTACCGGATCGGGCTTGGGATCCGGCTCCGGGGTTGGCGCTGGCTCCGGCTTACACGCAGCCAGAAGCGCGAGTGCTATAAAAATGTGGTGAATTCTCATATCAACTGTAAAGTTACCACTAATTTTATAACTTTGCCCATATGAAACGCATCGCCACACTTATCGCAGCAGCGCTGACCCTGTTAGCCTGCGGAAATGATCCCTCATACAAGGGAGGAATCCCCAAGGATGGGACCGATCCCGAAGAAGGTCAGGAAGCCATCACCGAAGAAGTAAAAGTACCGGAAGAGTACGCAGACTATACCCGTGTAGCCCTTAAGAGCAGCATCACCAAAGTCCAGCCTATGACCGGTATCGTAATGTGGGCTCCGTACAGATCAGAGGACATTTCCCTCGAGTACTCTTATATGCAGTACAACGATGTCTGTAAGGAAAAGGATAAATACGACTGGACCGTTCTTGACAACCTCCTGGAAGGCATCGCTTCCCGCGGACATCAGGCCGTAATCCGCTTCCACTACACCTATGTAGGAAAGAAGTGTACGGTTCCCGACTATATCAAGGCCTGGCCCGGTTATGAGGAGACTGTAGGAAAGCCCGAAGGCAGAACAACCTACTTCCCCGACTGGCGCTGCGACGAACTGAAGCGTTTCCACCTCGAGTTCTATAAGAAGCTGGCCGAGCGCTACGACAAAGATCCCCGCCTTGCCTTCCTCGAGACAGGTTTCGGTCTTTGGGCCGAATACCATATCTACGACGGACCTTTCAAGATGGGTCAGACCTTCCCGGACAAGGATTTCCAGGCCGAGTTTATGCGCGGAATGTCGGAATGGTTCAAGGAAACAACCTGGAGTATCTCAATCGATGCAGCCGACAACACCTACGGCCCGTTCCAGAAGTATCCCGACCTTCTGGATCTGCGCTTCGGCAACTTCGACGACTCCTTTATGTGTCAGGACCACGACGGCTACAACTACCGCAGCTGGTTCTTCTTTGGCGAAACGCGTTATAAGAGAGCTCCCCTCGGCGGCGAGTTCAGCTATTACTCAGACTATGATCAGGAACACTGCCTGGACGAGGGCGGAATGTATCACCGCAAGTTCGAAGACGAGGTCGCGAAGTTCCACATGACCTTCATCATCGGAGCCGATCAGCCGGGATATCAAAGCTGGAGCCGCATACGCGAAGCCTCGCTCTCTATGGGATATAAATTCCGCATCAGAGACTTCCGCGTAAAAGACGGAAAAGCCGCTCTTCTGGTTGCGAATGTCGGCGTAGCCCCTATCTATCGTGACGCGTGGATTGCCGTAGACGGAACCAGGTCAGAGTACAACCTCGCCCAGCTGATGCCGGGCAACGAAATCTGGGTTGAAGTCAGCGCAAACGGAATCGGCCCGAAGAGCATCCCTACGGTCGAGTGTGATCATCTCGTCACAGGCCAGAGAATCTGCTTCGAAGCCGATATAAATTAAAAGTTTTCGAAGAATTCGGGGAAGGATTTCGTCACACATTCCCTGTCATCTATCTCAATCGGACTGTCAGCCGCGATCGAGGCGATGCGAAGGACCATCGCCATACGGTGGTCGTGGTGCGATGAATATCGTCCGCCCTTAAGCAGCCTTCCGTTAAGGAGGCGAGAAGAGAGCGTCTCGCCCTCGACCGAGAGGATATCGCCTTCGATCCAGGCGCGAACGCCCATCTGAGTGAGCATTTCAACTATAGCTGCAGCGCGGTCTGTCTCCTTGCCGCGAAGGCGTCCTACTCCCGCGATGGTAGAAGTGCCGGCG
Organism: Bacteroidales bacterium; assembly: GCA_016286145.1. Lineage (GTDB taxonomy): Bacteria > Bacteroidota > Bacteroidia > Bacteroidales > UBA932 > Cryptobacteroides. Next base: position 33,962 of record JAEESD010000001.1, on the reverse strand, counting down.
CAGAATGCCGCCAGCAGACTCACTATCGGGAAGATGTCCGGGGCCTGGCAAAGGTCGAAATCGAACGCCACGAGCGGTCCCTTCTTGACGCTTACCACCTCTTCGTCATAAGCAACTGCCGCCCCAGCCTCAACGAGCACGTCGAGGATAGAAATATCCGCTTGAAGTGACGAAGTATCCAGCCCTTCGAGCTCTACGCTGCCGAAAAGCGCGCCTCCTACCAGGAAGTTCGCCGCCGCGCTCCAGTCCCCTTCCAGGGTAATATCCGCCGCCTTATAGCTCTGCCCGCCTTCGATGGTGAAATTGATACCCGTGCAGTAGGTCCAATCCTGCTGCTCGAGCATCTCGGCGTTGCCCTCGAGCTGAGCCCCGGCCTTGATCCCGAACTTTCGCAACACATCAAGAGTAATGAACATGTATGGGATAGATTTCGGCTCGCCTACGTAGACTTTCGAGTCCTTGGGGTTCAGCGGCAGGGCCATCAAGACGCCCGAAACGAGCTGTGAGCCCGGCTTCCCGGGGAGGTCGGCCGTGCCCGCGATCATCTCGCCCTTGACCGCGAGAGGGACGAATATCTCACGTCCGGGGCGGGCGGTCTCATTGCGCAGGATCACCCCGAACGCCGCCATTATATCCGATGCGCTCGCCAGCGGCCGGCCAAGCAAGGTCCCACGGCCCTCGATTATGGCCGGGCAGCCGTTGATCTGGGCCAGAATAGGAATCATCAGGCGCGCAAGGATGCCCGATTCGCCGGCATTGATCTTCTCGATCGAAAGTTTCTCGCGGAGCGGGCCTATGCCCACGATGGTCAGCGTGCTGCCTTTGCGGGTGACTTTCGCGCCGAGCGTGCGCGCTACCTTCACTGCTGATTCAGAGTCGTCGCAGGCTGTATAATTCCGGAGGTAGGACGTTCCCTCGGCGAGGGCCGCGGCGATTATTGCCCTCTGGGCGAAGCTCTTCGAGCTCGGGACCGAGAAATCGCCGCGATAAAGGCCAAGGAACTCGCCGTAGACCTTTTCGTGCATCTGCTCCAGCGGGATCTGGCCCTCTGCCGCAGGTTCATCGTAAGCCGCATACGTGAAGGGGGCGCCTTTTTTCAGGCAGCCGACGCGTGTTTCGGAGCCGGCCTCGCCCATCGCGAAAGCGATAAGCCTGGTGCGCGGGAAATCCTGCCCTTCGGGGGCCGCCGCTGTATAAAGTGACAAAATTCTGTCACTATCATTATTTACGGTCGCCGTCGTGACTATTTTAGCCACGTCCGCCCCATAACGGAAACAGCGGGCTGCAACCTGCTGGAGGTATTCGAGTTCGGGGGTCTTTTCGAAGTCGTGGTAGGAACGGATGAGCTCCGTTCCCGTCTTGCGGCAGAGCTTCTGGAAATACTTACTGATATTGACGGGGGCGGTAAGGTCTACGTCTACATAGCGCGCTCCCGCCTCAACGGCCTGGCCCATCAGCCTCAGGGCTTTCTCCCACTCTATATTGAACTCTCTGAGGGTCGGTTGTTTATCCACCCTATAGGTTGCGATAAGGGGCTTTTCACAGCTCCCGAAAAGATCTTTTATTTCTTCTTCGCTGAGTTCGTTTTTATCAAGGCGTATCTCTGCCATCTCTACGAACGGATCGTCCAGGATGGAGAGAATCTCAGCGTATGTTTTGTGATGAATTGTAGTACAGATCATCCTTCTATCTTCAGATCTTTAATGCGACTCTTCTTAAGTACAGGCTTTCCGATGGCCTTGAGATAGACAAAATCGAGCTTGTCGCCGTCTACCTTCTTGTCGTTTTGTATTGCGGGGAACAGTTCCTCGACCTTGGTCGGGAGTTGGGTGGGCAGGCCGCAGGATTCGAGGTCAGCCGAGAGCTTGGCAGCGAGACCAGGCTCCGCGATGCCCGCTATTTCCGAGAGGCGCGCGGCGATGACGATTCCGATCGCAACCGCCTCGCCGTGGGAATAATTAGCCACCGTGATTTCGTTGCCCTTAGTGATGGATGTTCCGGCGCTCTGCCACCACTCTATTGCGTGGCCGTAGGTGTGGCCAAGGTTCAGCAGATGGCGCTTGTCGCGATCGAATAGATCCTTCTTTACTGCCTTCTCCTTGTATCTTGCCGCAGCCTGCGAGAGCTCGAGAATCTGGGGCAGAGCGGCGTCTACCGCTTCTTTTGTGTAGCCTGCGCCCTGGACAAGGGAGAAGATTCTTATGGCTTTGTCGTAGAGTTCAGGATCGAAAAGCAGGAAGGTCTTGATTAGCTCGGCCGAGCCGGATTTCAGCTCGCGCGCGGGAAGCGTTTTGAGCGGCTCCGCGAAGATATGGACCTTCTGCGGGAGGGTTATAGTTCCGATCGCGTTCTTCACCCCGTCGAGGTTGGCGCCGGTCTTGCCGCCTATCGCCGCGTCGACCTGAGCCAGAAGGGTTGTCGGGACATATTCTACCGCCATCCCCCTCTTGTACAGGGCGCCGGCGAGCCCGACGACATCAGTGACGACTCCGCCTCCGACCGCCACCAGCGTCGCGCTCTTGGGCGCTCCGCTTTGCAGCAGCCAACTGCATATCGCCTGCACGGTCGCGAGACTCTTGTCTCCTTCCGTTGCAACTATCCCCATCTTGTCCTTCACCTCGCAGTATCCGTCTTTCTGCCACTTCGCCGCGAGCGAAGCCGCGAATTCCTCCACCGCGAAATCGTAAACTATGTATACTTGCTTTTTCATATTTCATCTGCAGCGGACGATGGCTCTCCCCGAGAGGACTCCAGTCGCTTCGCTCCTTCCGGCCCCTTCCATCGCTATCTTCGTCCTGCTTCGCAGAACTCGCTATCGACGGACGCCTACCCCCTGCCCGTGTCCGGGGGTGGACACGCCTCTCGGGGAGAGCCATCGCTCCGCCTATGCGAAATTAGCCATAATATTTGAATAATCGCGTTTTTGCGCTACCTTTGCCCCTGCAACTGAGCCCGAATGGCGGAATTGGTAGACGCGCTGGACTCAAAATCCAGTGTCCCTTAAAGACGTGCCGGTTCGATCCCGGCTTTGGGCACAAGAAAAGCATCGCCGCGAAGCGATGCTTTTCTTGTGCCCGTCGCTTCGCTGCGCGAAGCTCCTCTTCCACCCCCGCTGCTTCGCAGCTGCCCCGCCGGGGCATGCCGCCTCCGCTTCGCTCTCGGCGGGTGCCTTCCGGTCGTCGCATCGCTCCTCCCTCACGGCACGGCCGCTGATGCGGCCCTCGATCGCGCTTCGCCGAGCTCGAGTGCGCGGCCTTATCAGACGGGGGAAGCGTCCTTCCCCCGAGCCCCCTGCGGCGTACATCTTCCCATCCGCAGACTTCATTATCAGTTGTCCGATTTTTTCGGACACTTCACTTCCTTCCGCTAAAAGTATCCGCTTTAAGTCAGACCAATACTTTCTAGGACGATCTGTCTCCACAACCGCTCAATTCCCTCCAACAAAAGGTTCAAGAATACCACGGTTAGAGGCGCGAGAAAGGGAGGCCGAAATGGTCTCCCTTTTCTCGTGCCCGTCGCGTATTTTTATTATATTTGTGTATTGAAGGTATCAGGATATGGAAAAAGAGTACAAACAGCTTTATCTGGATTTCGACCAGTACATCCGTCAGGGTGAGGCCGGACAGAAGGAGCTTGCCCAATCCTGGAGAACAGCTATCGGCCTTCAGGCAGTCGACGGATTGCAGACATCTGAATATCTTCAGAAAACCGCACTTCGGAATATCGAAGGCGAAATAACTCTGGATGAGGCCCGCAAACTCGTAAAACAGTACTACACCACAAAAGCCGCACGCGACGCCGGAGACGATGACAAGGAAGAGGCGGACAACGTTTCCGGAAATATCGCTCATATTCTCTCGTCGGATACGCTCGACTTCAGCGCGAATGGCTTCATCTCCCTGCATCGCAGGATTTTTGACGGGGTCTTTTCCGATGCCGGCCGGGTTCGCGACTATAACATCTCAAAGAAGGAGTGGGTTCTGGAAGGAGATTCCGTGAGCTACCTCAACTGGGAAGACTTGCGCCGCGCCCTCGAGTATGATATAGAGCAGGAACGCCAATTCAGTTATAAGGGCCTCTCCAGGGACGAGATGATTGTGCATATAAGCCGGTTCGTTTCCGGCATTTGGCAGATTCATGCATTCGGAGAAGGCAATACGCGCACTACGGCTGTCTTCACTATCCAGTATCTTCGTTCTGTGGGATTCAATATCGATAATGATTTGTTTGCAAGAAACTCCTGGTATTTCCGCAACGCTCTGGTCCGTGCTAATTACAAGAATCTGGTCAAGGGTATCGATTACTCTCCCGTTTATCTAGAACGGTTCTTCCGCAATCTTATTCTGGGCGAGAGGTGGGACCTGCGCAATCGGTATCTTCATATCCACCCTACTCCGGAATGGAGCGAACAACCGAATCTCACCACCCCGACAAGCACCCCGACAAGTACCCCGACAAGTCTTATTGAGACGAACAATCCAAACATTATTAGAATAGTGAGGGCAATTGGGCAGAATCAGCTGTCTGTTAGAGAAATCATGGCATCAATAGGGCTTAAGGATCGGGAAAATTTCCTCGATTATTCATTAAGGCCCTCCATGGCGGAGCATTTTGTCCAGGCCCTTTACCCCGACAAGCCACATCACCCCCGTCAAAAATACCTTCTAACTCCAAAGGGGTTGATTCTCCTGGAATCTATTTCATAAAAATCAGTAATCTTCACCCTAACCTGCGGGAAATTCCGCAGGTTAGCGACGAGTTTTTGCGCTACCTTTGCCCCTGCAAGTGAGCCCGAATGGCGGGATTGGTAGACGCGCTGGACTCAAAATCCAGTGTCCCTTAAAGACGTGCCGGTTCGATCCCGGCTTTGGGCACAAGAAAGGGAGACCGTATTGGTCTCCCTTTCTTGTTTAATCGAATACTCTCGCGAAAGTCATTGAGACTTCCAAGGCCGGAGAGGCGTAATCATACAAAGTCATGGAATCGGACGCCCAGAATTGGTATATCCATTCTCCAGATTCGTGGATGGCGAAGTACTCCGGTCCACCTTCGGGTATGGATGTGTATTTGTACTTGATGACCGAACCGGCTTTCACCTCATATGTTCCCTTAGCCACGAGCGATTTGCAGGTTTCGGTAAAAGTGCCATCCGAAAGGAATGTTATAGTCTTAGACCCTCCGGCTATCACATCGATCTCTTCGAATTTCCCATATCTTTCAATTCCACCGGACATCATTCCCCATTCTCCTTCCAACGGATACGGGGTCGAGCCATCCAGCAGCCCAGCGCAGCCGCTCAAGCATAAGCAGAACAGCCCTGTCAATATGTATGCTACCTTTTTCATTGTATTATGGATTGGTTATCGCAATTGTAAAAAATAATATTCACTTTTGCAAAATTCATATACTTATCCAACTCGTTCGAATAATATCGAATCCAGACAAACGGACAACCCTCCGCCGTGCTCGCGAAAAATTGGGTTAGGAATCCACTCCCTCAACGCCCAAATTTTCTCCAAGTCAGCCAAAAGAGAGTTCGATAATACCTCAACTACGGGCACGAAAAAATAGACCGAACCCTGTAGAGAAAATAGCGAAAAACACGACAGGTCATTGCCGGGAATATCTCTGCAGGTAGGCAATCTCTCGGTCTGAGGCGTATGCCTTATCTTTTTCGTGAAAAGGGGATTTGAGATTTAATGCTTCTAATGCAGAATCAGCATATCTCTTTGCCATTTCATGCTGGCCCAACTCATTATATAACATAGCAGCCGCAAGAGAGTGCTCGTAATACTCAGAAACAAGAAATAAATCGCCTTCTTTTACGCTTTCTATGAACAGCGTTCCAATAGGATAGGCTTCTTTGTGCTTTGACAAGACAGCGGACTTGATATAACCGCGATGAGCATGGTCTTGGTTGTGGGTTTTTGTCTGATCATATTCTATGGCTTTTTGATAAAACGAAAAGGATTCCTCCCAAGCACTCTTGTTATAGTAATAATCGCCTAATTCAACTAAAGCATCAAATTTATTTGCGATGACCCCATCAACTTCCGGAAAACTAGAAATCACCTCATTCATCATAGTTACCCCCACAGATTGCGTTATCGGGTCAATTGAAGAAAGAAGATAGCTCGCCTGTATCCTAAGATATTGAGTCTTATTGTACAGATCCCTGGACCTGCTCAACCTTGCTCTGAATGCGAGCTCTATATCATCGCTCCATTCCTTGTTCCTATACCAATCATGCTGTCCCATAAAAAACCTCGTAAAAGTTGACTTTGTTTGGGCTATTTGCGGCTCTTTATCTCAACCATATAGAAATGATATAATTGGTTATTGCTCTTCTATCTCTTTTGGCGTTTCTGTGGGGTTCAGAGTCTTTGCGTTCTCTGAGGAAATGATGCTTTTGCCAAGCTGGTCTTCTAAGGCTTCTCGAGCAACTTTGGCAACACCACCTCCCCTGCGGGCGATGTTGATGCTATGAGCAATTGTCTCCGGGTCTTCATTCTTCGAAATCTCTCTGGTTGCCACCTCGGCCAAGGTAGTAAGAGCGCTTTCCGTATCAGTCATATTGTCTCGAAGGTTCTCTTTTTTCAAACCTTTGAGATGTTTATACTCCTTCGCTGTCATGCCTGACCAGACTTCATAAATAGCATTAGTTAGGATTGCATATTGCTTTTCTTTCACGCCCACACGCTTCCACTCATCAGTAAGTTTTTTCCGTTCCTTCTTTCCCTGAAGCCGTTGATTGATCCACTCCTCCGAGTATCCTTTTCGCCGGTACATATCAATGGCCCGGTCGATGGATATCTCCGGATCTATTATTTCATCAATCCGCTCGCTTGCAACTCGCGCAATCCACAATTTTATGGGCTCAACTTTGGGTGATGGTATTGATTGGACAAGGCGGAAAAGCTGCTCTTGGTCGGCAACATCCGTGTCACGCATTTTGCCATCAGGGGCAATCATTTTCAAGTGTCCGATTTTTTCGGACACTTCACTCCCTTCCGCTAAAAGTTTCCGCTTTAAGTCAGACCAATACTTTCTGGGGCGATCTGTTTCGACAAGCGCGGCAATAATATCAATAACAGAGAAATACCACTTTTCCTCGGCATCGTTCCAAGCAGTTCTTATCTGCTTCTCTCCAAATAGTTGTATTTGTTCCAAGTTTGACATAACCATATATGTTAGTTCTACAAATCTACGAAACAGAATCTTCTGTTGAAAGAGGAAAACGCTTTGGATTCGGCAAAAATTCATGCACCTCCCACAACCGCTCAATTCCCTCCAACACAAGGTTCGAGAATACCACGGTTAGGGGCACAAGAAAGGGAGACCGATGTGGTCTCCCTTTTTTGTGACACATCAAAGGGTAACCTATTAGTTCAGCCGGTCGTCGAAGTTGGTGATGGTTGTGATGTGACCGACTGTCGGAGTGAAGGCGCTGTCGTACACAAAAGTAGCGATTACCTCGTCGCTGCTATTAAGGAGCTTGATAGTGAAGCCATTAGGGAAGGAGTAGTACGAGTGCAGGGTAATATAGGTGGGCTCGCCAGGGACTACCACTTTTTGGATATAGCTGACTTCCGATGACGATGCACCGCTTGACTGCGGATTTGATGCCGTGTATGCCGAGCCGGAGCGGACGCAGCTTGCGGCGGTTCGGGCAATGGTAGTATCCTCATCTGCCCCGTCTTTAAGAACCGCCTTCACTGCGTTAGCATTGTTGGTGGTGAACTTCAGGACAGGGTGTAGGTTCTTGAAAGACAGGGATGTTCCTCCGCTATTCTTTGCATAAGCCAGATGATGGAACGCAGCAGACTGGCTGTATTCAAACGGATAGTAAAATGAAGACGCATAAATAGTTGACGTATTCTTGAATTTGCGGTCATCGTTGAAGGCATAGTTAGACACTGTGGTTTCCGGGATATGAACGAAAGCAACAAAATAATCAGCCGCCGCTATCTTCTCGGCATCAGCCGCGCTGACTGTAAACGTAAAGGTAGCGTTGGACCCTCCAACAGTCAGGGCGTCGGACAAAATCCCGAATCCAAAGGAAGTCGTTGCGCTCGCTCTGAAAGTCGTTTTACCTGTATCATTATACCAAGCCGTCCAGGTATCATCATCCGCAAAATCCGGATCAGTATACGTATACTTCATCGGGAACAGAACAATCTGATCTCCCGCTTCCCAGAGGACGTGAGTATCATCGAGGGCCGTCTTGGTGCCCTCAAAACCGGCGGTGAATTCCAATGTTACAGTAGGCTCTTCGACAACCTCAACTGCGCTAGGCTCCTGCTCAACAACTTGTTCGGGCTCATTAGTACATCCCCAGGTCAGAACAACCAGGGACACCAAAACACAAAAAACTCTTTTCTTCATAACCGTCTAAATTGCATCAGGGATATAATCTTCATTAGTCGCCCCGTTCGAAAGGGTCATTACGGTTGCCTCCATTACTATAGGAACAACAACGCATTCGGGAGTTTCGTACTTTTCCATTGCTTTGGGTTTTAACGACTACAAAATTCGGCCTTTATTTTCCCAAAAACACTATCCTAAAGTATAGAAAACACACATACCCCCGGCAAAAATGCCGAGGGTACGCACAAAAATGAACGCGTTCCGTATAATATGGTTACTGCTTCACAATTACCGGCGGTGTGCGGGGAGGGAGCTGGCGCTCAACGACGCGGCCGTCGTGGAGGACCAGCTTCTTCGGAGTCTGGCGGGTCTTCTTGACAACAGAGCCGGAGGCATACGGTGAAGGAGCCTTGTCGAAAGCGACGAACTCTTCGTAATTGTAGGTGGCGGCAACGTAGGATGCCCAGTCGCTATAAGCGGACCAGACAGATTCTCCTCCCACCCAGAACATAGTCCGCTGGTAGATTGCCTCTCTGGACGGTGCGTTGAAGCGGTCTCCGTTTGGAGCCAATTGGAGTCTCATCACGGAATTTTCCGAAGGCCGGTACCATCCGTTATTGGCATAATTTGCCCCCTCGAATACTCCCAGACCCTCATCGGCATATCTCGGATCGGAAAGGAAATTGTGCCACCGGATCTGCGCGGGGTCGGCAACATTATCCACATTGGCATCGAGTCCGGCGGTTGCCCAGTACGGGTAGCTGGACGGCTTGGATCCCGGGTTCGCGTAATCCGCTTCATACTCGTCGGCGAGTTTGCCGATGCCGTGTCCAAGGGTCTCGTGGACGAAAGTGGGAAGGAAGTCGCTCGGCGCAGCTGGAGTATATGCAATCGAATAATTCCACCTGTCATAGGAGTTATAGCTCCAGTAGCAGGTTCCGCCATAAGTGGAGGAGTTCATGATCACTGCAATAACGGCATTGCCGCAATCCTTGCCGATCGCGGAACTGACAAATTCCAGTATATTGCTATGATGCCCTGTGACGGTGGAGGCTCCGCCTGGATCCGTGTGTCTCGTTCCGAAGATAGTGCACATGTCGCTTTGCACTCCGGTGCCCTCCGTTCTGGAATGGGCATAAACGAGCCAGACATTGTAATACTCGGCAAGCTTGTCGTACGGATCCTGATGCAGGAATTGCTCAGCGCAGGCAGTAAGGTAAGTCTCCATCGTTCCGCCTACTGTATTGTTCTCCGCAGAGAAACCGTCGCCGGTAATGATAAGATCAAGGCCAGGGCCCTTGGTGGCGGCGTGATACAGAACAGCCTCTCCGTTCGGGTGAATCGCGCCAGTACCGTCCGCATCGCTCTTGTAGAGGATATTCGGCAAATCATACACGTAGTCGCCACCTGCCTGGGTTTCTCTTTTTACCAGCTCGCGTTGGGGAGTCAGTCTGAAGAACCCATTCGGGTGATAATACTTGCTGTCATAATCCAGGAATGAGTCTTTAGGGACTACTACAGTACACCCGGTAAAGGAACACCCTCTGATCTCGAGATATGTGAGCGTCTCCGACACGAGCAATTTTCCGGGAATCGGCCCGCCAAGGGGATAACAGTTGAACAGCGAGAGCTCTGTGAGTGAGGGCATCTCCGCAATCCACTCGGGAAGAGTCCCCTGAACGCGGCAGTCATCAATGTTGAAGCTTTCGAGCTTCGTGAGCGTTTTGAGGGATTCAGGAATGGGCGCCGTCACCTTATTGCCGAAACCTATCAGTCCGAAGTGCTCCAGATTCTTCAGATGGCCGATATCCTCGAGCGTTGTAATCGTCTCTTTCAAAGTATAATAGTCGGAGAATAGGAGGAGATAATCGATTTTGCTCAATTCGTAAGAGGAGAGTTCTCCGTCCTCGTTGACATCCCAATAGCGGTTGTACTGGAGAATAAGGTCCTTGAAAGGCTTGCTTTCGAATTCAATCGGAGTCAACAAATTTTCTCCTTTATAACGTACTTCGGCATTTCTGGCAAAGCCGTACAACTCCGGAGGAGTAATTCCTGTCATCAGCCAGATGGTTTTAACCTGCCAGTAATCCGACACACTTGAGATAGAAATCTGCTTGATTCCCGGACACATACTAAAATCAAACTCCTCGGGGACCGAAGCAATCGTGTCAATATTCAGATACGCTAGATCAAATGATTCCTGAGGAAGTATTATTCCAGAGTATGGCAGAGACTTACAGTAACCAATATACAGATTATGCAGTTTCAAGCTGGTAACTACAATTTTTGTCAATGCCTCACACGACTCTACTGAAAGGTAATAGAGATTTTTGTGGATAGAACAATCCAGCTCTGTCAGCCAAGGGCAATCAGAAAGAGACAGGTACCAAAGTTTCTTGAATCTGGATAAATCAATACCTGTCAGGGCCGGGCAGCCTCTGATATTTATATCCGAAAGATCGGGAGCGTCGACAGTAAGACTTTTGAGTTTCGGAAGGCTGTTCAAAGAAATCTGTTTCAGCTTTGGATTGCCGGACAAGTCAATCTCCTCAATGTCGGCGCCGCCTCCCTGGGCCGTCCAGTAAAATCTCAAATACTCCAGGTTGGGGAAATACTCCAGACCATTTACGGATTTTATTTCCGGTATCTCGTTCAGAGTCATTTCTATAACATTCACCTTGTCGCACTCCGCCTTCGATAGTTCTCCGTTCCCGTCTTCATCGAACTGGCCGAGCAGCCAGGTATAGAAAGCGGCATCAGGAATATACATCTCTCCGGCGCCTTTCTGGGTGATGGTCACTGTCCGCGACAGCCCGAGCGTGGGAGCGCTTATCACCACCTCGCCCGTGCGGCCAGTACTGGACGCATTCTCAGCTATCTGCAAGGTTACCGGCCTGTTCGAGAGGGTCTTAGTACTGACTACGCTTATCCAGTCACACTTGGATTCCGCCAGCACTTCCACGCTGGAACGGGATCTCAACTCGAGTTTCTGCGATAAAGAACTGACAGTATACTGGTCCTTGAAATCGGGGAGGAAGCCGTCAGCCCCATCCTGCCTGATAGTAACCTTCTGGGAGAGCCTTCCACCCGTGTACGTATACCCGTCAAAGGTAAACGGTGTTCCTGCGGTAAGGATGTACACCTGGCTTTTTTCTGGTAAAAGATAAAAGTCGTATGTTCCTGCGACCATCTTGATGTTGGCGCCATCTTGAACAAGGTTCGCATTCACGTTGGCGGGCAAGGTGATTCCGAATGATGCCAGCCCGAGGTTTTCTCCCCAGTCTTTATTTTTGCGGAACTTGAATTCATCGGAATCCGTAAGGGTAACTCCGCACACTACGTGCCACTTCCCGTCGGTCTTCATCTCCAGATCACGAGTCCATTCATCGCCGTTCATGGTCCCGATTATGCTCCAAGGACTAGGCTGGTTGAAAACAGTGATTTCTTCTCCTCCCAAGAAAGTCACCACGCATTCTCGGATATCATAGTCGGGATTTGCCTCAACCTCGAAGTCATAGGTCACCTTCTCCAGCGACTTGGTCGTAATCTGGCGTACCCAAGGCTCCGAAATCTGTACATCAAGCTCGACGTTAGTTATCGCATCAATGCTGATCAGACCGCCGTCCGCCCCCATCTCATACAGAGGCTGGGCAACGACAATCGCGTCTTTTTGCATCTGCGTCACCGTCACTGTCGCTTCCAGCCCGTTCGCCGCATTTTTAAACACGATCCTGCCCTCGCGTGAATCGGTCGACTCGTTGGGCGCGGCCTCGAAGGTGTAGCTATGGGTGCTCATGGCCTTGGTCTCGACCTCGCTCAGCCACTCCGCTCCGGCGGCAATCGCCATCGTGACATCCACGTTCGTGTTCACGTCGACCGTGAAGCTGCCGCCGCCGCTTGCGACCGACACGCTCTCGGACGACAGGACGATCGACGGACTGCCGGCCTCCTGATAAACGGTGACCGTCTCGGTCCCAAGGCTGCTCGTGACGGTGACCGTCCCTTCGCGCTTGCGGGTGTCGTCGTTCGGGTCCACGATGAAGGTGGTCGTTTTGGTAGTCAGCGCCTTCGTCGTCTGCTGCCGTATCCAGCCCACGCTGACAGTGAAACTGTAATCGATATTCGACTTGACCTCAATGGTGAAAGTGCCGCCCTCGGCGTCGAACTGGGTTTTGGATGGCGTCTGAGTGAGCGCGTCCTTCTGCTTCTGAGTAATCGTTACGGAGGTCGAGGCGGTTCCGCACTTGATTCGCAGGGTAGCGCTTCGCTCGTCCTGCGTTTCGTTCGGATCCACGCTCACGGTCACCGTCGCGCTCCCTGCCGAACCGCTCGACGGGTTTATCCCTATCCACGACGCTCTGTCGTTGGACGGTTCGACCGTCCAGTCCGCGCTCGCCGTGAAGCTGATGTTCACGCTGCCGCCCTCGGGGCCCACGGTCGCCTTAGTGCCGGACGCAAGTTTGATTTCGCCCTTTGACTGCGGTTTGTCGGGGACGGCGGGTTCCGGGCCGCACGACGCCGCGGCAAAAGACAGTAATGCCAATAAAGAAAGAAGCTTGATAGATGTCTTCATATAATCAGAACGGGAGATGAAATTCTTTGGGGAATTTCTTTTTGATACGATATTTCATAGTGTACACGCTGGACTGCTCAACGTGCATCAATTCTGCTATTTCTTCGGTTGTCTTCCCCTCCAGAAAGAGGGTAAAGAATTTCTTTTCAGTCACTGACAGGGGCCTTCTCGCCGCAAGAAGCAGTTCCTTTTCGCTGGATGTCTCTTCAGGATTGTTACCCAGATTGGCATTCAAAGCTTCAAGCAGCCCTATACAGCGCCGAAAATGCAGAGTGGCCAAAACAAGAAGGACTATACCAACGACTACGCCGATGGATAGGATGATTATTATGATGCCTTCGACTTTCAAAATCTGCAATTTGCTTATTGCAAATCTATGAAAGGTCAAAAGGCAGTCAAATAGACAATTCTAGACAAATAATGTCAAGAAACAGAAAGAATTGCCTAGATTTCAGCTAGAAAGGCAGAGGGAAGCCCTCGCGAAACTTCTTTTTAATACGATACTTCATCGTATAGACGCTCGCGGGCTCAACGTGCATAGCCTCGGCAATCTTCTCGGTCGATTTGCCGGACATAAACAGAAGTATGTATCTCCGTTCCACGGCGGAAAGGGGAATCTGCGCTGATGAGAAAATCTTTTTGGCCGCCTCCGGGGAGACCGTCTCCGTAAGGGCGCGTATGTCCGCGTCCGTCTCCACCAAAGCCTCGACGGCTGCAGTGTAACGGCTCTCTTCCCTGCTGCGTATAAGCAGCCTGTAGTAAAGAACCAGGGCCAGCAGGAGTAAAGACAGTATAGCCAGCGAGGCCGTCCAGCCTATCACCTTCGCCAGGCGCGTCTCCACCTTGGCTACGTCGTATTTCGCCTCAACTTCCCTCACCGCGGCATTGCGCTGGGCGCTGAAACGGACGGCGTCGTTCTCGGCCTTGAGCTGCTCATATTCCAGAGCCTTCTCATAATCGCCCATTGACGAATACACCTCCACGAAAAAGCCGTAGGCCTCTCCCCTCTCGGTAATGACGGTATTCGGACTTGCGGCTTCTACACTGTCTATCAAGGCCAGGACCTCATTCATCTCGGTAATTGCCTCGTCAACACGTCCGTCGTAATAAAGAAGCCAGGCCCTCAAATCCCTGATGGAGACATCAATCTGCTGATGTTCAAAAGGCTTAAGATAGAGGGTCTCACGGTTAGCCTTGTCTGCCAGAACCAGGTATTTATCGATAGAATCGCGAACCGGAGGGTCGCAGTAAAGATCGTAGCAGACGGCTACATTGTAATAATTCCAGGCAGGGACTATTGCCTGCTGCTGATAATCCCTTTGGGTCATCCTCTCCTGATAGCGGATAGCTTCCCTCAGCGCCTCAAACATCGCGTCGCGGGTGGTCTCCGAACCATCCTGCTCGTACAAGGAGGCATAATATGTCCCAAGTACCGAGTAATAACTATACCCCGCCCCGATATTTTCCGGATGCTCTTTCGACAGGCGCTCCATACGGTCCAGAAGGCGACGCATCCCCAGGGTATCCCGCTGGTCCAGATAGTTAGTAGACATCTCGTAAAGGGCGCAGGCCTCGAGGGCGTATTCCCCTTTAGCGTGACATTCGTCGGCCAGCTTCAGAAACATTGCGTGGGCCTTTTCCGGAGATTCTTTCAACGCGATCAGATGTATTCGATACCTGAGCGCAGTGGTATCCGTTTCTCGCTTTGCGCAAGAAACGAAAAGCACAATAAGCGCCAGTATTGCAAGCGAGCGTTTCATAACGAGGATATCGCTTCGTGTAAGACATCCCACAGCGCAGGGTCCTTTCGCAGGGCGTCGACCAGCCAACTCCTTAAATAGGAATTGACAACTCACGATAGTCACCGATTCCTTTGCTCCCGCGTAGGAATCTTCTAACGCATTACGGTCGCGTCGCGATCCGGGCCAAGGGACACAATGCTCACCTTGCAGTGCGTCTCCGCCTCAATGAAATCTATATAACGACGGAAGGCTTCCGGGAAGTCTTCGTAGCGGGTCAAGCCGCTTAGGGACGTCTTCCATCCGGGGAATTCCTTGTAGATGGGCGTTGCGTCCTTGCCTCCGTCGTACGGGAAACAATCCACGGTATACTTACCCACCTTGTAAGCCACGGCTACCTTGACGGTGTCGAAACTGTCCATCACGTCCGCCTTCATCATGATGAGGTCCGTGACGCCGTTCATCATCACGGCGTATTTGAGTGCGACCATATCCAGCCAACCGGTACGACGGGGACGTCCGGTGGTGGCGCCGTATTCGTGGCCAATCTCGCGAAGGCGGTCACCGTCGGCGTCGAATAGTTCAGTCGGGAAAGGACCGTTGCCCACACGGGTGCAATAAGCCTTGAAAATACCGTAAACCTTACCTATACGTGAGGGGGCTATTCCCAGACCCGTGCAGACCCCTGCAGAAAGGGTATTTGAAGAAGTGACGTAAGGATATGTTCCGAAATCGATGTCAAGAAGCGACCCCTGTGCGCCCTCGGCGAGGATGGGTGTGCCATTATCGAGAGCCTGATTCACATACACTTCGCTGTCGATGAAGCGGAAGCGTTTCATCTGGACCACCGCCTCGAACCATTTCTTTTCATATTCGTCGAAATTGAACGGAAGTTCGAACGGGGGGTACTGCCCGAGCAACATCTGATGCCTCTGCTTGCGCTCCTCGTACAGGGCTTTGAAGTTGTCCTGGAGGATATCTCCCACGCGAAGGCCATATCTGCCGGTTTTGTCGGCATAAGTAGGACCTATGCCCTTTAGGGTGGAACCAATCTTGGTCTTGCCCATGGCACTTTCGCTGGCAGCGTCCAGAGCGACGTGTGTGGGCATGATGAGATGTGCGCGTTTGGAAATAACAAGCCTGCCGTCGATATTCACGCCGCGTTTCTCAATCTTCGCAATCTCATCCATGAGGATGACCGGGTCGATTACGACATTGTTGCCGATGACGTTAAGCGTCCCATCACGGAAAATACCAGAAGGCACCGTGTGAAGCACGAAACTGTCTCCGCCGAAAACGAGGGAATGGCCGGCATTGGGTCCGCCTTGGAAGCGCGCTACCATCTTATAGGAAGGAGTGAGCACATCCACTATTTTGCCTTTTCCCTCATCTCCCCACTGGAGTCCGAGAACTACGTCTAATTTCTTTTGTTCCATTCTTATTTATTGTTTATTGTCATTTTCTTCATACAAATCCGTGGGATAATTCCCGTCAAAGCATGCCGTGCACAACCCGGAGCGCCCGGAAGCCTGGAAAAGGGCTTCGACTGACAGGTATCCCAGGGTATCAGCTTCGATGAAATCGCGGATGTCCTCCACACTCCTTCCCACAGCCAGGAGCTGCTCCTTGCTGCCTGTGTCGATGCCATAAAAACATGGCCATGCATAGGGCGGACTGGCGATGCGCATATGAACTTCCGTCGCACCGGCGTCTCTGAGCATGCGCACTATGGTGCGCGAGGTGGTGCCACGGACGATGGAATCGTCAATCACAGCCACGCGTTTTCCGCGCACGATGCTGCGTACCGCCGAAAGCTTCATCTTCACACCCGCGTCGCGCATGGACTGGGTTGGCTGGATGAAAGTTCGCGCCACGTACATGTTTTTTATGAGGCCCATTTCCAGCGGAAGACCTGATGCCTCAGCAAAGCCGATGGCGGCGCTCATGCTGGACTCCGGCACGCAGGTCACCAGATCGGCGTCGGCGGGATGCTCTGCGTGCAGAAGCGCTCCCGAGCGACGGCGGAAAGCATGCACGCTGCATCCTTCGATTACACTGTCGGGACGGGCGAAGTAGATATATTCCATGGCGCACATGAAGTGGTTTACCGCCCGTGCGATATGGGAAGAATGAAGGCCCTCAGCATCGATGGTCAGCAGTTCTCCCGGTTCTATATCCCGGATGAATTGCGCCCCAACTGATTCGAAGGCGCAGGTTTCGCTGGCCACTACATATCCAGAGCCCATTTTTGCAAGAGAAAGCGGGCGGAGGCCATACTTATCCCTGCAGGCAAAGAGTTTATCTTTAGTGAGGATGACCGTGGCATAGGCCCCGTCAAGCAAACGGGCGGTATTGACTATCGCATTTTCCCAGTCGTTCCCGTGCAGGCTGCTTCCGACCAGATAGCCGAAGAGTTCACTGTCTGACGTACTGCTGAACAAATGCCCCTGTTTCTCCAGAAATGCCTTCACCTGGGCGGCGTTCACAATGTTTCCGTTATGGGCCAGAGCATAGGGGTTATTCTGACGGGCAAAGAGGAACGGCTGAAGATTCTCTCGGCCTCCCACGTCGGTAGTGGGATAACGAACATGCCCGATGCAGGAACTGCCCGGAAGGCCCTCTATATCTTCCTTGTGAAACACCTCTTTCACCAAGGAGGCGCCTTTGTGCAGAGCAAGTGTACCGTCCGGGCGTACTACAGAAATACCGCAGCCTTGTTGACCACGGTGCTGAATGCTCTGTAATGCCAGGAATGCGTGTGTAGCGGCACCTTCAACGCCGTAAAAACCGACGACGCCACACTCTTCATGCAATTCTTTGCAATCCGAAACGGTACGTGTTACACTACTCACGTGCACAAATTTAACAATAATAATGGACTTCCGCAATTTTATCGTTTGAACTCAAAACGTATGTCGGCGGGAATGATTGCACCTGACACTTACAAGACGGATAAACAGTATTTGTCAACATTTTCAGTGTTGATAAGTATTATCTATCTTTGTAAGACATATTTCATCAGCAATGAAAGCCGTTGTAAAAACCGATCTCAATCTACCCGGCATCAAGTCCAGATACACGGGCAAAGTCCGTGACGTTTATTTTCTTGAAAATGGTTGTATGGTGATGGTCGCAACCGACCGCATCTCCGCCTTCGATGTCGTCCTTCCCGAAGGTATCCCCTGCAAAGGGCAGGTGCTCAACCAGCTCGCCGCCCAGTTCCTGGACCTCACCGCCGACATCCTTCCCAACTGGAAGGTGGCCGTTCCGGATCCCATGGTTACCATAGGCTGGCAGTGCGAACCCTACAAGGTCGAGATGGTGGTACGCGGTTATCTTGCCGGGCACGCCTGGCGGGAATACAAAGCCGGCAGGCGCAGTCTGTGCGGCGTCACCCTGCCCGACGGACTTCGCGAAAATGAAAAACTTCCGCAGCCTATCATCACTCCCACCACAAAGGCGGCCGAAGGCCACGACGAGGACATCAGCAGGGAGGAAATCATCGCCCGCGGCATCGTCCCGGCCGATGAATACGAGCAGCTGGAGAAATACACGCTGGCTCTGTTCCAGCGCGGGACCGAAATCGCTGCCGGCAAGGGTCTCATTCTGGTGGACACCAAATATGAATTCGGCAAACGGGACGGACAGATTATGCTGATGGATGAAATCCACACTCCGGATTCCTCGCGATACTTCTATGCCGAAGGCTACGCGCAGCGTCTGGAAAAAGGCGAACACCAGAAACAACTTTCGAAAGAGTTCGTCCGCGAATGGCTTATGGCGAACGGTTTTCAGGGTCAGGCAGGACAGAAAGTGCCCGAGATGACCCCAGAAGTCGTGAACGGCATCACGGACCGCTACATCGAACTCTACGAGAAACTGAGCCCGGAACCGTTCCGGAAGGCGGAATGCGAAGATATCGCCTCACGCATCGAAAACAATATCCTGAATTTCCTTAATAAATAACAGGTCCTATGATTGATCGCTATTCCCGGAAAGTAATGAGGGACGTCTGGACGGAAGAGAACAAGTTCGGCGCCTATCTGGAAGTTGAAATACTCTCCTGCGAAGCCTGGAGCAAACTGGGCGTCATTCCTGCCTCAGACGTGGACAAGATCCGTGCAAACGCACGCTTCGATGTTTCCCGTATCCGGGAAATAGAGGAACAGACCCGTCACGACGTGGTGGCCTTCACCCGTGCCGTGAGCGAGAGTCTGGGAGAGGAGCGCAAGTGGGTGCATTACGGGCTCACCTCCACCGACGTGGTGGATACGGCCAACGGCTACCTCCTCAAACAGGCCGACGCCATCCTTCTGAAGGACATGGAGGAATTCATGGAAGTACTCCGTTCACGCGCTCTGGAATTCAAATCCACGCCTTGTATCGGCCGAACCCACGGCATCCATGCGGACATCACCAGTTTCGGCCTCAAGTGGGCCCTGTGGTACGAGGAAATGAAACGCAACATACGTCGTTTCAAGGCAGCCGCGGCAGACGTAGAGGCCGGAAAGATGAGCGGCGCGGTAGGGAACTTCGCCAACATCCCGCCATTCATCCAGGATTATGTGTGCGGAAAGCTTGGGATTCAGAGCGCCAACATCTCGACCCAGGTGCTCCAGCGCGACAGGCATGCCAGCTATGTCGGCGTACTGGCTCTGGTTGCCGCCACCCTCGAGCAGATGGCCTTCGAAGTCCGCAATCTCCAGCGAACCGAGGTACGCGAGGTGGAAGAAGCCTTCTGCAAGGGGCAGAAGGGGTCAAGCGCAATGCCGCATAAACGCAATCCCATAAGCAGCGAAAACATCTGCGGATGTGCGCGTGTGATGCGCGGCTATATGCTCACCGCATACGAGAATGTGGCCCTCTGGCACGAGCGTGACATCTCCCATTCCAGCACCGAACGCATAGTACTTCCGGATGCAACCGAACTGTTGGACTACATGCTGGTCCGCTTCAAGGGCATACTCGAAAACCTTGTGGTATATCCGGAGAACATGATGGCCAACATCTGGCGCACCCGCGGCGTTATTTTCGCCCAGCGCGTGATGAACGCCCTCATCGCCAAGGGACTCTCCCGCGAGCAGGCCTATGATATGGTACAGCCCATCGCCATGGAAGCCTGGACTGAAAACAAGGACTACAAGACCCTGCTGGAGGCGGCTCCGGAGGTCACAAATATATTGTCCAGGGAGGAACTGGACGGTTGCTTCACCCTGGACTATTATTTCAAGAACGTAGACGAGATTTTCTCCCGCGTATTTAAAACGCAGCAGTATGAATACTAAGTATGTTTTCGTTACGGGCGGGGTGGCATCTTCCCTTGGGAAGGGCATTGTAGCGGCCTCCCTTGCAAAACTTCTCCAGGCGCGCGGTCTTCGCGTCACCATCCAGAAATTCGACCCATATATCAATATCGACCCCGGGACCTTGAATCCCTATGAACACGGCGAATGCTATGTTACCGAAGACGGGGCGGAGACGGATCTTGACCTCGGTCACTACGAGCGCTTCCTGGGCGTCCATATGTCGAAGGCCAACAACGTCACCACCGGCAAGATATATCATACCGTCATCACCAAGGAGCGCGAAGGCGCTTATCTAGGCAAGACGGTCCAGATAGTTCCCCATATCACTGACGAGATCAAGCGCAGAATGCTCCTGCTCGGAAAGACCGGCAAATTCGACGTAGTCATCACCGAAGTTGGCGGCACTGTCGGCGATATGGAATCACAGCCGTTCGTAGAAGCCATGCGCCAGCTGCAGTGGGAACTTCCGGAAGAAGACTTCCTGAGCATTCATCTAACGCTGGTCCCTTATCTGAAGGCGGCCAAGGAACTCAAGACGAAACCCACTCAGCACTCCGTACAGGAGTTGCAGAGCGCCGGCGTCCACCCAGACATCATCGTCTGCCGCACCGAAATGCCGCTGAGTGATGACCTTCGCGCGAAGATTGCCCGCTTCTGCAATGTTCGCCCCGGCCACGTCATCCAGTCCATCGATTCGTGGAGCATCTACCAGGTGCCGCTGAATATGGAGGAGGAGGGACTGGACACCCTGGTCGTGAACAAACTGGAAATCAAGGACTGCGCGACCGAGCCGGATCTCACTGCCTTGAAGGCCTTCCTTGAACGGCTGAAGCACCCGAAGCGAGAGGTCACGGTCGCCATGGTCGGAAAATATGTCGAACTGCAGGACGCATACAAGTCGATCCAGGAAGCGTTCGTCCACGCAGGTGCGGCCAATGAGTGCAAGGTTAACGTGCGATGCATCCATTCGGAGACCATTAGCGAGGAGAATGTGGCCGAGCGGTTAGCCGGAATGTCTGGCATCCTCGTGGCCCCAGGCTTCGGCGAGCGCGGCATCCCCGGAAAGATTGCGGCCGTGCGCTATGCCCGCGAAAACGGCATCCCGTTCTTCGGAATCTGCCTGGGCATGCAGATGGCGGTAGTGGAGTTCGCGCGCGACGTGCTGGGCTATGCCGACGCGGCATCAGTTGAAATGGACGGCGACACCGCTCACCCTGTCATCGACCTGATGGAGGAGCAGAAGACCACCACCATCAAGGGCGGGACCATGCGTCTCGGCGCGTATGCCTGCAAACTAGTGCCAGGAACTCTGGCCGCCCGGATATACGGCGGGCAGGATATCATCTTCGAACGCCATCGCCACCGCTACGAGTTCAATAACGCCTACCGCGAAGAACTCGAGAGCGCCGGCCTTGCCGTATCCGGAATCAACCCCGACACCGGTCTGGTGGAGATAGTAGAGATACCGGAGCACCCCTTCTTCATCGGAACGCAGTTCCATCCCGAATTCAAGAGCACGCCGGAGCATCCCCAGCCCATCTTCACGGCCTTCGTCAAGGCCGCGCTTGAACTCGGGTAGCGTTAGTAATCACTTCGTGGAAACGGTCCCACAGCGCGGGATCCTTTCGCAGGGCGTCGACCGGGAAGAAGGAGAAGCCGTCGGCGTTTTCATAGAGGAATTCGAAGGCCTCTTCGATCGGGCAGCCGGCGGAGATTGAGCCGTAGACGATATTGTCCGGGCCGACGAGACGGCGCGCGCGGGCGAGGTCGAACTCCATGGACTCGGGATCCTCGGGACCATGGACACGCGGCCGATAGGTTCCCAGCTCGAAATAGTCGACGAGGTCCGCGATGCCCGTGGACGCATAGTCATCGGCCGCCCAGGGGTAGTCCATCGGCTCTGCGGTCGAGGGCGAACACCAGTTCTGGCCGGTCGTATAGAGGGCGTGCCACCATCCGGCGCCCCAGTAGCGAAGGGCCGTTCGGGGCGAAACGCGATCCACGATCTCCCTCACCTCGCGGACGTAGCCCTGGATTACGCCCGCGCGCCACTTAATCCACTGCTTGTACAGCGGCCCCGGGACGATATCGTTCGGGTCGGCGGATGCGAAGGTGAAAATGTCCATGGGCCAGGCAGCGACCGGACGGCCGAGCCACTGCTCGAACGCGCGGCGGGAGTAGTCGGAGAAATCGCAGTTGATATTGTTGTAGCGGCAGTAGTCGAGCTGGAAGCCGTCGGGCTTGTATTTCGCGAGCAGCTCTTCGATATAGCCGAGGACGAAGTCGTGGACCTCGGGGTGGGACGGGTTCATAAAGCAGAAAACGCCTTGGCGGCGGTCTTCACGTATGTCGCGCAGCCCGTCGGGGAGATATTCCACGCAGAACCAGCCGTCCTTCGAAGGGTCGCGGAACGCGGGGCCGTCGTCGAGTTGCCATGCCCCCAGCGGGAAGACCGCGCAGGTCAGCGAGACCTTGAGCCCGCGTTTGCGCCCCTCACGCAGGAAGGTGGCGGCGTAGTCCCAGCCTTCGTGCGCCCCCGGGCGCGTCTTCATCGTCCGCATCGGCTCGAGGTAGGAGCTCTCGAACTCGCAATATCCCACGACCGGCTTCACGTCCACCTTGATCGAGTTGAATCCCGCCCACGCGATCGTATCGAGCAGGCCACACACCGCCTCGGGCGTGGGATATCTGTCCCAACGTCCGTCGGCCGGGATGGACACGACTATCTCCTTCTCCGGCTTGGGGCTGCAGGCGCAGAAAAGCACTGCTGCTATCAAGAATGCTGAATACCTCTTCATATTGCAAAAGAGCGCGGCAGAAATCGATTCGCCGCGCCCTTCTAGTTTTCAGTTAAATACCCCTAAGGGATTTAATACGCATTACTGCTGGCTCCTGTTGAAGGATTCTTCGTCCTGAGCGGCGACATTGAGGTAGAAGCGCTGATCCTTCATATCCTTGCAGTCGATGATCAGGATGATTGTGCCATTCTTGCCGTTCTTAATGGTCTGAGTACCAGATTTGTAAGGGCCGGCCTGATAAAAGCCGCCTGCATTCCAGTTGAATCCGCTGATGTACAGGGGCTCATGCTTCGTGACGTCGATGGTGATGTCTTTACCGTCAAAGGTGAAGTCACCATAGCCATGGATCATATCCGGCTCCTCTTTGGTGCCGAATTCTTCGGTGTCAAGATCGATGCGATACTCGCTGCTACCGGGTTCGTGGAAGTAAAGTGCGTGAGCGACTTTATAGGTCTGACCCTCGATGATGAGGATGTTCTCGGCCTCGTCGTCAGGACCGCCATCAGAACAAGAATAGCTCATAAAGAGAGCGCCAGCGGCCAGGACGGCCAGTGCAAAAATTTTCAACAATTTCATATGATCGATATTTGGTTAGTCTCCGTAGGGATTAGCCTCGTCCCACTCCTGCAGGACATAGCCGTGTTTATTTACACAGTGATCGTGTATCCAGGTCTTCTGCTCTTCCGGAAGGGAGTTCCACCAGATAGTACAAGCGGGATACTGATATTCATTCTCGGCAGGTTTTTTCTCGCCTGCAAATTTCGTAAGGCCTTTCTTTGCGACGCGCTCCTTCTGCGCTACCGAAAGTGATGTCCACCAAAGATTCAAATCGTCGTGTTTCATCGTCTTGTTTCGTTATATGCCTCAAATGTAAGCATTTTAGTCTACAGTGCCAAAAGGTCTTCCAAAACAATCGCGGCCATAGCCTCCACTATCACGGGGCAGCGCCGGGCAAAGCACACGTCGTGGCGGCCGCGGATCTCGAGCGTTTCCTCCGCTTCGGTCTCATAGTTCCACGTCCGCTGGGCGCGGGCGATAGAGGACGTCGGCTTGAAGGCGACGCGCAGCACCAGCGGCGCGCCGTTGGTAAGGCCGCCGTTCACCCCTCCCGCGCCATTCTTCACCGGCCCTTCAGGCCCGAACGGGTCGTTATGCTCGGAGCCCTTCATAGCCGCCGCCTTGAATCCGTCGCCGAATTCGATTCCACGGACACCGGGAATCGCGAACACCGCGTGGGAGAGCATAGACTCAACGCTGTCCCAGAACGGTTCGCCGACGCCGATAGGGAGATTCGTCACTTTGCACTCGACGACTCCGCCCAGGGAATCGCCTTCCTTTGCGGCCTGGGCAATCAGCTCAGACCATTTGTCAGGGTCTTCAGAACCACCCAGAGCCACCAACTGTGACGAAAAATCTATCCCATCCAGCAGCTTTTTAGCGACAACACCGGCGGCGACGATGGGGAGCGTCAGGCGGCCGGCGAAGTGGCCGCCGCCACGCGGATCGTTTGAGCCGTCAAACTTGACGGCCGCAACAAAGTCCACGTGCCCAGGCCGCGGGATCGCCGCAAACTGGGCATAATCCTCCGGGCGGGTATTCTCATTTTCGAAAACAATAGTGAGAGGCGCTCCTGTCGTATGGCCGTTGAACACTCCGCTGAGTATCTTCGGAGTATCCGCCTCCTTACGTGCAGTCGTGCCCTCTGCGCCCGGAGCTCTTCTGGCGATATCCTCCGCGAAATCCTCTTCGCAGAGCTCAATTCCTGCCGGTACTCCGTCCATCACGACCCCGACAACCGGTCCGTGGGACTCCCCGAACACCGTCACCCTGAAATTATGTCCAAAACTGTTCATATGCGAAACCGTAGCGTAATGCGTAAGACGCTGATTATAAATAATTTACTAAAACTCGGCTCTGCGTTTTTCGGAGTCGACTTTTTGCAATTTGTTGATTACTAGGACGTTACTCACCACGCGCCTTTCTAAGTAAGTTCCCAAATTCGGCGATGTCGCGGCAGACGAGGTCGGGTTTGGACTCGGCGGGAGCGGCCTCGACATCGGCGAGGGTAGACTCACCGCTGAGAACCAGCACACCCACCGCGCCGGCCGCGCGAGCCATCGCGATATCGGTATACAGGCGGTCGCCCACCATCGCGATCTGCGATGGCTCCAGCCCCTGCCGGCGCTCTATTCCCGCCAGCATCTCCGGATCGGGCTTTCCCAGAACCTTGTCCGGTTTCCTGCCAGTCGCGTGCTCGATACACTTGCAGATAGACCCGCAATCAACCAACACCGTCGGCTGATCCGTAGGACACACCCTGTCCGGATTGGTTGCCAGATAAGGCAGTCCCTGCTTTACCCACCACGCAGCCCGGCAAAGCCTCGAATACTGCAAAGTCATATCAAACGCCGCAACCACAATATCCGGCACATCATCCGGCGAATCTGCGCACGAAATGAACCCCGCCTCCTCAAACTGCGAAATCATCGACGGAGTTCCCAGCAGGAACAGCCTTCGCGCCGACGGATACTCCGCTTTGATATAATCTATCATCGCAATAGTCGTCGTATACATCTGCTCCTCGCTGCAAGGAATCTCCATCTTCCGCAGTTTCGCCAAATAATCCGAGAGCGACTTCGACGGGTTGTTCGTCAAAAACGAATACGTAATCCCCATCTCCGTCAACCCCGCCAAAAAATCCAGCGTAAACGGAAACCTCGTGTTGCTCAAATAGATCGTTCCATCCATATCCAGAGCAACGTGCTTGATTCTTGATAGGTCAACTGCCATAAAAAACAATAATCTTAACCAGGAGAAGTCTCATTCGAAATGACAATCCCCGCGATGGTTGGCGGTCTCCGGCGGACGTGTCCACCCCCGGACACGGGCAGGGGGTAGGCGTCCGTCCTAGACAAGTTATCGCGAAGCGATGACGAAGGATAGGATGGAAGGGGCCGGAGGGAGCAAAGCGACCGGAGTTCCGCCGGAGACTGCCAACCTCGCGGCCCCTACCTCATTACCACAGCTTCAGGAAGACCTCGATTGCCTGATACTCGGCCATTCCGAGGGCGTCGTAGTGTTTCGCGGTACCTTCGGTACGCTCCTCGGCCCTCTGCCAGAACTCGCGAGGATCATCGCCCGGGAACGGAACGATATCCTTCTGAGAAAGGTGATGGTAGATAGAGTGTCTCTTCTCTACGACCTCATCCGGACTCAGCGGAACTGCCATATCCACGCGGCCGAGCTCCCACTCCATCCATGCTCCACGATAGAGCCAGACATGGGAACCGGCGATCCACTCGACTCCCTCGTCCTTGAGCTGCTCCATCGCCTCGAGCGCGCACTCCGTACATACGCGGTGTGTTCCATGAGGATCGGCAAGGTCGCCGGCCATAAACACCATATCCGGCTTCAACTCTTTAAGGAGGTTCTTGATGATATCAACATCGGCCTGCGAGCGCGGGAGCTTCTTGATGCCGCCGGACTCGTAGAACGGGAGGTTGAGGAAGTGGGCATGGGAATAGTCCAGGCCGAAGGAATGGACAGCGCCCTTGGCCTCGGAGCGACGGATGGCCGCCTTGATATCGAGCAGCGCACGCGGTTCGGGCTCGCCCGGGACCTTCGAGGCCACGAGTTTCTGAACCTCGTCTACACGGTCGCCGAAGCCCAGTTCGCGGGCGGCGTCCATATGCTGGATAACTACATCGTCGTGGACCGCTACGTTGCCCGAGGTCTCGTAGGCGACGTGGACGTTGTGGCCCTGATGAGCCAGGCGGATGAAGGTACCGCCCATCGAGATGACATCATCGTCCGGGTGCGGAGAGAAAATAAGCACGGTCTTCGGGAAGGGCTTCGAAGCCACGGGACGGGTTGAATCGTCTGCGTTGGGTTTGCCGCCCGGCCAGCCGGAGATAGTGTGCTGAAGGTCGTTGAAAACCTTGATGTTGATATCGGAATAAGGTCCGTACTGCTCTACGAGCTGTCCGAGAGAGTTCTGGAGATAATCCTGGAGGGAGAGCTTCAGAATAGGCTTGTGGACGGTATCGCAAAGCCAGATAACGGCCTTACGGATAAACTTGGGAGTCCACTCGCAGGGGCCGATACACCAGGGAGCGACCATCCTGAGGAGGTTCGCGCCTGAGTTCTCGTCTACATAGAGCTTGACGTTGTCGTGCATCTGGAAGAACGAAGCCGGGTAGTCGGGATCGATCTTCTTCTCCACTATCTTCTGGACCATATCGGCCTTATCTTCGCCCCAGGCCATAAGGATGACCTTGGAAGCGGACATCATAGTCGAGATACCCATCGTGATGGCCTGCGAAGGAGTCTGGACAAGGTCTCCGTTGAAGTTGCGGGACTGACGCTTGCGGGACTGGTAAGGCAGGAGAACGACACGGGTGCGGCTTCCGCGGTCTGTCCAGGACTCGTTGAATCCGACCTGGCCCTGCTCGCCTACACCGATAACGAGGAGATCGAGCCCGCGCGCTTTCTTGTCGAACTCTGCGCAGTACTCGGAGAGCTTATCCTCGGGAACTGTTCCGTCGGGGATATGGATGTTCTCTTTCTTGATGTCGATGTGGTCGAGAAGCTCAGAGCGGAGACGATGGTTGCGGCTCTGGGCCTCGTCCGGGGAAACGGGATAGTACTCGTCTACCGAGAAGACCTCGACATTGGCGAACGAAACATCGCCCTGGGTGCAGGCCCTCTGAAGGTCATTGTAGAGAGGAAGAGGGGAATTGCCGGTCGTAAGACCAAGCTTGAAGAGAGGCTTGGCGGGGGTCGGCTTGAAAGCCTTGATCGCGGCAACGACCTCGTCTGCAACCATCTGGCTCGCTATATAGGGAGTGTCCAGAATCTCGGTGTAGATCCTTTCTTTACTGTGAAGGATGTCTTTCGGAAGGCCTTTCTCGATAAGGCCGCCGTCTTTAGGAAGCGAAAAATGTTTCATTATTTAAAATTCTTACCAGCTTTTAGTTCTTTAACCTTCATTTCTTTGAGAAGAGCGCGGCAGTCCTCGGGACGGTTGGTGGTGATGTAATCCACTCCCATCTCGATCATCTTGCGCATATCCTCTTTCTTGTCTACCGTCCAGACATTGACACTCATATCGTGGCTGCGGGCCTTGGTATACCAGTCGGGCTTCTGATAAAGGGTGCCGAAATAAGTATCAACTCCGTTGACTCCGTTTGCGAAGACTACGTCGGGATCGGGATCAGAGCCGAGGTACTGGACTATAAATCCAGGGCACTTCTGCGCGAAGAACACACACTGCCTGAGAGAGAAAGAGATGAAGATCGTCTGCTTCGGATCAAAAAGTCCTGCCGCCTTAAGAGCTTCGATACTCTTGTCTACCGCAACCTCTTCGAGTTCCTCCGGGTGAAACTTAAGTTCGAAGACTACGCGGCACTTCTTATTCTTCTTGAACTGCTTGAGATACTGGTCGAGCGTAGGGATCTTTTCTCCGTTGGGGAGACGTACATCCTTAAACTCTGCTGCATCGTGCTCGATGAACTTCATACCTGCGACAGCATCGTCGTGGAAGACCATCAGCTCGCCGTCTTTAGTCATATTGACATCGAACTCGCTACCCCAGAACTTGCCGTCCTGAGCCGCCTTCAGAGAAGCGATGGAGTTGTGGGAGTTGCCTCCTGCCTCACACTGCCAGTATCCGCGGTGTGCGACTATAGCGACCTGCCTCTTTTTCGCAGAAAGCGGCAAAACACAGAGAAGCGCCATCGCGCAAATAAGTAACTTCTTCATTGCTATTAGAGTTTTTCTGCTGCTTCAACAGCCTTGAAATATTTATAAGAATTGACTTTAAGTTCGCCTACCGAAGCCTCGTCTGCTACGATGATGCCGTTTTCGTGGGTCTGAAGGGCGGAGACAGTACACATATGGCTGTAAGGTCCTTCGACTGCATCCTTGATAGCGCGGGCCTTCTTAGGACCAAAGGCCAGGATGACTACCTCGCGGGCGCCGGTAACGGTAGCGACACCTACCGAAAGAGCCTGCTTGGGGACGAGATTCATATCTCCGCCGAAGAAGCGGCTGTTTACGATTCTCGTGTCTTCTGTAAGGGTCACGACGCGGGTGTGGCTCGAAAGCGGGGAGAAAGGCTCATTGAAGGCGATGTGGCCGTCTTCGCCGATGCCTCCGAGGAAGAGATCGAATCCGCCGGCAGCGGCAATCGCCTTCTCATAGGCCTCACACTCTGCGTCAAGATCCGGAGCATTGCCGTTCAGGATATGAATGTTCTGAGCGGGTTCGTCGATCTGATCAAACAGATACTTGTGCATAAAGGAGTGGTAGCTCTCGGGGTGGTTCTCAGGAAGACCTACATACTCGTCCATATTGAACGAGATGACGTTCTTGAAGGAAACCTCTCCTGCCTTGACCATCCTGATAAGCTCGGCATAGGTCTCGATCGGGGTCGAGCCGGTGCAAAGTCCGATTACGAAGGGCTCGTCTGTGCGGGCTTTCTTCTCGTTGATTTTTGCCGCGATGTGGTGGGCTGCCCAGAGGGAGCCTTCCTTGCTTGAAGCTTTGATAATGACTTTCATAGAGCTATTTATTTTTTGTATGATAACCTTAATGAGTGGACGAAGGCCGTATCGGTCTCGATGTCCATATTGATAGTTTCGTCTATATATTTGAGTTCGAAGGAGTGTTCGCCTGCTGTAAGCTCGAGCTTGACGCAGCTTGTCCATCCGGTTTCGTCCCAGTCGTCTCCCCTCTGCGGCATCACTACCGCCTCTACCCTCTTGCCGTCTACATACAGGGCGCGGGTAGCACACTTCTGGAAGGTTGAAAGGTCGCCGTTGCCGTTGGAATAATTGAAGTCAAGCCAATAAGTTCCGGTAACAGGGGCGGCCAGAACCACCTTCAGCTGCGAGCCTCTCCTCTGGCCGAGGGAAGCCTCGCAAGGGATAGTAATATCCGTAAGCCCATATCGTAGCGGCTCGCTCATAAAGGAATGGATACCTCCTATAGTGCTGGCGATGACCACATATTCACCGGCCTCGGTCAGCGCAAACGAATTGGAGGCCGTCTCCGACACCGCAACGCCGTCGAGAAGGACGGTATAGGATGCTGCGCCCTCTACCGGATCCCATCTCAAGGTATTGCCTTCGATCCTGGTGCGTGGGTAATCGATGTCGAACTGCACCGGCAAGACAGTAACCTTGTCGGGCGCAGCGTAGTAATCGCTCATCATCGATATTTCTAAGGAATGGGCGCCCTTGAGGGTGTTGGGGACGAACGGTTCTGCCGACTCGCCGTCGAGCTTGAAGCTCTCGATTATCGAGCCTTCGCCGATTACCCTGACATCGAGCGTCATATCGCGGTACTCAAGCCCACGGAGGATGCGGGAGCCTTCGAGCGAGGCGGGCACGACGGGGGCGAACCTGATTCCGCCCGGCTCGTAATTCATTCCGAGCAGGGCGCCGCGGGTGAGCCCGATATAGCCCGCAATGCTCCACAGCTGACGCGGGGAGTCCATCGCAGTACGGGTGCTGCCGTCCGTGGCCACTAAATTCTCCATGTGGGAGCCGAAGACCGCGGCCGCACGCGCGTTGGAACCGAGGGCGTGGAGCAGCGCGGAGCGGTTCCCCGCCTTCGCGGCCGCGAGCCCGTAGAACGACGTGACGAAAGGCCATACGCCGTTGTTGTGGTACGGGCTCTCGATCGCCGAAATCTGAGGCGAGAAGATGGTAGGCCCGTAAGGTGCAAGAGGCATCTTCTCGAGGATTGCGGCCGCCTGGCGCGCGTCTGCGATGTCCCAGAGGACGCAGAGGGCTTCGCCCAGCGTCTCGCTTCTGGGACTGAGCACGCGCGAACCGCGGCCGTAGATATACTGGGCATAATAGCCCTTGTCTTCCATCCAGAAGTAGGAGTTGATCGCTGACTTCAGCGCCTCAGCCTGGGCTGCATACTTCTTCGCATCGCTTCTGTGGCCGAGCTTCTCGCCCATCTTCGCAAGCACGTCGAGCGCACGGTAGAAGACGGCGTTAGTGCCCAGACACTCGCTCTGGGCGATATCGGCCGGCTGCATCCACTTCGGATAGCTCTGCTCGCGCCAGTCGATAAACGACGACTCGCCGCGATAGAGGCCGGTAGCAGGGTTGAACGCGACTACACGGTCTGCCTCGAGGCTGCGGCGGATGATATGGTAGACCTGCCTGAGCCAGGCGTCGCTGCCCGTTTCAAGGTAGATTTCCCACGCTGCAGCGGCCCAAATCTCACGGTCGGTCGAGCAGGGCCACGACCCGCCGGTACCGGTATCCTGGATTATGCGGTTTTTCTTGTCGACCTTCCTGAGCAGGCAGGCCTTCATTCCCTCCGGATCTACGTGGGCCAGCGAAAGGATGGTGCTGTAGGACATATCGCGGGTCCAGACTCCGCCCCAGTACTGGCCGGTGCGGTAGGTTCCGTCCTTTTCCTTGTTCAGGGTCAGCTCGTGGATTGCGAGATCGTAGAGGCTGGTTTCCAGACGGCTGGCGCCGGTATACTTTCCGAATTCTGGATGGGCCTGGACCGGCTGGGCCTTAACGTCTGTATTGCCTTCTACTACATTATCTGAATTCCAGGTATAGGCGTCTGTCTTGTATATCTGCCTTCCGTTGTTCCACTTCGAGACATTGCCGAAGCGGTCTGTAACCGTAATCTCTACGAAAGAATCAGGGCTGTCCGGTTTTGCGCAGAACATATGGACGGAATTTGCCTCATCGAGGTACTTCCACTTGTATTCTTTCTCACGCCTGTCGCGGATGTCCTTCATAATCGAACGGTCGTGGCCGGTGTAGCGCTCCATCGCGCCGCGCGGCATTCCGTTTTCGCTCCACTCTACCCTCCACTTGCTGTCGTAGTTCCAGACATTTGCTACAACGCAGTCCGGCTTCTCGGGATCCTCGCCCACCCGGTATGCGCTGAACTGGCAGTCTTTCGACTGGCCTACCGGCTTGAAATACCACTTCAGCTCCTGTCCGTCCACTTCGTAGACGTAGTAGCCCCAAGGCACTCCGTCCGAAGCGAGCATCGCCTGCCAAAAGAGGCCGCTCAGCGGGGCGTGGTTGTGTTCCATCAGACCCGGGGCTATCTCATAGTTCTCGGCGAAGTGTTTGTGGGCCGAGCAGATGTGGGCGTCGTAAGGCTTCAGGATGTCGTAGAGAGCCTGACGGTTGGTAAGGATGTCGTTGAACTTCTCGGCTTTCCAGTTTCCTTCGAGAGCGGCCCAGCTGTAGGTAGGAATATGGCAGAAAAGAACTACCAGATTTCCCTCCGGTACATCGGCCAGGTCTTTCTTTATCCACTCCAGCTGATGGCGGCTGAGGTAGCCTATGTAATGACGGGTGTAGTTGAACACATCGTCCATCACTATGTAGTGGACCTTACCCTTATCGAAAGAATAATAGGTAGGGCCGAAAAGATCCGTGTAGAACTTTTTCGAATCTTCATCTGTCCTGGCGTCGCCCTTATAGTCGTGGTTGCCCATCAGGGTGAAGAACGGAAAACCGGCCTCGGCGGTAGCTTTCTGGATGTCTACCGACATTCCGCTCCACCAGTCGCCTACTATATCGCCGCAGGAAACACCGAACGCGGGCACTCCCGCATCTTCTGCTACCTGCGCCGCATCTGCCGCCGCCTGCTTTACGAAATCTATTTCCTGTTCCTCATAGACCTGGACATCTGCCCACACTACAAAAAGGTGTTTAGTCTCATCGACTCCGGTACGGACTATATTGAAGTCTGCAGTCTGGCCTTTACCCTCGCGGGTAAGTTCGCGGTAGAAAAGCGGGGCTCCGTGCCACTCAGGGGTCTCGAAACCCGCCGGAATCGAGATGTAGACGAACTGCGCGTCGTCGTGGACATCGATCTCGTAGGCTCCACGCTGGTCTGTACGAACGAAATTATATCCGTCCGTCACCTTCACCTCCGCCACTGGCTTTCCGGCCTGGTCGTAGACGTGGCCGCTGACTATGTAAGAGGAAGCCAGCAGATTCGCGCCCAGAAGCAGCGCAGAGAGGGTGAAAAATATTTTTTTCATCATTTCTTAACGAATTCGGCGACCCATCCGCCGCCTTTGGCCATCTTGACGGGGAGTTCATCTCCAGCCTCGACGGTCAATGTTTCAATCTTATAATCCTCCGCCCAGGTATCGGCATTGATACCATCGCGGTGAATTGTAGCTGTCCACTCGCCCTCCCCAAGGAAGGAAGTATCGAGAGTAAGTTCGCGTCCGTCCCAATTGGTAAGGCCGGCCGAATACCAGCGCCCGTCCGCAGTCTTGCGCGAGATAAGGAGGTACTCTCCTGCTACCGCTTCGTGGGCGACAGTCTTCTCCCATACCGTAGGGATCTTTGCAAGATACTTCGCAAACTCGGGAGCCTGATAATACTTCGAAGGGGTATCGCAGAGCATCATAAGCGGGCTCTCGTAGGTAACGAAGAGGGCAACCTGATGGGAACGCGTTCCCTGGCTCATAGGGTGATACCAGAGCGGGCTGTAATCGTCTTTAGTCGCATTGTTCACTGCGCCCGGGGTGTAATCCATAGGCCCCGCAACCATACGGGTAAACGGAAGAACCATATCGTGGTCCGGAGAGATGTCGGCGGAATCCTTGTCGTGTTCCATTCCGTGGACGCCCTCGAAGGTCATCGCATTGGGATAAGTCCTCTGGAGTCCGGCAGGCTTGTATGCGCCGTGATAATCTACCAGAAGATGACGCCTCGCGCACTCCTTTGCTACCCTTTCGTAGAAGTTGACCATATTCTGGTCCTGCATCTGCATAAAGTCTACCTTTATTCCGGCGACTCCCCACATAGCGTATACGTCCAGGATGTGTTCCAGATCAGCCAGCATAGGGGTCCAAAGCGTCCAAAGAACTACGCCCACTCCCTTTGATTTTCCGTAAGCGATAAGCTCCTTCAGGTCGAGATCCGGCTGAGCCTCAACTATATTGAGGGTAGAGGCGGACCAGCCTTCATCCAGAAGGATGTATTCCAGGCCGAACTTCGCTGCAAAATCAATGAAATACTTATAAGTATCAGTATTGACTCCTGCCTTGAAATCCACTCCGAATACATTGATTCCTGACCACCACTCCCAGCTTATCTTGCCGGGCTTAAGCCAACTCCAGTCGCCGGGTCTTTCCGGGGCTGCAAGCTGCCAGGCCAGAGTGTTT
>JAEESD010000148.1 GCA_016286145.1 Bacteroidales bacterium | reverse complement strand
GTGGTCCGAGAGCTGCTCATAGTCGAGCGTTCCTTCGACTACAGCAACCGAGGAAGTCAGGATCACCACCGGATATCCGCCGTCTTCGATCCATCCGTCCACTACGAGGTGTTCGTCGATCTTCTCGACCGTACAAGCGGCTACCAGAGCACTTAAAACTATTAACAGGAACTTTCTCATAGTCTTAGAACTTTAGGTAATAGCCGACTGAAGGCAGGATAGTAATACCCAGATACATACTCTCGAATTCTATCCTGTAATTATCGCGCTCAGAGTGAACCCTTCGGAAGATTTCCTGCTTGCGGGCGGTCGCGTTGTAGATGGAGAAATTAAGGCCGTGCTGGACCCTGCCGCGATCCTTGAACCTCAAGCGTGCATTCAAATCCAGCCTGTAATACGGTTTCAGGCGCCCGCCATTGTACGGGCCCATCACCGAAACAATCTGATGGTGGATGAGGTAGTACTCCTTCACTTCCGTGAACGGTGTGCCGGTGGCGGCGACGAGCGTGCCCCCGAAATCCCAGCGCCCGAGCTGGTAGGATGCGACCATATCGAACTCGACCAGCCGTTCGTGGTTCGAAGGCCAGGTAGCGCCATCGAACGTGCGCAAGCTGCGGCCCGCCGAGAGCCCGGCCCAACCCGTGAGCTTGCCCTGCGACTTGCGAAGGAGAAGGTTAACTCCATACGCGCGGCCGCTGCCCTTTTCGAGCGCGCGATCGAGCGAGTATGTGCCGGCCAGGATATCCTGCAGCCCGCTGACAAACTCGAGCTGGTTGCCGAGATAGCGGTAGTAGAGTTCCGCGTTCAGCTCCAGGCCCTCGGCGAACGGTTTGTCCCATCCGAGCGAGCCGCCTACCGACCATTGCGGGTCGCTGTTCTTGCCCGCGGGCAGCCAGAACTCAATCGGCAGGCCGAGATTGGATAGGCCGGTCTGGAAAAGGTACTGCCGGTAGATGCCGGCTTTCAGTCGGAGCTGGTCCCCGCCCTCGAGGTGGTAAGTGCCGCTCAGCTGGGGTGATAGCCCGAAGTACGAGCGCTTCTCGGGCGAGATGTACCAATGGCCGGCGAGGGTGGCAGCGTATTCGAAGTCATAGCCGATAGTACCACTCCAGCCCGCCGTGAGCGTGTTTTCGAACGCTCGTTGGAGCTCCGTCTCCTCATACTCGAGGCCGATCCCGAGAAGCTGCGGGTTCTGGGGCACGACCTCGTGCATCGAGACATCCGCCATCAGGCTGAACTGCCCGCGGCTCCAGCCTGCCTTATAGCCCACGGTCGAGATGGACGAGGGCATCAAGACTTCTCGCGCCTGCTGGACTATGTCCACATCCAGCGCGAAGCCCGAATAATAGAGCGTCTGCTCGAATTCGGGCCGGTCCCAGTGAATGGCGGCCGCCCCATTGCGCCAGAAAAGGTCGAGCGAGAGATCCATCCCGTACTGCGAAGTCTCCGCGCTGCCCGGATTCGTCCGCGCGCGATCGTAGCCATAGTAAAGGTCCACGGCGATGCGGTCGCTCTTCGTCGGATTCCATATCCACGTCGCGTTCAAGTCCGAAAAACCATAGGACAGCGATATGTCGTCCATCGTCAGGTAGTTGCCGTAGAGCAGGTCCACCAGCGAGCCGCGGCCGGAAAGGATTAGCGCCGCCTTTGGGCCGAGCGGGGTCTCCAGCGTCGCCTGGGCGCTTACCAGACCCACCGACGCGTCCAGCCCCACCCGCTCGGGCCTCGTGCGGCGCGTGTGCATATCGATCACGCCTCCCAAACGGTTGACGTTGGAAGCGACCGTACTGTACGACATCGAGCGGTAGTGAGTGGGATTGAAGACCGAGAACAGGCCCATCAGGTGAGTAGCGCCGTAGATCGGGACTCCGTCGAGCGCGACGAGATTGTGTTGGTGGTCGCAGCCCTGGATATGGATTCCGGCGTCGTACTCCGAACTGGTCTGCATGCTCGGCAGCATCTGGACAAAATGGAGCGGGTCGGAGTTCCCGAGAATAGACGGCATCAGAGCAAGCTCAGATATGTCCACGGTCGCGACCCCGGCCCTGCCTATATCCAATAGCGGCCTTTTTGCAGCCGCCGACAGGACTGTACTGTCCAGCTGTAAAGAATCAATCTGCGCTCTGGCTTCGGTACAGAAGACCGAGAGCAAAAGCGCAGATTTAAGAATCAGTATGCCAAGTTTCTGGCGATACACTATTATTAACGAAGAGGTTCTGTTTCAGGTTCAGGTCCGGCGAGGAACTCCTCCATCTGAGCGAGAGCAGCATTGACAGCCTCGACAGTCTTAGGGAAGTTATCCGGGTTGAAGAATTCCTCAGGAAGCATATACTGAGAACCATCCTCGAAACGGATGACGGGCTGAGCGCTCCAAACATTCTCTGCGGGCTGGTAAGCCTCAAATCCGAGCTTGGCCTGAGCGGTCTTCTGTACGTAGAGGACGAGGTTGACACACTTTTCTGCCTTTGCTGCAAGTTCTTTTGCTGCGGCCTCGGTGTTGTCGTTGTTTCCAATGAGATTCTTGAACTCATCCCAGTTGAGATCACCCTTAAGTTCTACGTTGTCAAGAATCTTGAAGGAAGCCTTGACTTTACCGGTAGTAGCGAGGGGATCCAGATCCTGGTCCTCATCGAGTCCGATCTTACCCTTAGCCTCGAAGGAAGCGGCAACGACAGTAGTCTTGTCGTACTTGATGCTTGCGTCAACAGCAACCTCGGTGGGGCTGTACTTTGCACGGGTGAGGGAGAAGGTGTACTTGTCTGCGCTGACTGCGAGAGTAGCGGAGAAGCTGTCGTTGGGAGTAGGAGTCTCATTAGCGACCTTGAAGTCGGTGGTGAGCTTCACGCTTGCTGCCTGCTTTCCGTCTGCGGTAACGACTGCATCAATGGAAGCGGGAACGATGAGATACTCCTTGCTGATGAGAACCTGCTGATAGTCCTCTTCCTCCTCGCGCCACTGGTAATCGTAATCTTCGTCAAGAAGAAGTTTCGTTGAAGAATTCTTGACAGTCAGATTTGCTGCTACTGCAGTACCATCCTCAAGAGAGTAAGCGACATTGAGGCCCTTTCCTTCGGTAGCGTAAACAACGTTGTCCTTAACGGTAAGAGTTCCCTGAATCTTCTCAAGGTCTACGGTCATAATATCGACACCGTCAACCTCGGTATACCAGGAACCGGTAGCTTCGGTGACCCAATTCATTGCGCTCTCATCGGGAGTAATGTCCTGAAGAGAAGCGGCGGTTCCGGTGATGAGATCAGCAGTACCCTGCCAGTTATCGACCTCCAGCATCTGGACAGCCTTTGTCATAGTCTCGTCGAGGGTAGCTTTGTTTTCTTCGGGAGAAAGGACTTCGCCCTTTTCATCGTGTTTGCAGGACACTGCCAAGCAGGCCACTGCGGCTAAAAGTAAAAATACCTTTTTCATAATATAAATTAAACGTAGATTTCGTTTTGTCGCGCAAAGATAGTAAAAATATCTCAGCAACACCTTTTATTAGATGCATTAAGCCCCGGATTTGTTGCATTTTTTTGGGATACTTCAAAAATCCTCTTATATTTGCAATCCTTTTCACATGGAGAGATGCTCGAGTGGCTGAAGAGGCACGCCTGGAAAGCGTGTGTACCCCAAAAGGGTATCGCGAGTTCGAATCTCGCTCTCTCCGCGCAATGCAATCAGCAGACAAGCGTCGCACGAAAGTGCGGCGCTTTTGTTGTTGAGCGTTCACAGGCGAGAGCTAGCTTTCGCCTGTGAATGTTCAGCAACAAAAACAGGGCGGC
>JAEESD010000017.1 GCA_016286145.1 Bacteroidales bacterium | reverse complement strand
GTCGTGGCGCTCCTGGGCTTCCTCGGGATAGGCCAAGCCGCTGGCGGGGTTGTAGTCCGGCGCGGACAGGTTCAGCTGCTGGCCGTCCATCTTGAAGCCGTCGAAGCCCCAGTCGCGAAGGAACATGTCCACGACCCCGGCCGTATAGGCCCATGACGCCGGGTTTACCGGCGAGAGATACCAGCTGTCCCACCAGCTCACGAATTCGTGGGACCCGTCCTTTTGAATCAGCATCATCTCCGGGTGCTCGGCGACTGCCCTGCTGGTCGAATCGGCCAGAAGCGGCGCCCACCACAGCTTCGCCTTCATTCCGGCGGCGTGGATCGCGTCCGTCATCCTCCTCATCCCGTCCGGGCCGATTCGGTCGTTAGCCTCCCAGTCGCCTTCGCAAATCTGGAAGCCGTCGTCTACATCGACCCACTTAAACCCGAGCTCGGCTACCTTAGGCAGCGTCCCGATCACCTCGTCTACCGTAAACTGGCGCTCATAGCCCCAAGCACACCAGACCGGGTCATAGGCCTCGTCCGGCGAGACGGGAGCGACAAAACCGCAGTTTGCCTGCATATACTCGGAGAACTCGCGGACGGAAGCGAAGAAATCGCCCGTCCCCTCGATGATGAAGTTTGCGTAGCTGGTCAGCGACTCGCCCGGCCCAAGCTCCACCGGCGTCTCATAGTCCTTACGGACCACGGCGACAGTCACATTGCCCTTGCGGGCCACGGGGATCGAGACTATTCTCAAACCGGGCTCCACGAGGCCTACGGTCACGCAGCGCTCGGCATCCCAGAGCGACACGAGCGGAGTTCCCCCGCCATAGTCGGAGGCGTGCATACCGAGGAAATTATCCTGATAGTGTCCCCTCTCGACCGGCTTTATCCAGTCCCTGCGGTCTTCGTAGGTCATCGGCTGAAGGCTCCAGAGTTTCGGGGCCTTGAACTCGATGCGGGAGGTTTCCATCGCGCCTACCTTTACGGCCTCAGGGCCGTTGTTTGTAAAGGTAACGGTACGGACCGTCATCCCGGGGAAACCCTCGGGAGCGGTTTCTGAAACGCTGACACCGATCGCGGCGAGCGGCTTGCCGTCTGCGCCCAGCAGCCTGTCCTGAGGGACAGGTGCGCCGCAGCAGCTGGCAAGCAACAAGGCCGCGGAAAGTATTGCGAATATATTTCTCATATTACAGCTTGAATTCCTGGCCAAACTTAGTCTTGACTATTTCGCGGACGGCTTCGAGAGAGGTAAAGGCTCCGGTTCCTCCTGCGGCTGTAGTATTTACAGCGCCGGTAAGGTTACCCGTAATCTGGCAGTCTTCCAGCGACAGACCCTTTACGAAAGCGCTGATAAAACCGGCGTTGAAGCTGTCTCCTGCACCTATCGCGTCTACTACATTCTTATTAAGGAATGCGGGAAGCTCGACTCTCTTTCCGTCTTTGTAAACTAAAAGCGAACCTTTCGAGCCGCATTTGACAAGCATTGCTTTACCAAGATAAGGCTGAACCTCGGCAATCGCCTCTTCGAGGCTGGACTTACCGGTAAGGGCCTGGAGCTCTTTTTCGTTGGGCATAAAGATAGTTACCTTGGGGAGGACGGATTTATAATCCAGCTTCCAGGTCTCTGCGGGATCCCACTGAGTATCCAGCGAGACAGTAATTCCTTTCTTTGCAGCAATGTCCAGCACTTTCTGGACATCCCTCAGAAGGGCAGATTGCATGAACAGAGAAGAAAGATGGATATGTTGGCAAGAGTCGAACACCGAAGGGTCGATATCGTCGTAGCCCATTACGTCCATACTGCCCTGATATGTAAGGTTTGCTCTGTCTTCGCCGTAATTCATACAGATAGTTGCGCCGGTAGGGGTGTCTCCTTCCATTATGAAGCGGGTGTCTACCTTCTTTGCTTCGAGGGATTTCTTGACAAGGTCGCCGAAGGAATCGCGGCCTACGAGGCCCACGAAGCAGACCTTACTTCCCAGGGCAGCGGCATTGGCCGCAAAGATTGCGGTACTGCTGCCGAGGGTTACTGTCATATCTTTCGCGAATTTTTCCTTTCCGATTTCCGGCTCGCCGTCGATACGGTTCAGAATAATGTCGACATTAAGTTCTCCGATGGCTGCTATCTGATATTGGCTCATAATTATAATGTTATTCGTGTCAGTCTACGAATATGCGAAAAAATCCGCGTATATCTTTCACTTGTGTTTCGTTTTAATATAAAAATGTATTTCGTTTTGTTTCGCTTACAAAAAAGCCTTATCTTAGCGAAACATTACAACTAATAACATATATGGACATCTACGATTCAGCACAGGGGCGTCGCTCCGCCATACTCCAGAAACTAAAGGAAGATTCTACCGTCAACGTTTCGCAGCTTAGCGAAATATTCAAGGTTTCTGAGGTTACTATCAGAAAAGACCTCCGAATCCTCCAGGAACGCAAGCTCCTCCTCAGAGTCCACGGTGGCGCCATAATGGTAGCCCCCAACTCGGAGACAGACCCTGAAGAAAGAAATTTCAAATACAAACAGATGGTCAACGTCAAGGAGAAAAAAGCTATCGGCCGAGCCGCCG
Organism: Bacteroidales bacterium; assembly: GCA_016286145.1. Taxonomy (GTDB): domain Bacteria; phylum Bacteroidota; class Bacteroidia; order Bacteroidales; family UBA932; genus Cryptobacteroides. Next base: position 16,203 of record JAEESD010000017.1, on the reverse strand, counting down.
CAGCCCACATCCGAAACGGAGACACTATAATGGTAGACTCCGGAACTACCGCCCTCGAGATTGTAAAGAACCTCGAAGCTTTTACGGATCTTACCATTATTACCAACTCGGTCCACGCGATGCTTGAGGCTATCAAGTACAAACGCTTCAAGGTAGTCCTGCTCGGAGGAAACGTCCGCGAGACCTCCCTCTCAACCGTAGGAGCCCTTACCGAATCGAACCTCAAACTCTTCTACTGCGACAAACTCTTCCTCGGAGTAGACAGTATCTCAGTGGAGGCCGGTCTGTCTACCCCCAGTATCGAGGAAGCCAGCACCAACCAGGTGATGATTTCAAGAGCCCGCGAGGTATATGCGGTCTTCGACTCTACAAAGTTCAACAAAAGGGCCCTCGCCTTCATCGCTATGCCGGACAGGATCGATACCGTCATTACCGACTATCGCCTCCCCGCATCAGTGAGAAATCAGCTTAAAGCCCTGAATATCAACGTAGAAACCGTGGCAGTATAACAAAACGAAAGATAGTGAAACGTTTTATTTCGACAAACGTAACGAAATCGAAACGAATCACATCAATAGTTTGTAGATTTGTCGAAATTGTTTTCGACCCGATGACACTGAACTTTCACACCTACAAAGAGATCAAACAGCAGCCGCGTGTTTGGAAAAAAGCTTACGACATCGTCTGCGAGCGTAAAAACGAGATCTCTTCTTTCTTACACAAATATGTTGACGCCGGATACTCTGTAATCCTTACCGGAGCAGGTACCTCGGCCTACATAGGCGACGCTCTTGAGTGTGCCCTTCGCGACACTCTCCTCAAAGGAGCCAGCGCTATCGCTACTACTGATATAATCACCGCCCCCGAACTCTTCTTCGGAAAGGACAGCAAAGTCCTCCTTATCTCCTTTGCCCGCAGCGGAAACAGCCCTGAGAGCATCGGAGCGATCAAGGCGGTAGAACAGACAGCCGGCAGCGTAGCACACATATTCATCACCTGCAATGCCGAAGGCGAGCTGGCAAAGAAAAAGGGCGACAACGTCCTCTGCCTCCTCCTCCCTCCGGAGACCAACGACCTCTCGCTGGCCATGACCAGCAGCTACTCTACCATGTTCCTCGTCTGCGCTATGATCTCCAACATAGAGGCGATCGAGACGGACAAGCCCTCTATCGAAGCCCTTGCAGACGCAGTTGAGGCGGCCATGGAAAAGTATGAGGACAAACTGAACGAGATAGCCCAGCGCCCCTTCAAGAGAGCCGTATTCCTCGGCTCCGGCGCCCTCAAGGGCGTAGCGGAAGAGTCCAGGCTGAAACTCCAGGAACTTACAGACGGCGCGATCATGTGTGCGTTCGACTCGTTCCTCGGCTTCCGCCATGGGCCGAAGGCTGTAGTCCACGACGACTGCCTGCTCGTCTATTACATCTCCCCCGACCCTAAGGTACGCCGCTATGAGCTCGATCTCATCGCCCAGGTAGCCGCCAACAACAAGGTAGTCGCGACAGTAGCCGTGTGTCAGAAAGACCACAACCTCAAGACAGACTATATCGACCTGCTGGTCGAACTCGGAATAGACGAAAACATTCCGGCCCGCTACTCGAGCCTTGGAAATATCTTCGTAGCCCAGATGCTCGGCTGCTTCAAGAGCATCAATATGGGCCTCAGCCCCGATTCTCCTTCCGTATCCGGAAATATCTCCCGCGTCGTAGAAGGCGTAATACTTTATATATAATATGAAAAAGACCGAACAACTCCTCCACAGGATAGACGAGCTTCAGAAAGAAACAGGCATTCCGCGCACTATCTTCGCGGCATGCCCTAATTCCCCTACCGTCATTCGCGCCTCCATCCAGGCGGCGAAGCGCAACAACGCCCCCATCTACTTCGCGGCTACTCTCAATCAGATAGACTGCGACGGCGGATATACGGGAATGACTCAGGAAGATTTCGTCCGTACCGTACGCTTCGAGTGTGAGAGGGTTAACTTTACCGGCCCCTGCATCGTAGCCATCGACCACGGCGGCCCCTGGCTCAAGGACAAGCAGAGGACTGAGAAATGGTCGGTCGAAGACGCTATGAACGGCGTGAAGAAGTCTTTCGAGGCTGCCGTTCTCGCAGGCTATGACCTGATCCACGTAGACCCTACGGTAGATATCAACGTCCCCAAGGGAGAAATAATCGACATCCACCTCGTTGCCGCCCGTACGGTAGAGCTCATCGCCCATACCGAGAAGTTCAGAAAGGACCACGGCATCGCTCCTATTTCTTACGAAGTCGGAACCGAGGAAGTCCACGGCGGACTCGCGGACGAGACTACTTTCGACACCTTCATCTCCGACCTCAAGGCCGGCCTGAAGGACGTAGGACTCGAGGATGTATGGCCTTGCTTCATAGTAGGAAAGGTTGGAACAGATCTCGACACTACCCTCTTCGATACAGAAGTTGCGAAGACCCTTACTGCGAAGGTACGCCCTCTGGGCAGCTATATCAAAGGACACTATACAGACGACGTCTCCAATCCTCAGGACTATCCTCTCTGCGGGATGGGCGCCGCAAACGTAGGTCCCGAGTTTACCATCAGCGAGTATCGCGCCCTTTGCGAGCTCGAAGAGGTGGAGAAGAAGTTCCACGCCGATGGTAAGGTCGGAGTCCTTTCCCATATGAAAGAGACCCTGCTCGAGGAGGTCCACGAATCCCACCGCTGGGAAAAATGGCTCCACGAAGACGAGAAGACTCTCGATCTCCACGAACTTACTCCCGAGCGTCAGGACTGGATAGTCGCTACCTGCTGCCGCTACATCTGGCAGCAGCCCCGCTCCCTTGCAGCCCGCGGCTTCCTCTACGCCAACCTCGAGCGCCTTGGAATGGCTCCCGAGACTGTAGTTCTCGGAAGGATCGAGCGCGACATGGACAAATATTTCCGCGCGTTCAACCTCATCGGACTAAATGACATCTTATAGGCCCCAAATTGTACTTTTATCAACTATTTTTAATATATTTGGCAATTAACAACCACCAAAAAGAATTCAGCCGTATGAATTTCAAAACTGTTCTTAAGGCCGTTTCGGTTATGTTGATTCTTTCCCTTACCGCGCTGACCGCCGGTGCCCAGACTATTACAGTCAAGGGTACCGTTACCGATGCTGCGGACGGATCTCCCCTGATGGGAGTCGCCATTGCCTGCTCTGCCGGCGGCGGAACAATCACAGACCTTGACGGAAAGTACACCATTCAGGTGCCTTCCAACTCGACCCTTACTTTCAGCTGCCTCAGCTATAAAGACGTGGTCGAAAGTGTAGCAGGACGCGCTGTCATCGACGTAGTTATGTCTGAAGACGCTCAGCTTCTCGAAGAAGTTGTCGTTCTCGGTTACACAACTCAGAAGAAAAACGAGCTCTCCAGTTCGGTTGTCACGATGAGCGGCGAAGAACTCACCAACATCACTACCCCGGACGTAGGTAACATGCTTCAGGGTAAAGCTGCCGGTGTTCTCGTTCTCAACGCATCCGGCCAGCCTGGCGATGCAGCTCAGATCCGTATCCGCGGAACGGGCTCCATCTCCGCAAGCGCAGACCCTCTTTACGTCGTCGACGGCGTAGCAGGCGGTTCCTTCAACCCTAACGATGTAGAAACCATCACTATTCTTAAGGATGCTTCTGCAACCGCTCTTTACGGTGCTTCTGCAGCAGGTGGTGTTATCGTTGTTACTACAAAGCAGGCCAAGGACGTTTCCGAAGTCAACTTCAAAGTCAACGGCGGTATCAAGAAAGCCCTTAGCGGACGTTTCCGCCCGATGAACTCCAAGGAACTCCTCTCTGTTCTCAAGAAGGCTTACTCATCAACCGTTTTCAACGCCCTGTATCCGAAGGAGCTCAAGAATCAGTCATTCGACTGGATGAACGCTTCGTTCCGTACAGGTATCGTTCAGGATTACTACGCATCCGCTTCCGGAAGGTCGGGAAAGACCTCTTACTTCGTAAGTATGGACTACTACGATGAGGCCGGTTCCCTTATCAACACACATTTCAACAGGGGATCTGCCAGGGTTAACCTCAGCACCGCCCTGTTCGACAATGTAACCGTCAACTTCCGCGCAGCATACAACAAAACAAAGGAGCAGGGAACATCATCATACGTCACCCTCGAGAGTGCATACTATATGCTTCCTTTCGATAACCCGTACGATGTCAACACCGGCGAGCCTCTGCTTGTCGATTCCGGTTCCCGTTCAGACAACGGAAAAGACTGGTATTCAGGAAACCGTTACAACATCTTCCACAACGAGCTCTACAACTACGCAATCGGCCACGGTGAAAACATCACCGCCGACTTCTCGCTCAACTGGAACATCACTGACTGGCTTATCTTTACCAGCACTACCCGTTACGATTCTTCGAACAGCTTCTGGGAGGAGTACTATGATCCTCGCACCAACATCCCCAGCTACTACGGAAAAGGACGCCTCTACAACTCCAATTCCAGCTGGAGCGGCTTCGGTACCACCAACCTCCTCAAGTTCATCAAGCAGTTCGGAGATCACAACATCAGCGCTATCGCAGGTATTGAGTACGGTGGCGGCTTTACCCGCGCAAACACCGCAACCGGTACCGGAATGCCCGCAGGCCAGGCTTCGCTCAGCGCCTGCCCTACCATCACCGATGTAACCGGCTACCGGTACCAGAGCCGTTCCTGGGCTTGGCTTGCACAGGCTCAGTGGGCATACCTCGGAAAGTATGTCGTCACCGCATCTATCCGTTACGATGAGACTTCCCGTTTCGCTCCCAAGACCCGCGGCGGTTACTTCCCCGGCGTCTCCGGCGCCTGGATCGTATCCCAGGAAGACTTCATGAGCGAAGTCGAGGCTCTCAAGTTCCTCAAACTCCGCGCAGGTTACGGTAAGACCGGTAACAACAACATCCAGGAGTTCCTCTATCAGGATGCTTACGAGCTCTCTAAGACCTACGGCGGAAACGTAGGCGCCGTTATGGTTCGCCAGTCAAACCCCAACCTCGGATGGGAAGAGGCTTACATGAGCAGCCTTGGTATCGAGCTTACGACTAAGCACGACATCAACATCGGTATCGATCTTTATCATACTCTGAACACCAACCTCCTTCTTGATGTTCCCGTACCTCCGAGCACAGGTTTCACCGCCTATACTCAGAACGTAGGTAAGATCCGCAACATGGGTGTCGAGTTCGTCATCGACGCTCCCATCATCAAGACAAAGGACTTCCGTTGGGATGCAGGTTTCAACGTAGGCCTCAACAAAAACGAGGTCGTTTACCTTCCTAACGGAGACTTCCTCCAGAAGGTATCCTCAGGCGAAGCCCAGCAGGTCAAGGTCGGTCAGGACCTCTACACCTGGTATATGAAGAAGTGGGCCGGAGTCGATCCCGCAAACGGTGATCCTCTCTGGGAAGTCGTAGGCGACGATGGTAAGATTACTACCACCAACGACTATGCAGCCGCTACCATGCAGACCTGCGGATCAGCATCTCCTCTCCTGAGCGGCGGTCTTAACACCTCCCTCAGTTGGAAGGGCTTCTTCCTCAGCGCAAACGGTAGCTTCATCTACGGAAACAAGGTCTTCAACAGCACCCGTACCTCGATGGATAACGACGGTAGCGATGCAACACACAACCTTATGTCTATCGACAACGGCCTCGGCTGGAGCCGCTGGAACAAGGCTGGCGACAAAGCCACTCACCCGAGAATCGATCTCGGCGGAAAGGGCGGCCAGATTTCTTCCCGCTTCCTTGAGGACGGCAGCTTCTTCCGTCTGAGGAACGTAACCCTTGGTTACAACCTCCCGAAGAGCCTTACTGAAAAGATCAAGATGAAGGCCGCGAAGGTATATGTCTCCGCAGACAACATCTTTACTCTGAGCAAATTCTCCGGAATGGACCCTGAGGTCCAGCTCGAAGGATCAGACTGGCAGCTCGCAGGAACCTACTCGATGAACTATCCTGTTCCGTTCTCTGTTGTAGCAGGTATTGATATTAAATTCTAAAGACCGGTCGAATTATGAAAAAAGTTTTATACATACTCGCAGCAACAATAATGGTCGCAGCGTGCGAAATGGATTTCTATCGTTCGGACACTATGACCTCCACAATGCTCAAGGCCGATCCCGGCGCAGCCGTATACACTACCGACGGTCTGTATTCAATGTTCAAGGATGTCCTTCTCTTTGAAGGAACCGAGTATTCGAACAACACTTGGGTTAAGCATTACTTCCAGCTCACAGAGTTCCGCGGAGATAATGTAGCCCAGGGACGTGCATCCGAAGACCCGTTCACCAACATCATGAACTACGACGACGACAATACCCTCTATAACCTCGGTTATTTCTGGTATGTCTCGTACAAGATCCTCTTCGGAGCCAACTCAAATATCGAAGCCATCCAGGAAGGCACTACCGCTGAAGGAGACCTTCTCCTCGGAGAAAACTATTTCATCCGTGCATTCGTCCACTTCGCTCTCGCCAATATCTACGCCAAGCCTTACTATGTAGAGGGCCGCGGAACCAACGAGAACGAGCCTTGCGTTGTTCTTCGCAACAGCACGGACTGCTCGAAGACCGAGAAGGCTACCGTAGGCAAGGTCTACGATCAGGTAGAGGCCGACTGCAAGAAAGCATATGATCTTCTTAAGGGCAAGGCCCGCAGAGGCAACAAGGGATTCGTAGGCGAAGAGGCTCCTCTTGCCCTCCTTTCCCGCCTATACCTCTACAAGGGTGATTGGGACAAGTGTATTGAGGTTTCCGAGCAGCTTCTCGGCGCCGACCCTGCAAGCAAACTAGATCCGGACCTCGCGAACTACTTCGTGAACGCAGAAGATTCCAAGGAAACCATCTGGTGTATCAATCGCCGCCTTACTGACTATCAGTTCTCGCAGCACGCTCAGCTCGGCTCGATGTACTATTCTTCTACAGGTGTCGGCGGTATCGGCTGGTGCGAGATATACTCTTCGGAGCAGCTCCTCGACCTTCTCTTCCGCTGGCCCGATGACGGACGCCGTAAGGCCTACTTCGCCTATGCAGCTCCTATCGAAGGGCAGATGATGGTAAGCTGGCCGGACGCCCATGGCGGTCTTGACTACCGTCTCGATGTGATGATCACCTCCAGCAAAAACCCCGACGGAACTTACACTCCTAACGTTATTGACAACGGCGACGGATCTTATTCCTTCTCCACAGGAGGTAAGAACTACACCACCAAGAAGAAGATCGTCAATAAAGATGTCAAATACTACATCGAAGGCTACGCAACAGATGCTGAAGATGACGATGACATCACCGGCGGAACCCGCGTATTCATCCGCACTGCTCAGGACAACGCAAAGGGAACCCGTCTTACGATGCCCGCTTATATGAACACCAAGTTCGCAGGAAAGTCCGGCACAGACGAGGAGCTCCTCAGTTCTAACGTCTTCTTCCGCTACGGCGAGACTATCCTCAACGCAGCAGAGGCTTATGCCCATAAGGGAGACGCCCCCAACGCAATCAAGTATATGAACTACGTAAGGGCCCGCGCCGGTCTTACCGGAGACGCTCTCTATACAACAGGCAACCTCGTAGACAGCGGCTACACCAATGTCCTCGACGCAGTCCTTGATGAAAGGAGAATCGAGCTTATGTACGAAGGCTTCCGCGGCTACGACCTCTACCGCAACGGTAAGGATATCTTCCGCAAGTATGCAGGTGTCCACAAATGGGAGATCATCCCCAACGCCACCCTCGACACTACTTTCCCGGTTTGTATCCCTTACGCTGAGACCGCAGCCAGTGGTGTGACAAGCAACAAATAAAACCAAAACCTAATATCAACATTATTTATTAACCCAAAAAACAATTCAATCATGAAGAAATTCTTCTACTATGCTGCTCTTTTCGCAGCTCTGACCATGGGCTTCAGCTCATGCGGTGAGAAAAATGAAGGCGATGAGCCCGACGATCCGGAGGAGGAGTTCGTATCTCCTATCAAGGTTGATGGCGACTTCGCAGACTGGGCTGCTCTTCCCGCAGCTAAGGTTGCAGTAGCAGAGAACAAGAACGCTGAAAAGAACGCTCTTAAGGTTCTCAAGGCCTACGCAGACAAGGTTTACCTCAACATCTACTTCGAGTTCGACGGCGATCAGATCGTTGACAGGGAGTGGCCTGCAGTCCACGTCTATCTGAACTACGATGGCGACAAGGCTACCGGCGGATACGGCGATGAGTTCGCAGACGCTTGCGTAGACTCAATGCTCGAGACCGCTATCTTCTCCGGCGGTGAGTGGAACGACTGGAACGCTTCCTACTGGCACTGGTGGGGCGAAGCCAACGGAACCGGTTGGGAGTGGACAGCACCCGGCACTGACACCTCCGAGGCTAACAAGTGGGGTGCAGAGGTCGGCGAAGGCGAAGGCATCTCCCATGGTATGGGTAGCGGCAACGCTTACGAGATCCAGATTCTCCGCGAAATGCTTCCCAACTCTCCTTTCGCAAAGACCTTCGGCGTAGGTATCGACATCCAGCAGGCCTGGACCTCGATTGCATGGCTTCCTAACGCAGCCAGCACCGACGAGAACCCCAACGGTCTTGCCAACATGCTCGACGTTACCATCGACGAATAATCGATCGGCATGATTTTACCGGCCATAGCCGCCACAACCGGTGGCTATGGCCTTTTTCATTAAAAAAAAGCCCACACAGCTAACAACCAACAACCATGAAGAAAAGCTTTCTCTTCTCCATCTTGTTCCTGGCTCTGATGGCCTCTTGCTGCATCTCCTGCGACAAGGGCGGTAACGGGGTAAAGGACCCTGATGCGGACTTTGCGTCGTTGACCAGATTGGATTTCCAGGTCGACGAGACTGAATTCCCCAACCCTGAAAGAGGTTGGTTCACCCATCCCGAGTTCAATGCCTCACGTAACCCCGGAGTACTGTCAGAAAGCACGATGGAAGCCCAGAGGGCGCTCGGAAGAACACTCATCTACACTATCTACTATCTTGATCTGTTCTTCGAGTCTCCTATTTCGGATGACTTCCTGAACTACATCAAAGCTAATCTTACAGTTCTCAGGAACACCGGATTCAAGTGTGTCCTCAGGTTTGCCTACAAGCGCGACTGGAGCGAAAAAGGTCACCCGTGGGATCCCGAGCGCGAGGTAATGTACGGACATATCGAGCAGTTAAAGCCTATCTTCCAGGAATTTGCCGATGTCATCTTCGTTCTCGAAGCCGGCTTCATCGGTTCTTATGGCGAGTGGTATTACACTGACCACTTCAACTTCGACCCTAAGACTGTCGAGGAATATATCCCCCGCCGCGAGCTTCTCGACAAGCTCCTTGCGGCTCTTCCCGCAAAGCGTCAGATAGCAATCCGCTACCCCGGCGCCATCATCGGCATGCTCAACATCGACCCTGCCGACACCCTTACAAGAAAGACGGCCCACGACGGATCCATCCTTTCCCGTCTGGCCCACCACAACGACTGCTTCGTCTCTTCCAATGACGATGTAGGAACATACCGCGGAAACGCTCAGCGTGAGTTCGTTTATCACAACTCCAAGTATACGATCTGGGGCGGAGAAACCTGTAGCCTGGCCCTTGCCGGCCACTGCGAGAACTCTCTCGTAATGTCTAAGAAACACCATATGACTTACCTCAACAACGATTACAACAAGAAAGTTCTCAATCGTTGGGCTGAGGAAGGTTGCTTCGACGAGATTTCGTTCCACATCGGATACCGTCTGCTGATCGACCGCGCATTCATCACCCCCAAACCCGAAAAGGGCAAGGAACTGAGGGTAGCCCTGCAGATCCACAACGTAGGTTATGCAGCCCCGATGAACCCGAGAAAGGTCGAGCTCGTCCTCGTAGGACCTGAAAAGAAGGTCTTCGACATCGACGCCGATCCCCGTTTCTGGTTCGAGGATGAAGAGTCTACTCTCGATATGAAGGTTACGCTTCCGGACAACCTGCCTTCAGGAACCTACAAGGTCTGTCTGAACCTGCCTGACCCGGAGCCTACCATCCACGACAATCCTCGTTTCAGCATCCGTCTTGCCAACAAGGGCATCTGGGATGAGGAAACCGGACTCAACACTATTGCAGAAATCAAACTTTAAAAAAATATGAAAAGGGCGCTCCCTATTCTTATCGTTTTGTCATTATTGGCTGTCCAGTGTAAGCCGGACCAGCCGGATCCCTACAAGGGCCTTTCGAAAATAGAACTTAAGAAATCCGACGAGAACTTTGCGAATCCCGAAAGGGGTTTCTACCGTCCGGTCGAAATCCACAGCGCAGACGCTGTTGCATTCTACGCGACGACTGTTACCGGCCTGCGTAAATTCGGTTTCTCGCTGATGCTTCTCGAGTTCTACCTGACAGACTATATGGAGTCTGACATAGAGCAGGCCTACCTCGACAAGATGAGGGAGTGTTTCAACAATCTTCGCGAAGGAGGCGGTAAGGCTATCGTCCGCTTCGCGTACAAAAACAGCGAAAACGACCGTCCCTGGGACGCCACGGAGGAGTGGGTCATGCGCCACATCGAGCAAGTGACCCCCATCCTTCAGGAAAATGAGGATGTTCTCCTGGCGCTCCAGGCGGGTTTCGTTGGTGTTTGGGGTGAGTGGTACTATACCACCAACTTCAATATGAATCCTTCTTCAGACGCATCTTACGAACCCAGAAAGCGAGTTCTGAACGCCCTGCTTAAGGCAGTCCCCAAGAGCAGGCAGATCCAGCTCCGTACTCCCGAGTTCAAGATGAAGCTGATGAAAGTCAGTCTCGCCGACACTATCACCCGCGCTACCGCCCACAATGAGAGCGACATCTCCCGAGTAGGTGGCCACAACGACTGCTTCCTCGCCTCGATCAACGATACGGGAACCTTCCACGGCGATACCGACCGCAACCTCTGGAAAGCCGACACCCGCTACACCATTATGGGTGGCGAGTCGTGTAATCCTTCCCAGTACTGCGCCTGCGACAATGCCCTCAAGGACCTCGCAGACTATCACTGGACCTATCTGAACAGCGCCTACCACACCTCGGTTCTCGGCCGCTGGCGTACAGAAAAATGCTACGACGAAGTAGCTCTCAGACTGGGCTACCGCCTCTCGATCGACAAGGCTTACATAAGCCCGAAGATCGCAGCGGGAACAGAATCCCGTCTGGTCCTTCAAATCCTCAACGAGGGCTTTGCTTCCCCTCAGAACCCGCGTGAAGCCGAACTTATCATAACCGATAAGAGCGGAAAGAACACTGCAGTAAAACTCGATGTCGATCCCAGAACCTGGTTCGCCAGAACGACTACTACTCTTGACATTACTATTCCGGCCCTTTCAGAGGGAGAATACACTCTCAGCCTCAACCTGCCGGATCCTCAACCGACACTCCGAAATAATCCTTTCTATTCCATCCAGCTCGCCAACGAAGGCGTATGGGATGAGAATACCGGCTTCAACAAGATAACAACGATAAACGTACAATAATTATGAAATTCAGATTCATTCTCGCAGCAGCCGCTGCTGCCGCAGCCCTTATGTTCGTTTCCTGCAAGCAGGATACCCCTACAGACGATGAAGAAATCGACGACGAAGAGGAAGTCGTAGATCAGAGCGCAATCAAGATCGACGGAGAATTCGCCGACTGGGCAGTCCTCGAAGGAGCAACTTCTGTAGTTCTCCCCGAAGGCGACATCGCATTCGATGCACTGAAGGTCTTCAAGGCCTACGCAGATGCCAACTATATCTTCCTTTATTTCGAGATTGACCGCAGCACCCTTGCAACGATGGATCTTTTCATCGATCTCGACAACGACAAGGCTACCGGCCAGACAGCCAACTGGCCTGAGATGGGCGCAGAGGTTCTTCTCCAGGCTCCTTTCAATTCCGAGATGAAAGACGCCGGCATCTACAATCCTATCGTACGTACCTACATCGGAACTCCCGGCGGTACCGACTGGCAGTGGATGGACGAAGCCGGTCAGAACTTCACCACCTCCGCAATCTTTGCTAAGAGCGATGAGATCATCCAGGTCGAAATGAAGATGATCAAGCAGATGATGGTACTTCCCGACCTCGGAGACGTCTTTACTATCGGCGCTATCGTAGAGGATTCCAACTGGAGCATCATCGGCAAACTTCCTGTAGAAGACGCTGGCCTTACTGTAACCGCTGTAAAATAATTCGATATGCGCAGAACACGGCATCTCTTAGCTCTGCTCGCCCTCGTTCTCCCCGTCTTCGCAGGATGCGGTCCGAAGGACCTCAGCATCGCGCTTGAAGACGGCGAGGCAGTCTGGGGCGGCCACATCAAGGACGGCTCACTGATGCCGTTCGCTCCAGGCTTCGAAACCTCGCTGGAGTACAATCTCTCCAACCAGGTCAACCCCCTTCTCCTTACTTCAAAAGGACAGTATGTCTGGAGCGACGCTCCGTTCTCTTTCCGCATCGAAGAGAATAAGATAGTCATTACCTCACACATAGCGGAGATTCAGACCGAGAAGGCGGGGGCTACTCTCGCCGAGGCCTTCAAGGCCGCCTCGGCGAAGTTCTTCCCCGCCGACGGGCAGCTCCCCCCGAAAGAGTTCTTCGAGATGCCTCAGTACAATACCTGGATCGAACTTATGTACGATCAGAATCAGGAAGGCGTACTGAACTATGCGAAGGGTATTCTAGACAACGGACTTCCTCCGGGAATCATTATGATAGACGATACCTGGCAGGAAGACTACGGAAAGTGGGTCTTCCACCCCGGCCGTTTCCCCAATCCGAAGGCGATGTGTGACCAGCTCCACAAAATGGGCTTCAAGCTGATGCTGTGGATATGCCCGTTCGTGAGCATGGACCAGTATCAGATATGCCGCGAGATCATGAAGGGAAAGGGCTTCCTTCTCGCGGACGCCCCGACCTGGGAAGAGGCTATCGAGCCGTACCCCGTCAGGTGGTGGAACGGAACCTCGGCCGTGCTCGATTTCTCGAACGAAGCGGCCGTTGAGTGGTTCGACGCTCAGCTTAAGAGGCTGACGGACGAGTTCGGGGTCGACGGATTCAAGTTCGACGCCGGCGATTTCGACTACTATCCGTCGGACGCGCTCGCGAAGGGAGGCAACGTCCCCGCGTGGGAGCAGTGCTCGCTTTTCGTGGACCATGCGACTAACTACCCGTACAACGAGCTGCGCGCCGGATGGCGCAATGCAGGCCGCCCGGTTGTAAATCGTCTCCACGACAAGGACCACAGCTGGACCGACCTTCGGAAGCTCATCCCCGAGATGATGGCCGAGAGCCTGATGGGCTTCAGCTTCTGCTGCCCGGATATGGTAGGCGGCGGCAGCTTCGGCACCTTCCTCAGCGGGAAGACGGACAAGGAGCTGATCGTCCGCTCGGCCCAGGTCCACGCGCTGATGCCGATGATGCAGTTCTCGCTCGCGCCGTGGAGAGTGCTGGGTAAGGAAGAGTATGCCGCCGTTTTGAAGGCGGTCAAGATCAGGCAGTCGATGCTCCCGGAAATCGAAGCTCTGTTCGAGCGCGCTGCGAAGACCGGCGAGCCGATAGTTGCCCCGCTCGAGTATGTGTTCCCCGGCGAGGGACTGGCCCAGATCGTGGACGAGTTCATGCTCGGAGAGCGCTATCTCGTGGCTCCGATGCAGGAGAGCGGCACTTCTCGTAAGGTCGTTCTGCCCGCAGGCAGTTGGAAGGCCGACGACGGTAAAGTCTATGAGGGCGGAGAACATACGATTGACGTTCCGCTCGATCGTTTACCCGTATTTGAAAGATTATAAAAAGGAATATGAAACGTTTGCTTACGCTTTTCGCAGCAGCAGCGCTGCTCTGCTCGTGTGATGATTTCCAGATGCCGAATTTAGGTTTCAAACCAAGCGGCGACAAGGATAAGACCGAAGAAGAAAAGCCGGACGAGAAGCCGGAGGTCCCGGACAACACGGGCGACGACAAACCCGGCGGATACGACTGGACCGGAGTAAAATACAACTTCGAGGAATCGACCGACGTAATCGCCAACCCGGAGAGGGGCTTTATGAAGTATCAGGACTTCAAGAGCTCTACTGCCGCGCTGAAGGCTTCGGCCGTTAAGGCTCAGAGGGCTGAAGGCCGTACCCTTTACTATTGCGGTTTCTACCTCACCGACTTTATGAACGGCGACATCTCCGAAAGCTACCTGAAGAAGATTCAGGACACGATGGACGCCCTTCGCGAAGGCGGAGCAAAATGTGTGATCCGTTTCTGCTATAAGGAAAGCGACAGCGAAAAGGCCAAGCCCTGGGATCCTACCGAGGAGATCGTTATGAGGCATATCGCCCAGCTCAAGCCCATCCTCCAGAAAAACGAGGATGTTATTTTCGTAATGCAGGCAGGATTCGTAGGTGTTTGGGGAGAGTGGTACTACACGACCAACTTCAAGTTCCAGCCTCAGACCAATGACGATTATCTCCCCCGCAAGAGGGTGGCCGAGGCGCTGCTTGATGCGCTTCCCGCATCCCGCCAGGTCGAGCTCCGTACCCCTCAGTTCAAGATGAGAATGTTCGGGCTTACAGTTAAGGATACCCTTACCGCCGCTACGGCCCATAAGGGCCAGACCCTTGACCGTCTCGCAGGCCACAACGACTGCTTCGGCGCTGCGGCAGACGACTGGGGAACCTTCGACAACGAATCCAATGACCGCGCTTTCTGGAAAGCCGAGACCCGCTACACCATTATGGGCGGCGAGACCTGCAACGTCTCAGACTACTGCACCTGCCAAGCTTCGACTAAGGATATGGTCGACTATCACTGGACCTATCTCAACATCGATTACCACACCGGAGTTATCAACGGCTGGAAGACCAACAACTGCTACAACGAGATCGTAAAGAGGCTGGGCTACCGCCTCGTGCTCGAAAACGTAGAGCATAAGACCGGAGCCGCTGCAGGCCAGGATCTTGATATCGCTATCAACTTCCGCAACGACGGCTATGCAGCCCCTATGAACCCTCGCCTCGTCCAGCTGGTATTCGTGGAGCCCGACGGAAAGCAGACCATATTCCCTGTCGCTTCCGATCCTCGCAAGTGGCAGCCCGGAGCCCACACCGTCCTTACTTCGATCAAGCTTCCCGCAGCGAAGGGAACGGTTTATATGAACCTTAACGACCCGCTGCTGCCGGATAATCCGAACTACAGCATCGCATTCGCAAACAAGAACGTCTTCGACTCCAAGACCGGACTCAACAAACTGTTCGAACTGAAATGAGACTAAGGTTGGCTGCTTTTCTGGCGGCTCTGGCCCTTGTAGTTTCCTGCAAGAGCCCGTCCGTCAAGGGTTATTGGGAGAAACATACGCCCGATATTACTGATATACGGGCGGCGGAGAACGAGTTCGCCGCGTTTGCCGAACTGGCGGTTAAGAGTCCCGAGCAGGAGGCGAGGGAGGAAATCGACCGGCTGTTCGAGCAGCTTCAGGCGGACGAGGTAGCGTACTTCGTCTATTCAGAGTGGATGGTTTCGGCGTTCTACTCCCCCGCTTCGCCCTGCCGCAGCTGCGCTCTTTTCAGCTATGCGATGACGAGTCACGTCCTGAAAGACGGTATAGTAGACGGGTACGACGCCGAACTCTACGAGCGCCTCGTTACCGCCTGCAATACCAATAAAGAAGGAACTGCGCTTGTACTTCCCCCTCTTAACGACCGCCGTGGAAACGATGTAGTTATTGAGTCCGGTGAGCCCATTCTCTTCCTTGTAGTCGACCTCTCCTGCCCCAGCTGCCTCAAGGCGCTCGACAAACTTAGCAAGAAGTATCCCGAGGCCCGTCACATTGCCCTCTGCAGCGGACCTGCAACCCTTCCGGACAGAACCGACTGGGAGTTTTTGAGGGCTACCGAAACGGACAGCGTATACGATATCAGCGCAGCTCCGTTCTACTTCGTAGTGAATTCTGAAGGTATTATTGAGAAATCATACACAACAGCAACATTATGATGAAGAAATCATTTTTTGCACTGTTGGCTTGCGCGTTAGTATTCGCCTGCCAGCCCGATGATCCTGAAAAAGGTAAAAAGCCTCAGGACGACGAGAAAAAACCTGGTCCGGAAGTAGTCGACTATACCCCCCAGCCCGGAACCTATACCTTCGTGATGCCGGAGTACTCGGTCAAGAGCGCTATCACCTCGTACGGGATAACCACCTGGGAAGCCGGTGACAAGATTTATATCCACGG
>JAEESD010000147.1 GCA_016286145.1 Bacteroidales bacterium | reverse complement strand
ACATCCGCCTCGGCGGAGGAATTATTGCGAATGTTGCGGTGACGGACTGGCAAGAAGTCCTCGCTGAAACTCCAGGTCTTACCATTGATGACGAATAGGCTTTACGCATATCTTAATGCCGCGTTTGTGGCGGTCATTCTCCTCGTCACCGGTTCGTGCAGCGAAAAAGAACCGGTGCAGATGGAGCGTGGCAGGATATCTGTGTCTATCTCCAGTGGCAAGATCCTTACTCGCGCACTGAGCGATGACATTGCCGACGGCAGCGCCATCATAGTAGACGGCGTAAGTGGAGAACCCGACCTCGTACTGGCCATCGCCAACTCCGCAGGCAATATCATCGCCTGGTGGCCGGACAATTACTGGGGCTCTATGGAGACCGGTTACACATCTGAATGTCGGACCGACAAGACCGATGAGACCAAGTCCACCATCTACTTCACCGGTCCTACGAGAGGATCCTACACCGTATTTGCCGTAGCCAACACAGCCGGTCTTGACGCCTCTACTAAAACCGCTTTGAAGGCGGCCGATACAATTACTGAGCTGGAAGCACTCCAGCTTACGGCCAGTGGAGAGCCTAACTTCGGCGCTACCATGCCACTCACGGCAAGAGGCGCCCTCAGCGTGAACTCATGGGGCAACGGCCAGATAGACCTCAGTCTTCTGAGGCCCGTGGCCCGAATCAGCCTCACGTTCGTCAACCAGACCGACGGCGAAGTAGACATCCACGACTGCCGTGTCACCTTCGAGGACCTCAATCCCTCAAGGGGATTTTTGTTTGAGCAGGAGCCCGATTATGTGACAGGATACGAGCGCGACCTTGAAATCACCGGCGCTGATCCGCTTGTGTTTACCGACGGTAAATCGACCCTGCCTGTAAAGACTGTTTTCCCCAGCACAGCAACGGCCAGGCTCGTAGGAAGCAGATATTTCATCAATGTCCACTTCCGGGTGACAAAGCAGGGCGCCACTTACAACGCTCTCGACTCCGACACTTATACCGAGTACGATTTCGAGGATCTCCCCATCCACGACAGCCGTTCAAGGGATATTCCGTCCATCCTTCGCAACCAACACCTTAAAATCGAAACCCGTATCACCAAACGAGCCGCAGAACACGATTATTCGTTTAACTTCGAGGTTCAAGACTGGTACGAGAAAGAAGAATACGTTACATTTGATTAGACCGTGAAGAAATTTGCCCGCATAGCAGCAGCTCTCTGCATGTTAGTGACTCTTTCCTGCGCAAGGCAGGAGATAGCGCCCAACGTAGACTATCATCTTCCGGAAGGCACCCCGGTCACCCTAAACATTGGTTTTGGCTATCCCAAACGCAATGAGGTCAAGATTGCCACCAAAGCTGAGGCGAGCAGAGCGGACGAATCGCGCATCCACGACCTGTATGTAATGTTATTCGACAGTAATGGAGATAAGTTCTACGGCAGATACTTCACCTACGAACACCAGATCTCCTCTCTCGACGATCTCGATTCCCACAGCAACGAAGGCTGGTACGTCGAGAACTCAGAAAACAGCCG
Organism: Bacteroidales bacterium; assembly: GCA_016286145.1. Taxonomy (GTDB): domain Bacteria; phylum Bacteroidota; class Bacteroidia; order Bacteroidales; family UBA932; genus Cryptobacteroides. The sequence continues at coordinate 2,318 of JAEESD010000147.1, read as the reverse complement.
CGGAGTCGTCAAGATTGCGACTCAGTCAAAAGACGACTGTACGCTTGTGATGCTGGCCAATGTAACCAGCACCATCACTTCACTTAACCACAGCGATCCCGTAGACGTCCTTGCCGGAATCGACACATACGACGATCTCACTGAAGTTCGAGTGACCCTCGAGCAGGAAATCCTCAACCGTGGCGACCTCTTTATGATGTTGGGCACGATGACGGATGTAAGTACCGGGAGTCTTAGCTGGGGCTCGATATCCGCAGGCGACGCTATCTACAACAAGCCTGGGGACCAGTATCAACTGAAGCTCAGGGCTCTGGATGCCAAGGTTAAGTTCTACATCTCTTACAACCCCGCCAACATCGACCCGGACAAGTGCGATCCACGCAAATGGTGGGTCTACAATGTCCCCTCCGCATGCTACCTGATTCCGGGGACGGGGCGGCCTGCCAATGTCGATTTCTTCGATACCGAAAAGACCTTCTTCGAAGGGAAGGAAAAGGTAAACGGCAAGGAATGGGACGTCTTCTCCTTCTACATGCTGGAGAACTATCAGGATCCCAAGGCATCCATTATGTCTTTGGGCTCTCCCAGCTATTTCCTCAGAGAGAAAGAGACCGACCCTTCGTTGGAAGCATCCAACTTCATCTACGCGCCGGCGAACGGGACGTACGTAAGGTTCGACCTGCTCCTCGGGCTCACAACTACCGGCGTTAATTACATCACTAACGGCAATGACGCAGCCCACGCCCTCACGACTGAGGCTGTTTATACGGTCCATCTGGGCCATTTCACCAACAGCAGCGCCGGGGACGGACGCGACTGGGACAATTACGATGTCGAGCGCAGTACTTTCTATTCGTACTTTATCACCATCAACAGCTCCAGGTCTATCTATATAGAGGTCCTGGGCGAAGATGGATTTCCGGACACGCACGATGAAGACGAGACCCAGCCTGGTCAGGAAGGCTCCTTGCTCCTTTCTACTGAGGCGGTGGTTAACTGCGACGCCCACTATGAGTATCATAGCCTTACCTTCAGGTACACTCCGGGACTCGACGGAAGAAAGGTATCATGGTATGTAAAAACTCCTTTTGACGAAGGCGGCGCACAGTGGGATCCCGACGCCAATGACTGGGAGTTCAATTGCAAGGACTACCTATGGGTAAAATTCGGTCTGAATGCGAAATCGGGGTCACCGGAGACTTATTCAAAGAACCGCGTACCTTACCCGGGCGATACCTACGTAAAGGGGTGGGATCATACCACGGGACTTGCATCGGATCAGCTGATGGACATCCATCAACTCTACAACTATATTCTTGACCAGACCAAGAAGAAAGAAAACGGACAGGCCAACGACTTTCTGGAAGAATCTACCGGAATAGTCGACGACCCTTTAACTCCTGAAGACGAGAGCGTACAGAGCGTTATACGCGTAACCGCCTTCATAGACGAATACTACTACGAAAAGGATCCTACTCTCGATCCGGCGACAGCAACTGCCGATCCTGACCTCTGGCGCAAGTTTGTCAACGCTGATCCTCGCGAACTCCATATCCTTTCGGAGGCAGTCTACAGCGAAGACCGCCAGAGCGATGTGATTACCTCCAGCCATTCTATCATCCAGCGTTCTATCCAGACTTTCTACAACACATATTCTCCGGAACTGCGCACACTCTGGGGAACTGAGCATCTGGATGAAATGGAGTACCGCATCCGTAAGCAAAAGGATCCGTCGCAGACCGTCTGGCCTTGGTGGAAGAGTGGAAGATCTCTCCCCACATCGACAAAACCAAATAGCGATGATAACGGGCGATACAATTCCGCCGCAATTTGGGGAGTATCTACCTCGCCCGAATGGGAGACATTCCTGGATTACTCTGTAGACAATAACACGCCCGAACTCAAAGAAGATTACCAGTATCTTGCGTATTCATGCCTTACACGTAACCGCGACAACGATGGCGACGGCCATATTAGTCCCGGGGAAGTCCGCTGGTACATAGCTTCCGTCAACCAGCTCGTCGGCATGTGGGTTGGAAATGAGGCTCTCAGCCCTTCCGCCCGCTTGTATCAGCCGGAGAATAAGAACAGTATCTCAGGAGACAATCGTGAATGGAGGTCCTGGGTGGTGTCTTCCACTATTGCGGATAATAGTATTGCCAAACCCCGAGTAATCCGTGCAGAAGAAGGCGCCACCAAATCCAAATATGATTCATATAACTGGGCCTTCACTTCATATCCCTCGGTAAGATTCACCGAAGACGACAGACATCAGGTGTCTTCTGTACGTTGTGTTCGCAATATCGGCACTTACGATA
>JAEESD010000146.1 GCA_016286145.1 Bacteroidales bacterium | reverse complement strand
GGCATTATGGCGAAGGACGGGCTGGTCGATATTTATGCCCCGACCGGAATCCCCGAGTGGGCGGGAGACGAGCGCAGCAAGATTACGCTCAACGACCTGATGCAGATGCAGAGCGGCCTGGAGTGGAACGAGGACTATGGTAACAGGTCGGATGTCAATCTGATGCTCCACCGGGAGCAGGATATGGGCCTGTATGCGATGGGTAAGCCGCTCGAACACGAGCCCGGAACGTTCTGGTACTATTCCAGCGGCAGCACGAACATAGTGATGCGCTACCTGCGCAGCAAGTTCGCTTCGAACGACGAATTCATCCGCTACATCGACGAGCGCCTGTTTAAGCCCCTTGGAATTCGTGGGGCACACTTCGAACCGGATATGAACGGCACGCCGGTGGGCTCGAGCTACCTATATGTTACCCCGCGCGATTATGCGACCTTCGCCCAGATGTTCCTGGACGACGGCGTCGTTAACGGAGAGCGGATTCTGCCCGAAGGTTGGGTCGATTATACCAGGACTCCCGCGTCTGCCAGCAACGGCGGATATGGGGCATTCTTCTGGCTCAACCGTAACCACGTCTGCCCGGACGTCCCGGAGGATATGTATTCCTGCAACGGCCACGACGGCCAGCAGATCTATATCATCCCTTCGAGGAGACTGGTAGTCGTGATTCTCAGCTACTCTCCGAAGCCGGACAGGGTAATCGAGTTCAACAGACTCCTTAAAGACATTATTGATACGATTAGTTAGTGTGTGTTATGAAGAAAAGTTTAATTATTCTAGCGGCGCTGGCCGCAGTAGTCGCTTCGTGCGGCCCGAATTATGAGACCGTCAAGGGAGATCCGCTGAATGCGAAGATCTACACCCTGGACAACGGTCTGAAGGTCTATATGACCGTCAACAAGGATGAACCCCGCATCCAGACCTACATCGCTGTACGCGCCGGCGGAAAGGATGATCCGGCAGACAACACCGGCCTTGCCCACTACCTCGAGCATATGATGTTCAAGGGAAGCGAGCAGTTCGGAACTCAGGACTATGAGGCCGAAAAGCCTATGCTCGCCGCTATCGACAGCCTGTTCGAGGTCTACCGCACCCTGACAGATCCCGCAGAGCGTCTGGCTCTCTACAGCGTGATCGACTCGGTCAGCTATGAGGCCTCGAAGATTGCTATCCCCAACGAGTACGACAAGCTGATGTCTATCATCGGTTCTCGTGGAAGCAACGCCTTCACCTCGAACGATGTTACCTGCTATGTAGAGGAGATTCCTTCGAACCAGATCGAGAACTGGGCAAAGATTGAGGCTGACCGCTTCAGGAATTGCGTTTTCCGCGGATTCCATACTGAGCTGGAGGCAGTTTATGAGGAGAAGAATATGGGCCTTACAGACGATACCGAGAAGGCTCTCGATGCTATCGACTCTCTGCTCTTCCCGAACCATCCTTACGGAACTCAGACCGTTATTGGTACTCAGGACCACCTCAAGAATCCTTCTCTCAAGGCAATCCGCCACCAGAAGGACACCTACTATGTTCCGAACAATATGGCTATCTGCCTTTCCGGAGACTTTGATCCGGACGAGATGGTGAAGATAATCGAGAAGTACTTCGGCGACTGGAAGCCCAACAAGAACCTCCCGACCTTTACCGTAAAGCCCGAAGAGCCTATTACTGAGCCTCTCGTCAAGGATATCCTCGGATACGAGTCTGAGTTCGTTCTGATGGGTTGGAGGACTCCCGGTTCTACCTCTCTGGAGAGCGAGCTTGCTGAAATTGTTTCCTCAATCCTCTTCAACGGCCAGGCTGGTCTTATAGATCTCGATGTAATGCAGAACCAGGCCGTTCTGGGCGCATACGCTTTCCCGTATGACCGCGCAGACCACGGTCTTATCCTTGTCCAGGCTATGCCTAAGGAAGGCCAGAGCCTCGAAGAAGCGCGCGACATTCTGCTCGCAGAGTTCGCCAAACTTCGCGAGGGCGACTTCTCAGAGGAACTGCTTGAGGCAGCCAAGGCCAACTACAAGCTTGACAGGATGCGCAGGATGGTATCCAACCGCAGCCGCGTATCTATCTTCCTCGACTCTTTCATCTACAAGATTCCCTGGAAGGTCGCATCGAAGAATCTCGACCGTGTAGCGAAGATTACAAAGGAGGACGTGGTAGAGTGGGCTCAGAAGTACCTCGGAGCAGATAGCTATGCTATTGCCTTTAAGCGCATAGGCGAGGATAAGAGCATCAAGAAGATCGACGCTCCCCGCATCACTCCTATCGTTACAAACCGCGACAAACAGAGCGCATTCCTTGCCGGAATCGCTGCGAGCGAAGTGCCTGAAATCGAGCCGGTATTCGTAGATTACGAGCGCGATATGAAGGTTGCTGATGTAGACGGACTCAAGCTTCTCTACAAGAAGAATGAGAAGAACGACATCGCTACTCTTACCTTCAGCTATGACTGCGGCTCCAACGATGATCCTGCCCTTACTGTAGCCTCCGATTACATCAGCTACCTCGGAACAGAGGAGAAGAGCGCAGAGCAGATCGCATCCGAGATGTACAGCCTCGCCTGCAACTTCAATCTCAGGGTCGCCGGAAATACTACTACTATCTCCGTCAACGGCCTTTCCTATGTTCTCAGAAAGGCCGTTGACGGAAATACTACTACTATCTCCGTCAACGGCCTTTCTGAGAACATAGGAAAAGCTCTAGGAATCGTCGAGGGACTACTCAGCGCCCCGGTGGCTAACGAGGGTATCCTTGCAGGACTTAAGGGTGACATCATCCGCGCCCGCGCAGACGAGAAGCTCAGCCAGCAGGCTTGCAACTCGGCTCTTCAGAAGTATCTCCTTTACGGACCAGAGTTCATCAAAAAGACTACCCTCACCAACAAGGCACTCCAGGCTCTCAGCTCAGAGCAGCTTACAGGTAAAGTAAAGAGCCTTCTCGGAAAGAAGTATACTGTTCTTTACTATGGTCCGGCTCCTATCGAGGAAGTTATCGAGACTGTAAAGGCTTCGCATCCTACTCAGAATCTCGAGCCTCTGCAGAAGACCTATGCAGTAAAGCAGCTTACTCCTAAGGCGAAGGTAATTCTTGCTCCTTACACAGCACGTCAGTTCAACTACGTACAGTATTCCGACAGGGGAGAGAAGCTCGATCTTACTCAGGATCCCGGTATTGCACTGTTCAACGAGTATTATGGCGGCGGTATGAACGCTATCGTCTTCCAGGAGATGCGAGAGTCCCGCGCCCTGGCCTACGGCGCCCGCGCCAACCTCGACCAGCCTTCATACGCCGGAGATACTTATGCGTTCCGTGCGATTATCGCTTCCCAGAACGATAAGCTCCAGAAGGCCGTAGAAGGCTTCGAAGAGATTATCGAGGACCTGCCGGTTGCTATTGAGAACCTCGAGATTGCCCAGGCCTCACTGCTCGGACGCCTGCGTACCGAGAGGGTGACCGGCGCTGCAGTTCTGAACAGCTACCTTAGGGCTCAGGAGTTGGGAATTACCGAGCCTCGTGAGAAGCAGATATTCGAGAAAGTAGGACAGATGACTATGGATGACCTTCTCGCAGTCCACGCAAAGTGGATTAAGGATCGTACCTACGTCTATGCAATTCTCGGAGACCCGAAGGATCTGGATGTAAAATTCCTCAAGACTCTCGGACCTGTACAGCAGGTCTCTCTGGAGGAAATCTTCGGATACTAACCTTATTTAAATATTAACAGTTTTTGTCCGGGGCGGATTACCGTTCCGGACAATTTGTTCCATTTTCGGAGCTGGGCTACTGTAACATTGTGACGGGCAGCGATTACACTGAGATTGTCGCCCTGCTTTACCTTATAGACTATAGTGCGTCCGCTGCC
>JAEESD010000145.1 GCA_016286145.1 Bacteroidales bacterium | reverse complement strand
CCTGCAACACAACATCGAGGCCGTCACCGGCCACATCCGCCGCAAACTCGAGGCGGCCGGAGAGAAGGACATCGACCGTAAGGTTCTTCGCTTCCTTCCTCTGAAGGACAGCCCGAAGACCTATTGGACAGACGGCCAGACCTACTGGAGAATCTCCGTTTTCATCAAGGATTCGTTCACCTACGATTCCGTTACCCCTGAGTACTCCGAGTTCGCAGGCGAGAACTTCGGCCGTTTCGAGGCGATGCTCGCAGACATCAAGGAGCCCATCGGCGAGACTATCCCGGACTTCCATAATATGGAGCTGCGCGCCCGCCAGCTCGAGGAAGCAGTCGCGGCCAATAAAGCCGGCAGGCTGGACGACCCCGAGGTCCAGGCTATCCTGGCCGAGATCAGGGCCAATGTAGACGAGATGTGCTTCGCGGAAAAACTCCACCGCGAGGGTAAACTCCCCAAGCGCATCTGCCACTGCGATACGAAGATCAGCAACATGCTCTTCGATGCCGACGGCCATGTCCTTTGCGTCATCGACCTCGACACTGTAATGCCGAGCTTCGTCTTCTCGGACTACGGCGATTTCCTCCGCACTGCGGCTAACACAGTTGCAGAAGACGACCCCGCTACAGACAAGGTCGCCTTCAGGCTCGATATCTTCGAGGCCTTTACAAGAGGCTACATCAAGGGTGCTGACTTCCTGCTCCCGATAGAGCGCGACAACCTCCCCTACGGAGCGCTGCTCTTCCCGTTTATGCAGGCTGTCCGTTTCTTTGCTGATTATATCAACGGAGATACCTACTACAAGATCCGTTATCCTGAACACAACCTGGTACGTACCCGTAACCAGATGGCCCTGTGGCGCAGTGCGAAGGCTAACCTGGATCATATGAAACAGTTTATAGCTCAGCTATGACACTAGACAGCCGGACTGATATGCTTCAGTTCCGCGCAGAGCCCATCCCCGACGTAGGCGTAGGCCTGGTCGGGCTTGGCCGGCGCGGAACTGAAGCCGTTAGTCGGCTTCCCAAGGTCCCCGGCTGCCACCTCGCGGCCGTTTGCGACGTCCGGCCCGAAGCTGCGGCAGCCGCCTCCGGCGTGAGCGCATACACGGACTACCGCGCGCTCTGCGAGGACCCCGCCGTGGACCTGGTTTATATCTGCACGGATTGGGGGCACCACGTCCCGATCGCCCTCTACGCGATGGACTGCGGCAAACACGTCGCGATCGAGGTCCCGTCCGCCCAGACGCTGGATGAGTGCTGGGCCCTGGTCAAGGCCTCCGAGCGCACCCGCCGCCATTGCACGATACTCGAAAACTGCTGCTACGACAGCTTCGAGCTCACGGCCCTCGAAATGGCCCGCCGTGGGGCTTTCGGCCAGCTTGTCCATGCCGAAGGCGCCTACCACCACAACCTCGAAAACCGCTGGGGCCCCGACAATATGGGCTGGCGGCTCGAGCTCAACCGCTCCCAGCGGGGCGACCTCTACCCTACCCATGGCCTCGGCCCGGTCTGCCAGGCGCTCGGAATCCACCGTGGCGACAGGCTCGCGACGCTCGTGTCCATGGACACGGCCCCGTTCAACGGTCCCCGCTTCCTTAGGGAGCAGACCGGTTCTGAGCCTGCCGGCTTCCAGAACGGCGACCTGACGATGACCATGATCCGCACGCAGAAGGGCAGGACCATCCTCCTGCAGCACGACGTCATGACGCCCCGCCCGTACGATCGCGGCTACCAACTCGTGGGCACGGCCGGTTTCGCGCAGAAGTATCCCTCCGAGCGCGTCTGCCTGTCCGCCGACGGTGCCGAAAGGGTCTACGAAGGCGACGAGCTCGCCTCGCTCTTGCCGGGCTACCGCAGCCCTATCTTAACTCCCTCGATCGAAGCCCTTTCAAAGACCGTCGGCGGCCACGACGGAATGGACTTCCTGATGGACTATCGTGTAATCTATTGCCTAAACCACGGACTTCCTCTTGATATGGATGTCTACGACCTCGCGGAGTGGTGCTGCGTCACCGAACTCTCGCGAATTTCCCTCGAAAACGGGTCACGCCCGGTCGAAGTCCCCGACTTCACCAGCGGTGCGTGGAATATTATTGATGGCTTTAGTTACGCATTATGAAAAAAATCGCATTATTTGCCGTCGCAGTAATCGTGATGGCTTCCTGCGGAAAGCAGGACGAAGTGAAGGACCCCATCAAGGTTTCTTCGCCTACCCCGACCGAAGAGTTAACTAAGGTTACTCTGAACGAAACCCAGCAGGGTTATGTCACCTCCGGAAACGCAATGGCCTTCCGTCTCCTTGACGAAATCTACGACGGCGAAAGCCTGATTCTCTCGCCGCTCAGTCTTCAGTACGCCCTGGCAATGACCGCCAACGGTGCCTCCGACGAAACCCTTCAGGAGATAATCGACTTCCTCGGCTATGGAGCCGAAGGCATCGATGCCCTCAATGAGTATTGCAGGATTCTGATCGAGCAGCTCCCCGCCGTCTCGCTGAACGTCAAGCTCAAGGTCACCGATGCTCTTCTTGTAAACGAGAAGTTCCCCCTTCTTCCGGCTTTCCAGAAGACGGTCGAAGAGAACTACTATGCCGCTGTAGAGAATGTTGATTTCACCAACCCTAATCTCATCGCCGCCCGCATCAACGAGTGGTCTAGCCGCAATACCGACGGTGTAATCAAGAAAGTCCTTGACCCGAACGATATCTCCCCCTATGCTGTCGCCTTCCTTATGAACGCCCTTTATTTCAAGGCGAAATGGGCCGGCAGTCAGTACGATCCTATGTTCAGGCAGAGCGGGACCCGAGACCACGACTTCACTCTTCCCGACGGCTCGGTCAAGAAGGTCAAAATGATGTACACCGAAGGCGGTTACCGTTACTCAGAGATGGACGGATTCGGCGCGCTCATTCTTCCCTACACCGGAGGTCACTTCTATATGGGCATACTCCTTCCTGACGAGAACAATATCGAAGGGCTACTCGAGAAACTCGCCACGACTTCCTGGCAGGAGATCTGGGATAGCTATATTCCCAACGCCGAGGTCCACGTCAAACTCCCCAAGTTCGACATCGAGAACAAGTTCTATCTGAAAGATAACCTCAAGGCCCTCGGTCTCAACCGCGCTTTTGAAAAGACTGCGCAGTTCGACAGGATGTTCGCTCCTAAGGAGGAGGATTATAGATACTGGATCGAGGATGTAATCCAGAAGGCCAAGATTACCGTCGCCGAGTGGGGCACCGAAGCCGCCGCAGTTACTGTCGTTCAGATGGTAGGAGTTTTCGATGCCGCGCCTCAGGAACATAGAACCATCTACTTCACCTGCGATCACCCCTTCGCCTTCGTCATCGGCGAGGCCACCTCCGGCACCATCCTCTTCGAAGGCATCTACACCGGAAAATAAAGATTATTAATATCTGTGCTCCAGCACCCGACGAAAAAAGCCTCCCGACAGGAGGCTTTTATAATTATTGAGGCAGGGGGTCAGGGGGGTACGCCCCCCTGTCCCTTGGGGGTGCAGGGGGATGGAAGCGGCCCCGCATCGCACACGAAAAAAGCCGCTCTGATGAGCGGCCTGTTTTTCGGGTGCGATGTGGTATCCATACCTAAACTTTGCGGCATTTTGCAAAAATAAAAAAATCTCTCTGTATCACACAGATACACAATAATTTACAAACTATACACGATTGCAAAAATTTGCATAACATTGCATTATTTTGCAATAATTTGGGTGGAAAATTGGGTGGATTTAATTTTTCAGTATTATATTTACGCTGAAAATGGTCTATTATGAAACTACCTAAAGAACCTATCGTCACCCTCGGAGGAGCAGACGCTAACGGATACTGCCCCGTACGTATTAGGCTAACATTCAAGAAACGCGAGGACTTCTACACTGGTATCACCGTGAAGCCGAGCCA
>JAEESD010000144.1 GCA_016286145.1 Bacteroidales bacterium | reverse complement strand
GGGCATGACGTCGGAGGGGCCGGGCATGGCGCCGGGGGCATCCGAGAGTCCGAACAGCGCGTCTGGGGTAGTGTTCGAGGCGCGCTGCCAGCCGGAGTAGGTCAGCGATGGGCCGCGGTAGACGCGCTCGATATCGCCGATCACCGTCCATGTCCCCATCTGCAGGTACGCCATCACGCTGTCCATCACATTCTTCTTGATCTCGAGCTGCGTCCCGGGAATGCGCTTGCCGACCTTCTCGATGCAGATCGTGCGCAGCTCCTTCATTCCCATGGCCCCGGCGGCGCGGATGGCCTCCAGGCAGATGGGGGCTAACACGCCCATGGTCTTTTCGCCCGTGGTCTGCTTGCGATTGAGCGCGATTCGCTCGGCCTTTACGCACGCCCGGCCGTGGGCAGCATTTTCAGCGTCCACTCCCGCCCGGCCGCTAGCAACCTGATACTTCGCCAGCGAGCGGCGCCAGTTCATGAGCTCGCGGTATAACTCGACCGTCGCGAACGCGGCCTTCCCGCCCAGGAACTTGCCGTAGGCGATCTCCCCGCTCTGGACCACGTCGACCTTCCAGTCCCATGGCCCCAGCGTGTCGGCCTCATCCTCCCAGAACCAGTATCCGGGCGCGGTCTGCTCCTCGATCGACCAGCCGGGCACGCCTACCTTGAAGAACGGAATGATTCCGTTCTTCTTTACGGCGGCCAGCATCGACTCGTGGCTCATTATCGAGCGCATCATATGCTACTGATTGTCTATAACGGTATAATCGCCAGGGAAATCGCGCTGATATTTCATCTTTGCGATTGCCTTGACACGTCCGAGGAACTGATTGGACTCAAGACCATAGTGCTCAGCTATCATAACGGCAGCTCCAAAAAAAGAATTGGAGAAAGTAGTCTCACATGCCATGATAGTCGCGATATCGTCGATAAACTGCATCTTTCGCTGGCCGGAGACGTGTTTCGGAGCCTCCAGAGTGATGTTGTTCATCGCATATTTGAACGACTCGATATCGACTTGTTCACGGGTGGCGATATCGCCGATGATATTAGTTTTCGCGTCTACGGGGAGTTTGCCGGCATATGAGAGAGACAGGAGCGCGGCTAGATTCTGAAGATGCTGGACTGCGGGATCGTCGGTCTTAGGCTTAAGCGGCGGCTGGTAGGAGGGAGCCGGGCCCGAAGACGGGCTCGAAGTGTCGTAGGAAGAGTCGTAACTTGAGGGATCGTAGCCCGAGGGGGCAGAGTACACGGGCCTGGTCGCGCGGGCGAAGGCTCCGAGAGCGATGAGGATCCATATTCCACCGAGGATGAGGAATATCATCGCGGTCCCGATCGCATATGCGGCGATCCCAAGATAAATCCAGTAAAGGGCGAGCCAAAGGACCAGGGCCAGGAATACAGATACGCCGCCGCCTATCTTTTTTGCCATCAGGGTCGCCAGGGGCCATGACAGCAGGAAAGGAATGTTCACGAGAAAAACCAGAAGCAAAATCAGCAGCGGGATCTGCCACTTATCGGCTTTTTTCGTATTGATGACTTCCTGATCTTTTGTCAGGAACTCTTTGTCCATAAAGAAGAAGGCCAGCGGGGAGTAGTTGGCGAAGATCGCATCCTTATTCTTTCTGGGCTCATCGTATTTGATCGACGCGGCGACACCGTTTTTGTAGGTGATGTCCATCCCTTTGATGATGGTCTTCTCTCCGCGGGTGAAGATCTTGATGTTCTCATAGCGGGCGACCATATTGCCTTTACCCTTCTGCTTTTTGAGAGATTCGGGCGCCAGGTACTGTTCCGATACTTCTTCCAGGGTTTTCCCCAGAAGTTTTTGTTCGATGCTGGCGGCGTTGAAAGAATATCCCTGCTTCAGATCTTCATTCGAATAGGCTTTTGTATACAGTTGAGCGTAGACAATCACTCCTACTCCCAGCAGGAAGCCTATAATGGATACGATGTAACTTCTGAACATATATTTGGCCTTTGATTTCTAACAAATATAGCAAAAAGAGACTGTTTACGAAAAACAGTGCGGTTTCCCTGCAAAATAATGACAGGGAGACTACAAAAACCCGGGAAAACGTAGTTTCCCTGCGCGAGAAAAGCAGGGAGACTACGCCTTAGGGGGCTGGCGGAAAGTCAGAGGTGGTTGGAGTGATGGTCAACGGGAGGTCAACGGGGATCAGCGGAGATCAGCGGGAGGACCAGGTGGAGTAGGGGTGAAGGGTGAGCATGGAGTTGTAGTAGCGGCGGTCACCGGTGACCTCGGGGCCGAGCCAGGAGGGGCGCTCGAAAGCGTCAACCTCAGAGCGCAGCTCAATCTCGGCCACGACTAGGCCGGCGTTCTCGCCGAGGAACTCATCGACTTCCCATGTGTGGATCCCATCGCCAGCGGGAACCAGCCAGCGGGTCTTGTCGATAACGCCGGGCTCGCAAAGATCGAGCAGGGCGCGTGCGTCGGACAGGGGGATCTCCATCTCCCATTCGAAGCGGGAGAGGCCGCCGTCTTTCGAGGGGCCCTTGATCGTGAGCCAGCCACGATCCCCCCGGATACGCACGCGCACCGTCCTGCCGGAGGCAGAGCTAAGATAGCCCTGCGAGATACGCTCGCTGCCCGAAGCGAGGGACTTGTACTCCCCCGCTACCAGAAACTTTCGTTCGATCTCTAATGCCATTACTCTACAAATTTAACAATTATTATTGCTATATTTGCGCCCTATTAAACAGCTTAGAGTATGAATTTATTTTACCTGGTGCCTGCAGCGTCGATTATCGCGCTAGCATTTGCATACATCTTCTTCCGTCAGATGAAGAAGGAAGACGAAGGCACCCCCACAATGAAGGAGATCGCCCAGTACGTCCGCGAAGGCGCTATGGCGTATCTCAGACAGCAGTACAAAGTAGTTATCATTGTATTTATCATTCTTGCGGCTCTGTTCGCATTCCTGGCATACGGACTCCATATCCAGAACCCCTGGGTACCGTTCGCCTTCCTTACCGGCGGTTTCTTCTCCGGTCTGGCAGGATATGTAGGAATGAGAACCGCTACATATGCCTCGGCAAGGACGGCCAATGCCACCCAGCGCTCGCTGAACAGCGGCCTTAAGCTCGCGTTCAGAAGCGGCGCCGTTATGGGCCTGACCGTCGTGGGCCTCGGCCTGCTGGATATCTCGATCTGGTGGATCGTGCTCAATGCGTTTGTCCATGAGGCTACGGCCGCCCAGACGCTGGTAGTCATTACGACCACTATGCTGACCTTCGGTATGGGCGCATCGACCCAGGCGCTGTTTGCGCGCGTTGGCGGCGGTATCTATACCAAGGCCGCGGACGTAGGCGCTGACATCGTTGGAAAGGTGGAGCAGGACATCCCCGAGGACGATCCGCGCAACCCCGCGACCATCGCGGACAATGTCGGAGACAACGTAGGCGATGTCGCCGGAATGGGCGCGGATCTGTACGAGAGCTACTGCGGCTCGATCCTCGCGACCATGGCCCTGGGCGCTTCCGCATTCTTCAGCGCGGGAACGGATGTTCAGCTGCGCGCGATCATGGCCCCGATGCTCATCGCTGCTATCGGCGTAGTCCTTTCGGTCATCGGAATTTTTGCAGTCCGTACGAAAGAGGGCGCCTCGCTCAAGGACCTTCTTAAGTCGCTGAGTGTAGGTACCAACCTCGCCGCCGTCCTTATCGGCGCGCTGACTTTCGGCGTTTTCTACCTCCTTGGTTTCAAGCCCGAGAACGGTCTTCCCGACTGGTGGAGGCTGTCACTTTCAGTGATCAGCGGTCTGCTCGCCGGCGTCATCATCGGCAAGGTCACCGAATACTACACCTCACACTCGTACAAGCCTACCCAGAAGCTCGCTGAGAGTTCGCAGACCGGCCCCGCGACCGTGATTATCAACGGCGTGGGTCTCGGAATGATCTCGACCGCCGTGCCGGTTGTCACCATCGCCGCCGCGCTTCTGCTGGCCT
>JAEESD010000143.1 GCA_016286145.1 Bacteroidales bacterium | reverse complement strand
TTTGGGGCAAATAGATTGTTCCGGAGTTATTCCCACCAAAGTAATATCCGGAAGCCGTCACATAGCATGAAATAGTATTGTTGATAGTTACAATTCTTAAAAAATCACTGTTTCCACTAATATCGGTAGTCTTGACTTTAGACAATAATCGATCCAGATAACCGTTCATTTCACTGATTGTAAAACCATCGAGGAGGATCCTTCTTATGAGGAATCCCATTTGGCTTCTCGCTATTGTCACATTAGCCACTTCTCCATCCAGATAAAGACTGTCGCCAACAATTGCGTAGGAATGATGGCGCAACGAAGTGAGAAGGTTTTTTGTTGCCATTAAGTGCTTAATGACCTCTTCTTTGAAGTCTTTTGGGTACAGGCAGCAAAGTTTGCAGAGCGTTTTGGCGGAAAGATTGAATAAAACCTCCCGAAGCGAATTGTTTCGTATGATTTTGTGACAGATGGAATTTAACTCATTACTATAATCCAAAGGAACGTATTGGGGATGAACGATATCTTTGGGCGAAAAATACAACCCTTCGATATTAGTGCGGATAATATAATCAAAGGCTATTTTGTAATTGTAAATACCCTCATCAGACAAAAGAGGATGATTGCATATTTCTTCGGAAAATTGATAAGCCAAATCGACTTCTTGTTCTTCTAAGTGGTCTTCCGTAAAATTCAAATACTGTCCGTCCCAAGCATTGAGATAGTAAGAATCTTGAAACATTGCTATTTTCCCATCAGCACGGAAGGATACCGATTCTTCCTTGACTGAAGATGGATTCAAGGCAAATGACGAGGTGAGACTCTCTGACAACTTATTGGCCAAACTCTCCATCTTTGTCCGGTAATCTGGTCTTAGGAAAGTATCACTTTGTGTGGCTTTGGTCAAACCGGTCGATACTTCGACAATGTGGATATTCACGCTGTACTCATCCATGAACTTGCTGATGTTTCCGACAACAATGTAAGAGGCGTCCAATTTTCTTCCCACTTTCAATTGCTGTTGAAACGTCATATCCGTTGGGATATAATTCAATTCACGAAGGGCTCTGTCAATCAGGAAGCTGTCCAGTATGGTGTAATCGGCCGGCCGGAAATTGGAACGAAAGGTATATGAGATGCCTTCGACATCTTCACTGGTAATACCAGTCCCTATCTGAAGATTCAGTACAGCACAACGTTGCGCCCTTCCTGCAATTGTCGCTAGACAGAGCAAGAAGGCCAAAACAAAACGCTTCATTATTGTCTCCTTTTTCGTTATGTGCGGTCAGATCCTTGAGATACACACCGCGAAAACCGGGGAAAAGAAAAAGTCTTTACTGTGCGGCAGACACTAGTTTGCCGGCAAGATGCTTTGCAAGGTATTCCATGTTTGTACGGTAGGCCGCCCGTTCAAAATCGGCGCTTTCGGTAACCAGGGTCGAGCCGGTTGAAACATTGATTACGCGAATGTCTACGTAATATACATCCATGAACTTGCTGATGTTCCCGACGACAAGATAAGAGGCTTCAAGATTGCGTCCGACTTTTAGAATCTGCTGAAAGGTCATGTCCGTAGGAACATAGCCGAGATTCTTGATAGCCCTGTTAATCTGTGCGCGTTCCAGCATAGTGTAGTCGGCGGGGTGAAAATTAGAACGGAAGGTGTAAGAAATGCCTTCAACATCTTCACTGGTAATCCCGTTCCCAATCTGAAAATCCAAAACGGCGCAACGTTGTGCTTGCATGGTCATAGCCATCAGGCCGAACAGAATGGTAAAGAAAAACTTTTTCATTGTTTTCGTATTTTATTGCATAATGTGAGTTCTGCAAAAATACGAATTTTCTTAGTATTTATCGAGCGATTGTAATTAATTCTGCCCCAGAACCCATGCAACCATCTCCCCGAGCACGTCGGGCGAGATGGTTTCTTCGATGGCGGGGTACTCGGTGCCGAGGCCGGTGGTGCAGTGCTGGAAGAGGTGGTTGAGGCCGGGGTAGAGGCGGGCGTCGGCCGAGGGAAGGAGCTGCCGGATCTTGTCCAGGTTGTACTGCGGGAGGACCTGCATGTCCTTCTCGCCGTTGAGGGCGAGGACGGGGCAGCGGATCGCGGCAATGGCCGGCGCCGGATCGAGGGCGAGGAAATACGGCCCCCAGGGCTTCTGTTTCTGCATCTGTTTCACGGTCTTCCGGACGGCGATTTTCGCGACGGCGCCGGGGACGCCGGTGGCCTCCAGCATGGCAGTCGTCTGCCGTACGAGCGTGCTGTCGCCCCGGTCGGCCATCCCGGCCATGCTGATGAGGTAGTCCGGGCGGGCGTCTTCGGGCGTATCGGGGGAGCCGGCGAGCAGGAAGGCGATGGTGCCGCCTTCGCTGTGGCCGAGGACGCCGACCTTGCGGAAGCCGCGGCTCCGGAGGAAGCGGACGCCTTCCGCCGCATCGGCGGCGAAATCGGCGGTCGTCGCGGCGGCGAAGTCGCCCGTGGATTCCGCCGTGCCGCGGTCGTCGTAGCGGAGCGTCGCGATGCCGGCCCGGGCGAAGGCGTCGGCGATGACGGCGAAGGGTTTGTGGCCCATCAGTTCTTCGTCCCGGTTCTGGGGACCACTTCCGCTAACGAGCAGGATGGCAGGCGTTTCCGCTGTCGCGTCCGACAGGCTCAACGTCCCGGCGAGGGTGTGGTCGCCGCTGGGGAATGACACCTCTTCCGTGGCATAAGGGAAGGGCGGCTGCGGGGTCTGCGGCCGGTTGCGTACGATGTTGCCGCGCCCGAGGTTGAGCGGGAAGCTCTTCCCCATCTGGCCGAAATGCCCGATGAGCGAATCCCCCCTGACCCGGCCTTCATAAGAGGCCATCACCTTCGGGATCCTGATCCGGATGCTGCTGTCGGTCGCTTCCTTGACCTCGAGCGCGAGCCGGATGTCGCCCTGGTCGGGCGAGGCGGCGTAGCAGCTGTCGCCGAGGTGGATTTCGAAGGCGAGGCCGACGCCTTCGATGATGCCGTTCCAGTCGCCGGCGAGGGTTTCGGGAAGGACGGGGGTGCTCTTCGGCGCGCAGCAGAGCGCAAGAAGGGCGAAGGCAAGCAGGGGAATGATTCTCTTCATATCTGGCTTTATTTTCTGCAAATATATGAATTTTTATCGAAAATCAATATATAACCGTCTTTTCAACGGAGTTTTGCGGGAAAGGCCAAAAAAGCGTACCTTTGTGTCAGACCAAAAGGCGAGCGTATGATTATCGAAGCAAGCGGTATCCGGAAACGTTTCGGGGACCTCGAAGTCCTCAAGGGCGTTGATTTTCAGGTGGAAGAGCGCGAGGTCGTGTCCATCATGGGCGCGTCCGGCGCCGGCAAGTCCACGCTCCTGCAGATCCTCGGTACCCTGCTGACGCCCGACGGCGGCACGCTCCGGGTGGCCGGGACGGATGTCCTCCGGCTGGGCGCCCGGGACCTTTCCGCCTTCCGGAACCGGCAGATCGGCTTCGTCTTCCAGGCCCATCACCTCCTGCCGGAATTCAATGCGCTGGAGAATGTGATGATTCCGGCGCTGATTGCCGGCCGGTCGCGGCGAGAGGCCTCTGAGGCCGCTGCGGCGTTGCTTTCCGAGCTCGGACTCGGGGAGCGTCTGGAGCACAAACCCTCTGAACTCAGCGGCGGTGAGCAGCAGCGCGTAGCTGTGGCCCGGGCGCTGGTAAATGCGCCGGCGGTGCTCTTCGCCGACGAGCCCTCCGGCAACCTCGACAGCCGCACCAAGGAGGAGCTGCACCGGATGTTCTTCGACCTGCGCGACCGCCACGGCGTCACCATCGTGATCGTCACCCACGATCGCGACCTCGCCGCCCTCTCCGACCGCGTCCTCGAAATGCGCGACGGCCAGTTTATTTAAGATGTGTCCTTGGCAGCTATCTCTCTGTGACACTGTGAATTATGCAAAGTGCTACCCCCTGTTTGGAGGGGTAGCGCTTTTAGTATTTAACTGATAGATAGGTGTTT
>JAEESD010000142.1 GCA_016286145.1 Bacteroidales bacterium | reverse complement strand
GAGGACGTTGTAGTTGAACTCATCCCTGTACATACGGACCAGGTAGAGGAATACGAAGTGGTTGTCGCCGTAGCCGTGGACTACGATTGCAGTTCCCTGAGCGGTAGCGGGGTTCTTGGCGGGGGCGTAGCAGGCGTGGACCTTGAAGTCGCGATAGCCGGTGATGGTTGTGTCTTTGAGGATGCCCTGGGCCTTGAGGCCGTCGTACCAGGCGGTACTGCCGGGAAGCAGGGAGTCTGCTTTGTGGCGGGTGCGCTCGATGTCGTCTACACCGTGCGGCGTAGGCTTAAGAGCGTAGTTACACATATACTTTCCTACAAGGCAGGAAGAAGCACACAGGGAAATTGCGACGATAGCCGCGAGATGGAAAATTTTTTTCATATCAGTTTTAGTGTGTTAGTTTCAGTTTGGATTACAAATATAGCGTTTTTATTTGAGCTTTTTCCACAGCCAGGCGATCAGAAAGCCCGGCAGCAGCCAGATAAGGGATGGGACCCAGAAATTCATAAACGAAGGACTGACCACCCGGCGTCCCCGGAACATCGCCCTGAGGGCCCTTCTCACCAGCCACGTTGGGGTATGGATAAGCCCGATTGCAAGCCCCATCTTCATCTGCTTCTCGCTAAGGCGATAAAGAGGGGTCGCTATGGCCGCCGGACATACCGTAGTGACGCTTACGCCATAGGGCTTGAATTCATAAGAGAGCGAGCGCCCGAAGCTCTTTAGATATGCTTTAGTTGCGGAATAGATAGTAATTCCCGGCGCTGGGATTCGCGCGGTCATCGACGAGATATTCAGGATCCGGCCGCTGCCCCGCTGCTTCATCGCCGCGCCAAAAAGTATGCAGATGCGAGTGACTGTAACGATATGAAGATCCACCATCGCCTGGACCCTCGGAAGATCCTCGACCTGCAACTCCTTGAAAAAGAACATTCCGGCATCGTTGATGAGCACGTCGGGCAGCGTTTCGCACCACTCGAACAGCTCGTCGGCTGCCGTGGTCTTCGCAAGATCCTGGCAGCGGGTCGTGACCGCGACCGGGAACTTTTCCCGCAGCTCGGCCGAGGCTTGCTCAAGCTCGTCCGCGCGATTGCTTACAAGGATAAGGTCATAGCCCTTCGCCGCCAGTTGCCGGGCGAACTCCAGGCCCATTCCTGAGCTGCCTCCGGTAATCAGGGCGATCATTTCCTGAGACTGTGTTTGTCTATAACCTGCGTGTCTTCGGTCAGATTCTCCAGACGCTCAGCCATTCGGGCGGGGTCCGCGAGAAGGATGCGCAGCTGCTTGAGCGCGCTGACGAAGTAGAAGCCGTCGCAGAAGCGCTCGTCGGTTACTATCCAGAGCGGGAGCCTCTTCCCTATCGCGATCTCCTTACCCTGGACGACCGGGACCATGGACTCCTTTCCCATCGAGAAAAACATTCCCGTGTTGCCGAAATCGTAGAGGTGGTGATAGATCGAGGGGCCCTTGATAGATTTGAGGTTAGTGATGAAGCAGGTCGTATGGAAGGGACTGACCTTGAGGATGGCGCCAGGAAGAAGGCCGTGTTTGTCCAGCCACTTGATGGTTCCGACCAGAAAACCGATAACGAAGTTGGGAGTATAGGTGATGAGCCTTGCCAGTTTGTCCGTCCCGTTGTTGGCGTCCATATTGTTGTTTTTCTGGATCTCGGCATTGATCATATCACGGACTTCTGAGATGCTTTCGTGGCCGGTGAAATCTATCTTCACTGTAGTGTCCGGAGCCTCCGAGCTGAGGCCTTTTTTCACTACGAACGATATCTGGATGCAATTCCTCTGGTAGATTCTGCCGTTCATTATGAAGCGGTTAGTTCTGGGGAACAGCGCAATCAGGCGCACCAGCGAGGCTATCACTACGTGCATATAATTGTACACCTCTCCCTTCTCGGCTTCGCTGCGAATGAACGCGTCTATAGGCTCACAAGGGCAATCGTACTGTGTAAGGTTCTGGGAGTCATGCCTGTGTCTCATTATATGCGGCATGATGCGCTGAATCGGGTCGATATTCTTGATCTTCTTCCCGTCTGGTCTGTATCCGAACATAATCTTCCTAAGGTTTAGTACAACTCGACAAATATAATAAACTCAATTTGGAAGTTGAAAATATTTGACATATATTTGCAGTCCTTTTCCTGAGGGCTTAGCTCAGTTGGTTCAGAGCGCTTGCTTGACAGGCAAGAGGTCACTGGTTCAAATCCAGTAGTCCTCACTCAAACGGCAGACCGATCGGTCTGCCGTTTTTCGTTCGGCCTACGGCTACAATTATTGAGGGGGCGTTCCCCCTCAAGCTCCCCTGGCCTTATTAATACTACTGTTATATCCTACATCGTATTATTGACGGCGTTCCCCCCTCAAACTCCCCTGGCCTTATTATTCGTAATAAAGTATTTCCCTTCCTATTTTATCCGGATACGTTTCCCCAAACCAACGGGGAATGATGGTCTCGGTTCTCTCTATCCAGTTCCAGTGCGAATCATAGCGATAATCCGTCCAGGTATCATGGAACTGCTTAGTCTTTTCCACCGAGCACTCTTCCAGGTCGGTAGGATCCATGTTGTCGTTATACTTGTATTTCTTCCACCATATCGGAAGCATTCCGTTCGGCTCCACGGTGGAGTCAAAGGTTTCAATCACATTTGCCTGGTCATTCGCGACGAAATGATACTCACCGTCGCGAAGCACCTGGCTTTTTACCATTCCATTGCTGAAGTATTCGGTTGAAATGACTTCCTCGCTGGAATAAGGCATTCCATTATTATAGACTACAGTGTAATTAGTGATTTCCTCATTGGTCCGGGTGTCCTTGTTTGTCGGATCTCCACCAATGGGATACCAGAAATAATCTTCAGTAATCACGAGATTGCCGTCATTGCCGAAACTGAAAGACCACTCGGTACATTGGATGTGATCCGCCAAGTCGTGACACAGGCGCATCTTCGAAAGGTCCTTGAGTATCGTGATCGGGTAGCCGTTGCTGCTTTCCCAAAGACCGCGCGCCCAGCCGAAACTCTGCGTCGGGACATATTTGCCGGTGTTTCCGTATTCGTAATCGATCCATGTCGCAAGGTAATTGTCAGAGGCAGGATAGCGGATTTCCGTACGTGTCCTGTGTCCGGCGGCATCATAGGTGTGGAGTTCATCCGTATTGCTGCTTGAGTCCGTCGTATTCACATACTTCTTCGCAGTCAGGTGGCCGGCCTCGTCATATACATATTCGTCATATGTGGTGTACTTCGTAATATGATGAGACTTTACTTTGCCACGGAGACCGGCGATCTGCCTGTCGGTGCGGTCCCAGTAGTAAATATCAAACCAGTCGGGCCGGGCCGGAGGGTTGGCCGCGTCCCAGGCCTGGCCGACGATCTCATTTCCGCCGCCGTTTCCGTTGCCGTCTTCGTTGCCGTTTCCGTTGCCGCCATTTGTCTCGGTTCCGTTTTCATTGGGAGACAACTCCTCACATGAAGGCAGGAAAGAGAACACGGCGAAAGCCATCATGGCCAATAACAAAAACCTTTTCATAGCGATTCGATTAGCATGTTTTTTTCAAGATGCTAAAGTGCGATATATATATCGTCCTCGACGCACATATCGAAAAAAATATCGGTCAAATCGTACAAAAGGCCTATATTTGCCATTAGGATGGCTTTTATAAACAGTTTCATACCGGCTCTGCCCTTCATGGTGTGTTTTTTCTGGACGCTCCATGCGTGCCTCAGTTATAAGAGCTTGAACAGGGCGCAGCGAAACCTCGGAGTGTTCCTCTGCGTGTCCATGCTTCTGTTCCTGTACCACGCCGTCTATTTCAGCGATGGCGAGATCCCCGCATTCAACCTGTTCGCAGTAGCATATTCCTGGGCCACCCTTACAGTTTACCCGCTTTATTACCTTTACGTCGAATCTATAACCGACAGTCGAAGGCCCGGTCGCGCAGAGATGCTCCTTTTATTTGTCCCGGGCCTTCTCGCCGCTGCCGGCGGAGTCG
>JAEESD010000141.1 GCA_016286145.1 Bacteroidales bacterium | reverse complement strand
TGTATCCACCGGCCGCCCAGTTCTTGAGCTGAGTGTTGTTTACTCCGAGGCTTACAGACAGAGAGTTAGTCCAGTAGTTCGGTTTGGGAGCGACGACTTCCTCTTTAGGCGCGCCGGAAATCTCTGCGGCTGCATCTTCAGCTGCTTTCTGAACTGCATCCTGAGCGAATGCAGAAGCTATCGCGAGTGCGAATGCACCGATAAAAGCGAATGTCTTTTTCATATCGTTACAGAATTAATAAGCTATTGCATAAACGACGCGGCCCTTTGAAGGTTTTCCGGAGTAAATGTCGACTCCCTCTTCTTCGCAGACGCAGCTGTCGATAGGAATACAGCGGATGGTGGCTTTGGTTTCGTCCTTGATTTTCTGCTCGGTTTCGGCAGTGCCGTCCCAGTGGCAGAGAAGGAAGCCGCCCTTCTGAATTTCGGTCTTGAACTCTTCCCAGGAATCGCACTTCCTGATGTTTGAATCGCGCCAGTCCAGAGCCTTCTTGTAGATGTTTGCCTGGATGTCGTCCAGAAGGCCGTGGATATGCTCCTCGATACCCTCGAGGGCCATGGTCTCCTTAGTAAGGGTATCCCTGCGGGCAACCTCTACCGTACCGGCTGCCAGATCGCGGGCGCCCATCGCAAGGCGTACCGGGACTCCCTTGAGCTCCCACTCCGCGAACTTGAAGCCCGGGCGGAGGGTGTCACGGTCGTCGATCTTTACGCTATGGCCGAGGGCCTCGAGGCCCTTCTTGATCTTTTCGAACTCGGCGATTACGGCGTCGTGTTCCTCGTCTGTCTTGAAGATCGGGACCATCACTATCTGGATCGGGGCCAAGGCAGGGGGCAGGACGAGGCCATTGTCGTCGCCGTGGGCCATTATCAGCGCACCCATCAGGCGGGTACTTACGCCCCAGGAGGTAGCCCACACGTACTGCAGCGAACCGTCTTTGTCTGCATACTGGACATCGAACGATTTCGCAAAATTCTGACCCAGGAAGTGAGACGTTCCGGCCTGGAGGGCCTTTCCGTCCTGCATCATTGCCTCGATCGTAAGGGTATCGAATGCGCCGGCGAAGCGCTCGTTCGGGCTTTTGTGGCCGACGATGACCGGCAGGGCCATGGTCTCACGGGCGAATTTCGCATAGACGCCGACCATCTCCATCGCCTTCGCCTGGGCCTCTTCGGCCGAAGAGTGGGCTGTATGGCCTTCCTGCCAGAGGAATTCGGCAGTACGGAGGAACGGGCGGGTCCTCATCTCCCAGCGTACGACGTTACACCACTGGTTGCAGAGAATAGGGAGGTCGCGCCAGCTCTTGATCCAGTTTTTATAGACGCTCCAGATGATGGTCTCGGAGGTCGGGCGGACGATCAGCTCTTCTTCGAGCTTCGCATCAGGATCCACTACTACGCCGTTTCCGTCCGGGTCGTTCATAAGGCGGTGATGAGTTACTACCGCACACTCCTTGGCGAAGCCGGCTACATGTTCGGCCTCACGGCTGAAGAAAGACTTAGGGATAAAGAGGGGGAAGTAGGCGTTCTGGACTCCCGTCTTCTTGAAGGCGGCGTCTAGTACGCTCTGCATTTTCTCCCAAATTGCGTATCCGTAAGGCTTTATGACCATACATCCTCTCACTGCTGACTGCTCGGCGAGATCGGCCTTGACGACTAGGTCGCTGTACCATTGTGAGTAGTTCTCGCTTCGCGGTGTGATTTCTTTTGCCATCGTATTTATGTATAAAATTTGCTAAATTTGCAGTCCCGCTCCCGCGCGGGTACGAATCTTGCGGGCAAAGATAGTAAAAATAATTGTAGGAGGTTCATATGAAACGCAGTTTGATATTTTTTGCGGCGGCTCTTTTATGTGCCGTTTCTTGCGGTTCGGCCGGAGTGTACTCCGAGGGCAATCGCTTCCAGGACGGAATCTACTACAAACCTAATCCTCGGGCCAGCGCCCAGGAACCAAAAAGTGAAGAAGAGTTCCGTTACCGCGCTTCGCTCGATAATTTCCGCGACGAGTCAGATTCTACCTTTGCAGGCGCCTATGACTATTGGGAATACGATTATCCCTACAGATTCTGGCGCCCCTATCACTGGGGCTGGCATTCCCGCTGGAGTTACTACTACGACTGGGGATATCCCTATTATTGGGGAAATCCCTACTACTACAGCTATTATGGCTATTACGGCTGGTACGATCCCTGGGATTATTGGGGATACGGCTGGCAGGATCCCTATTACTATCGCTATCCCTATTATGGTTGGGGCTATGGACGTCCGTACTACGGCTATGCCCATAGCGGAACATACGCCCGCAGGGCAGGTTCCGCTACTTCCGGCCGTTACAGCCGTTCGGGCTCTTCTGCCTACGGCCGTAGCGCCCGAACCGCGTCCGCGGCCGCTCAGCGCGACATAGACCGCCTGAAAGCTACCCGCAACGTCCCGCGTACTACCGCAATCAACAGGGAAGAGGGATATTCGGAGATCCGCAATTATCGCACGACATCTGCAACGCGTGCGCGGTCTTCTGCATCTTATAACAGCGGTCACTCAGATGTCCAGCCCCGCAGTTACGACAATTCATCATCGTCTTACCGCTCCTCGTCGAGCAGCAGAAGCAGCGGCGGCTATTCCGGTGGCAGTTCCTCACACAGCAGCGGACACAGCTCCCACAGCAGTGGCGGCGGTAGTTACCACGGCGGCGGCGGACGCAGATAAAGCAGACAGAAATGAGAAAGACTATTATAACTCTCACCGCGTTTTTGGCGGTGTGTTTCGCAGCAGGTGCGCAGTCTATGTACGATGCCT
Organism: Bacteroidales bacterium; assembly: GCA_016286145.1. Taxonomy (GTDB): domain Bacteria; phylum Bacteroidota; class Bacteroidia; order Bacteroidales; family UBA932; genus Cryptobacteroides. The sequence continues at coordinate 1,232 of JAEESD010000141.1, read as the reverse complement.
ACCTGCTGGTTGAAAACGATTATGTAGGCTCGGCTAAATCGGCCGGTCTTTCCAATGCCGTTACAGCCTTGGGAGGAGACCTTGGAACTATCGGAATCAATCCCGCAGGTTCCGCAGTAGCCGGTTACTCTCAGTGCGAGATTACTCCTTCCCTGAGTCTGTCCGTAGGAAGGACTCACTCTTCTCTCAGTCCCAGCAGCCCTTACCAGTTGGGTCAGAATACCTTCAATCCTTCCTTCAAACTCCCCAACATCGGTTTCAGTACCCGTTATGATACAGACGGCGATTGGCTCAGGTCCTTTACTTTCGCCTTCGCTGTCAACAGTACTCAGGATTACAATTCAAAGATGGTCAGTTCCGGCAGAAACCCTATGTCTTCCCGTTTCGGCGAGATGGCGGCAGCCGCTACCGATCTGAATATCGCTCCTACCGACCTGTCCTCCAGTAATTTCTACGACAATCCCGACTATTCTAATTACTGGGATGTAGCGATGGGCTACGACATCGGCCTTATCAATGCCTTCGGTACCAACAACGAATATGTAGGTTGTGCTGAGGTCCTTTCAGACAAAGGAGACAAGTTCGTCCCGAGCGACCTTATCCAGACTTCTTCCGTAACCCATATCGGTTATAAGAGCGATATGCTCCTCAATTTCGGCTTCAACCTCAGAGACTGCCTCTTCCTGGGCTTCAACATCGGCTTCCCGATGGTGAATTACACCAACGTAGAGAATATCTCCGAAGTAGCAGCTACCGTTGAGGATTTCCCCGTGTCCTTCACTTACGCAGATTCCAGTACTGAAGATACCTACTTCAGCGACGCAGCCTATCGTTACAATTATTACGCTTCCGCTTCGGGCGTATACTTCAAGGCCGGTCTTATCTGGCTTCCTACAAACAGCCTCAGGCTCGGTCTGGCATATCAGACAAGAACTGATATGACCGTTGAAGAAACCTGGCAACACAGCGGTAAAGTTCGCTATGACAATGGTAAGAACTTCAGCGGCTCCGGCGAAGAAGGCTGGTACAGGTATACCCTTATGACTCCCAGCGTTTTGGATGCCGGTCTGGCGTGGACCTTTGGCCGCGCTGGTCTTTTGAGTCTGGACTACGAACTCGTTTCTTACGGAAGGATGCAATTCCGCAGCGTAGAAGGTGATGATGACGAGTATGCCTACGACAATGCCCGTTTAGGAGCGTTCAGCGGCGCTGCCCATAATTTCCGTCTCGGT
>JAEESD010000140.1 GCA_016286145.1 Bacteroidales bacterium | reverse complement strand
CTTCTGTCTTAAGCGCGGCGAAGAAGCCGGCCTGATAGAGTTTCTTCTGAAGGGCGTCGAGATCGACAAGCGGCCTGAGGACAAATTCCTTGAGGAAGGGTTTATCCGGGAAGACGGGCTCGAATTTTCCGGTCTTGAGCAGTTCTTCATAAAGGTAATGGGCTCCCGCATACGATTTTTCGTTGACTTCCCTCATTCCCTGAGGTCCCATCAGCGACAGATAAATCGTCACATAAAGGGCCATCAGCGACTCGTTGGAGCAGATGTTCGAGGTAGCTTTTTCGCGGCGGATGTGTTGCTCGCGCGCTTGGAGCGTCAGGACGAACGCGCGCCTGCCCTCGGAATCGACCGTCTGGCCGACTATGCGCCCGGGGAGCTTGCGCATATAGTCCTTCTTGCAGGCCATAAAGCCCACGGACGGGCCGCCGAGCGTCATCGGGATTCCGAGACTCTGCCCGTCGCCCACAGCGATGTCCGCACCCCACTCTGCCGGCGACTTGACGACCGCCAGCGCCGAAGGGTCGCAGTACTGCGCGAGGACCGCGCCCGCATCATGGAGGGCTTCGGCAAAGCCTGTAAGGTCCTCAATGATGCCATAGCGGTTGATCGAAGGAACGATCGCGCCGGCTACATCGCCTCCGGCCAGCAGGGCCTTAAGCGAAGAGAGCGAAGTCTGGCCGCCCTCGAGCGCGATCTCCTCTATTGTAGTCCCATAGTACTTGGCGTAGGTCCTGATCACCTCGAGTACGTTCGGTAGAAGGCCCTTCGATACGAGAACGGTGTTCTTTTTCTTCGCACAGGCGACCTCCATCCTCATCGCCTCGGCGGCGGCGGTAGGGCCGTCGTACATAGAGGCGTTGCTGACATCGAGCCCGGTGAGGTTACAGATCATAGTCTGATACTCGAAGATGTAGCGGAGAGTGCCCTGCGAAATCTCACACTGATAAGGGGTGTAGGCTGTAAGGAACTCCGAACGGGAAAGGAGGTTCGGGATTACCGCCGGGCTATAATGGTCGTAAGAGCCCTCGCCTACGAAGACCTTGAGCTTCGGGTTAAGGGCGGCAAGTTTTTCGAACCAGTCGCGGACTTCCTGCTCAGACTTTGCGTCCGGCAGGTCGTACTCGCCTTTGAAAAGGAAATCGGCAGGCACGTCGGAATAGAGGTCCTCTAAAGATTTGACCCCTATCCGATCGAGCATCTGCCGAATATCCTCCGCGGTGTGCGGAAAATAAGGGAAATTGCTCATACGGTTACTTTGCTACTGCTTCGTATGCTTTTGCGTCCATCAGGTCTTCGAGCTCGCTTTCGTCGCTCATTTCGACCTTGATAATCCAGTTCTCGAAAGCGTCCTCGTTGATGAGTTCGGGAGCATCTTCGAGAGCGGTATTGACCTCGACTACCTTACCGGAAACGGGAGTATAAAGTTCGCTGGATGCTTTTACGCTCTCGAGAGCGCCGAAATCCTCACCCTTTTCGAATTCGTCTCCTTCGTCCGGGAGGTCGACATAAGTAATGTCTCCCATCTCCGCCTGAGCGAAATCAGAAACGCCGATGACGGCAATGTTACCTTCAACTTTTACCCATTCGTGGGACTCACTGTAGAGAAGACCTTCAATAATCTTTGACATAGTATTATTTTTTATAGTTTGTCTGATAGAAACGTTTTTTGACGACCTCTCCGGGGAATACTTTCTTACGGATGCGGACATTGAGCTTTGTTCCGAGGGCGCTGTAGGCTTTGTCTACCAGGGCGAAGCAGATGCTCCTGTCCAGCGAAATGCTGTGATAGCCCGTTGTCACAACTCCGACCTCGGTTCCGTCTTCGAGCTCTACCGGGTAGCCGGCGCGAGGGATGGCGCGGTCGAAGATTTCGAGGCCGACAATTTTCTTCGCCGTTCCTTCGGTCTTCTGTTTTTCGATCGCCTCTTTTCCGATGAACTCTTCCTTATCGAGTTTGCAGAACATAGAGAGTCCTGCTACTACGGGAGAGATTTCGGGCGACAATTCGTCTCCATAGAGCGGAAGGCCCGCCTCGAAACGAAGGGTGTCGCGGCAGCCAAGTCCGCAGGGGGCGACTCCGGCCTTGATGAACTTATCCCAAATGTCCTGAGTTCCTTTTATGTCGGTATAGAGTTCGAAACCATCTTCTCCGGTATAGCCGGTACGGCTGATGATCAGTCTGGCGCCATTCCACTCTCCCTCGGCGTATTCATAGAAGCCAATCTCGGGAGCGTTCTTAAGTCCAAGAACCTCGACGAGGGTCTTTTCCGCCTCGGGACCCTGAACTGCCACCTGACCCCAGAGCTCAGACTGGTTGTCGATCTTTACATTGAAACCCTTTGAGTTCTGAACCATCCAGTCCACATCCTTTTCGATATTCGAAGCGTTCACTACGGCGAGGAAGTGATCGGGCTCAAACTCGCGGTAAACGATAAGATCATCTACTGTTCCTCCGTCCGGATAGAGCATCATTCCGTAAAGCGCCTGGCCGGGCTTACTGGTACGGATGTCGTTCGTAAAGATGTGGTTGATGAATTCTTCCGCTTCCGGACCGCTGATAAACACTTCGCCCATATGGGAGACATCAAAGACTCCGACCTTAGTACGGACCGCAAGATGTTCTTCTGTAATGCCCGAATACTGGATAGGCATATCGTAACCCGCGAACGGACTCATCTTCGCTCCGAGAGCAACGTGACGGTCGTGCAGGCAGGTAAGTTTAAGGTTTTCTTCCATTGCTTTTATATTAGTTTTCAAATTTAACGATTTTTTCGATATCCTCTGCGGTGAGAACCATTTCAGAATCACATAAACGATCTTCAAAATATTTGCGAAGTCCTGCGGCGTCCAGCTTCAGTCCCAGGCTTTTCAGATTGACGACCCGTTGCCGGACGGACTGGACCCCGTGTTTGGCCAGTTTTTCGGCGGACGGGGTGGTCGATCGGGCAAGCGCATCGATGTCGAGGTCGTAGAGCATCGTGCCGTGGACTATCGTCGCCCGTGGGGTGGCGAAGCAGGCGTTGCCCGAGACCTTGCGTCCGCCGACCAGGATATCGTTATGCTCGGTAGTTACTGCGTCGAAGCCCAGTTCGCGAAGAACTCCGGCTACCATCTCGAGATAGCGGGCGAACACCTCTTCCACCCCGAGGTCCGGGGTAACGAACGAGAGCATCACGTTTCCCCAGTCCGAGTAAACGCAGCCGCCGCCGCTCTTCCTGCGGACCACGACAATATTGTTTTCACGGCAATACTCGAGATTGACTTCGTTTTCTATAACCTGGTTGCGGCCGCAGATTACGGTCGGGGGCGACTGCCAAGTGAAGAACATATCCTCCTTCGCGCTTTGTGCAAGATATTCCTCCACTGCGAGGAAAAACGTAAGCCGGCCCGGAGAGCCGGCGGGAATTACTACCTTTTTCATACCAGTCCAGCGAGAAAAAACGATACCGCATAGACGGGGACGTTGTCCATCCACTCGCGGCCGAAGTGATTATCGAGCGAAGCGCGAATACCGTTTCGCCCGGGATTCTTTTCGACGAAAAGCCTCATAGCTTTAGAGTTTCCGTTCTGGTAGGGCATAACCTCTACGGGAAAAATACGCGAGAACTCCTGGACTATAAAGTCTATAGAGAGGGTTGAACCCTGAGCCCCATAATAACATACCGGATCTCCGCGAAGAGCTATCTGATTCAGAACAAGAGTCTGAAGCAAGGCGCCATTGAAACCCTTGAAGGCTTCGTCGCCCACCAGAATTCTTGCGGGATCTATATCTGCCAGAGCGGCCGCCATCCCGGAATCGAAAGGGAACAGCTTGAAGCTCCTCGCGTCCTGGAAGAATTCGATGGGCATCGAAACTGTACTTAGTTTATGTACCTTATGTATAAGTCCCGCGCGAACGAGCCAGGAAATAGAACTTTCGTAATCTTTCAGGCGGGCGCCCTCTTTTAGTTTTGAGAGGTTGAATTTCTGGTTCTCGTCAAGAAGCTGAGAGAACACTGAATTCAGGACAGCGGTTATTTCATCTATGTGGCGCTTAGGAGCAAAACGCAGAATGTCGTTATCCGAGGCAGTAAGAAGGTCTTTCTGTACTGCGC
>JAEESD010000139.1 GCA_016286145.1 Bacteroidales bacterium | reverse complement strand
ATGCTGCGAAGATCGATGTGACCAACGGCACCATCATCTTCAACCCCGGTGCTCTCGAGGAAGGCGTTCAGACCGCTGACGATCTTAGCTATGACTTCACCGACGGAATGGAGCAGCCCCTCGTCCTCAGGCTTGGCGGCGACCGTCCCTACACCCTTAAGCTCGATGTTTCGGCTTATCTTAAGAAAGCTCCCGGCGCACTCGGATTCGTAGACGAATCTGCTACATTTGGGGTAGATGGCGTTGAAGTTTACGGAACAGACTACATCGCAGGCGTTCCTGTCTACTGCACGACTACAATGTGGTGCCCTTCGAACCCCTTCAACTGGGATTACGAGTGGCCCGACTTTGATGCAGGTGAGACTTATACTTATGCTGCTGATGTCTTCTCTTTCCCCGGTGACTGGGCAGAAGATCGCCCGAAGATGGATATCCACGGCCGTGTAGCTATTGTTTACATCGATCAGGCTAAGTTCGCTGCCGACATCAAGGCAAACGTCGACTTCTCGAAGAAGATGGGCGATTTCAACAACTCTGTTGTAGTTACCGGTTGCAAGAAGGGTGATGTCATCAACTATATGGTCTACGATGAGAAGAACTTCGCAGACGAAGGTCAGGATGCCCCTTGGAGAAACTCCATCGGTATCAACGATGCCGGCAAGATCTCCTTCAACTACGCAGCTGTCAAGGACGGCGGCCTCTACCTAGTAGGTGTTCAGTCCGGTTACTCAGATGTACCTGCAGTTGTTGCGGACGCTACCGAGAAGTGGGATGTCAAAGACGCTGCCTGGGCATACGTTCAGGGTATCCGCGAGGGTAAGGCTCTCAAGGGAATCGATATAGTCTACAACGACGGTTCGCAGTGGATGTCAATGCAGGGTGTCTGCGGTATGGGCTGGAACGGCTTCTATCACAAGAGGATCGTCATCGGCCAGACCTATGACAACAAGATCGCTCTGATGATATCCGGCGGCGGCGAGGATCTCTGGGACGGCAGCAACCAGCCCAACCTTACAGACGGCTTCGACTGGGAAGACAGATGGGGCGCCGGCATCAAGGGTCTGTCGACTCCTCAGATGCTCTGGATCGCAAATGAACTCGGTTGGAGGAACGCCGCTCTTATCTCTACCAGCGACGACCACGCTGAAACTGCTATCCTCCCTAACATCAGGATAGGCGGCAAGGCTGTTATCCAGCAGGAGCAGGCTACTTACACTCCTGATCTGTATGCCAACGACGCAGCAGACGTAACAGCTGCTTACTTCCTTACTTTCGATGCCCGTTAATCGGGACAAATGATTTCATCAGGGCCAAGATGCGCCAGCAACTTGGCCCTGATTTATAACAGAAAAATCTGAATGAAAAAAACACTGTGGACCATCCTCCTTGTGTTTCTATCCCTGACGGCCCTTGCGGCTCCGGACATAGAATACAGAGGAAAGGTAATCGATGCCGGAACCGGTGAGCCTCTTGCAGGCGCGTCGGTGATTGTCAAGGGCACACTCATAGGCGCGATTACAGATAACGACGGACAGTTTGTTCTTCCAGTCCCCTCGGATGTGAAGAATATCGTGTTCGAAGTCTCATACATCAGCTATTCGACCCTCGAGGTCAAGCCTGCGTCCCGTACCGGGCTTGTATTCCAACTGTCAGATGACCAGAATTTCCTGGAAGCTGTACAGATAGTTGCCTACGGCTCACAGAGAAAGACTTCAATTACGGGAGCCATTACCTCCATCGGTACCGAAGAACTCCTTAAGTCTCCTTCGGGAAGCGTAGCCAACTCCCTTGCCGGAGCCCTTACCGGCATCTCATCAATCCAGTCCTCCGGTCAGCCGGGTGCGGAAGACCCTGTCATCTACGTCAGAGGTTCCGGATCGCTTACCAATCAGGCCTCGATGCCTCTTATCCTCGTAGACGGCGTAGAGCGTTCGTTCTTCCAGATGGATCCGAACGAAATTGCAAACATCACCGTCCTTAAGGACGCCGCCTCTACAGCCGTATTCGGCGTTCGCGGCGCCAACGGCGTCATCCTCGTTACTACCAACCGCGGAGAACAAGGCAAGGCAAAAATCAATTTCAGCTCTTCCTTCGGCGTGACTCAGCCCCTTCGTCACCTTACTACAACGACCAGCTACGAACACGCCAAGATCTTTACGGAAGCCCAGCTTTCCGATAACCTTTATGCGGAAAACACTCCACTCACCTTCTCTGAGATGGCGACGGAGATGTTCCGCACGGGTGCAGACCCTATAATGTTCCCTAACGTCAACTGGGACGAATACATTTTCAACAAACTCTCTTTCCAGACCCAGCACAACATAACCGTTTCCGGCGGTGCGGAGAGGGTCAGGTACTTCGTTTCCTTCGGTTACCTCTATCAGGACGGTATGCTGAAGAGTTTCGAAAACTACAATTCGAACTATACTTACAACAGATACAACTACAGAGCTAATGTCGATGTAGACATCACTCCGACTACCCTGCTCAAGATCAACATCGGCGGAAGGGTAGGAATACGCCACGAACCCAACGGCTACGGCAGCAACATCTGGCAGTACATCACCTGGTGTACGCCTTACTCGAGCCCCGGTTTTATCGACGGCCACTTTACGAAACCTATTCTGGGAGACTTCATCCCCATCGATACGGGTATGTCCGGAATAGATCTTTACTACGGTTACGGCTACAACGAAGAGACGGCCAATACCCTCAACCTCGACCTTCAGCTCTCCCAGAACCTTGATTTCATCACAAAGGGCCTCAGCGCGAGCATCAAGGGCGCGGTAAACTCCAACTACAGCCTCTATGTCAACAGGACTCCTACAGCCGCTACATCGCGCTGGCAGGGCGTCAACTACAAAGGCCACTACACCCAGCCCGGAATGAAGATGGACAACCCGATGTATGACAATACCCACGTCTTCATTACTTCGGGCGTAGAACATCTCGACGAGCCTCTTTCCTACGCCTCTTATTCAGGAAGGGGCAGGGACTGGTACCTTGAGGGCAGCCTCAACTATTCCCGCAAGTTCGGCGAGCACGAAGTAAACGGACTTCTCCTCTACAACCAGTCAAAGTCTTACTATCCTTCCTATTTTACCGAGATTCCTACCGCGTACGTAGGCTACGTAGGCCGTATTACCTATAATTATAAGAGAAAGTACCTTGCAGACTTCAATGTCGGTTACAACGGCTCTGAGAACTTCGCTCCCGGCTATCGCTATGGCTTCTTCCCCGCCGGTTCGGTGGGCTGGGTAATAAGCGCCGAGCCCTGGATGGAGGGAGCCAGCAATGTGGTCGATTTCCTTAAGGTAAGAGCGTCTTACGGTCTTGTAGGTAACGACAAATACAGCGGCGCACGTTTCCTCTATCTTAACGGATCGTGGAACCCCGCCCACGACGATTCCCGCTTCGGCAACTGGGGTACCTGGCAGTTCGGCTCGCTCTACAGCGGAACGATGCTCCAGGATGCTATAGAGAACGCAGTCGGAAATCCTATAGTCTCCTGGGAAAAGTGTCTCAAGCAAAACTACGGTATAGACGTAGTACTGTTCGGCCAGAAACTCTCAATTACAGCAGACTACTTCCGCGAACACCGCTACGACATCCTTTCTACCCGAAATACCCTGCCGGATATAGCCGATATCAGCCTGCCGATGCTCAACCTCGGTGTTGTAGACAACCACGGCTATGAACTTTCGACTTCCTGGAACCACAAAATCAATTCTGATTTCAGCTACCACATCACCGGCAACCTCTCCTGCTCCCGCAACAAGATAATCTATATGGACGAAGTCGAGCCCAACGAGCCTTATATGGCCCAGACCGGGCGCAGCACCGGCCTCTCCTATGGACTCATATTCGACCGTTATCTCAACGAGGGCGATTTCAACGAGGCCAACGAACTCCTGACCACGGAAAAAGGCGGAACCCTCCCCAGCATCACCCTCGGTAACCCCCGTCCCGGTGACGCCATGTTCAAGGACCTGAACCACGACGGCAAGATCAACGGCGACGACTGTACCTTCTTCGGTTACGGCCAGAGGCCCGAGTATGTAGCCGGTCTTATCACCGGATTAAATTGGAAGAACTTCGGAGTATCCGTTCAGTTTACGGGTGCCTGGAACGCTTCCCGCCAGCTCGGTATCGAGTATATGGAGCCTTACGGAATGACTAATACCAGAGGCCTTCTGAAGTACC
>JAEESD010000138.1 GCA_016286145.1 Bacteroidales bacterium | reverse complement strand
TCCAACATCTTCTCTTGCGACGCTCTCTATTACGCAGGTAAGGCCAACGCCGGAGTAAAGGTCATCGCCCTCAATCTCCCGTTCGACGCCCAGGTCCAGAAAGACAAGGGTACCAGGACTATTCTGCTTGAGAACATCATCAGGGCTAAGTACAACTACATAGTCGCCCCTACAGGTGCAGTCCTTCTTGGAAACGCCGGTATCGGACACCTCTCTTCAGATGCCTTCTTCTGGAGCATCGTTTTCCGCGAGGTCGCCCACGGTCTCGGAGTTAAGGAAACAGTCAACGGCAAGGGCAGCGTCGAGGAAGCGCTTGGCGGTTCTGCCATCGATTTCGAGGAGATGAAGGCCAATGCGGCAGGTATCTTCCTTGTCTGCAAGATCCAGGAACACTACAAGATCCACCACATCTTCACCAAGCAGGACATCCTGACTACCTTCTTCGCTTCGCTGGTCCGCGCAGAGCGTTTCGGCGAAGGCTCATCGCTTGGCCGTGCAAACACCATGATCTACAATTACCTTCTCGACCATGGCGCATTCACCCGCCAGGAATCGGGCCTCTATACTATCGACTACGCTAAGATGGAAGCATCCATCGCCGAGCTCACCGCCTTCATCCTGAAGACCCAGGCCACGGGCGACCGCGCGGCAGCCCTCGACTTCGAGGCCCGTTACTCCAAGACCGGAGCCAATTACAAGGCCGATATGGTCGCTCTCGGACTCGAAGGAATTCCAACCGACTTGCGGTTCACTTATAGCAAATAAAAAAGAGGCTCGCTTGAGCCTCTTTTTTTTTACTCCACGTCGAAGTGAGTTACCGCTCTTACCGGCTTACCGTCGGAGGAGAGGCCTTCGGCTACGACGTAGAAGCGCCCCGGGTAGCCGGGCGCTGTCAGGACTATCCTGTCGTCCTCTTTGTGGAGAAGGGAAGGATTCCAGTAAAGCAGCTGCCTTGAATCCTCACCTGAGAGAGTCTCGCCCAGATAGGCGACGGGATAACGCACTCCCTTATAGTCAACTACGCAGACGCTGCTGGGGAAATCCAGCGCGGTGACATAGTTTTTCTTGCTGACGAAATTGATAGCTCCGTTGAAGGTAGCGGGGCCGACCACGATGCGCCCGCCGAAGATGTAGATGTCTTCGAAGATCATCGCATCCAGCGGGAGCAGCAGGTCGATATCGGGGATGATGACCCCGTCCATCATCACCAGGATATGGTCCATAAAGACTTTTCTGGTACTTGCTCCGTCGTTGACAGCGAGCTCGACCATCTTCTTTCCGTAGTGTTTGCGGATGCGGACCATCGGCAGAATCTCCACCACTATTTCCTGAATGCTGGGGAAGCGGGTATAGTCGTCCAGATGGAAGCGGGTCATATCTTCAGGGCGAAGGAAAGGATCTTCGCGGCGCGGTAGGAACCGTACGAGGGTGTCGGTGATATACTGGGCCCCGACGGAGCGGATACCTGCTGATAGCGCTTCGCGCTGGGAGTTATCCAGGCGCAGGGCGGGCAGTTCACCGGCAGAAGGATGCTGGAAAGGAGAGGCAAGCTGGATACGGATATTGTCGCCGGCGTTAATCATCTCGCAGACCAGCTCGCGGTCACCATAGAGATTGTCTGTCTGGAACAGGAGGGAAGAGTTCTCTCCGATGGGGCTGACGTAGATGTCTGCGCTCGAACCGGAAGAGGAGAGAATAGCCATTCCATCAGATCCGGCATTGATAACAGTACCCCTGATTATTTCTCCGTCATATTCCGCTGGCCCTCCGGCTTCCTCGGAAACGGGAAAACCTCCAAGAAAATCGGACAGAGTCCCGTTGGGGAGCTGCGAAAGCTGATTTTCGTAATAGACGGATACGGAAAGATCAGACTCAGCACCTCTTAGGAACAGGTTGAACTTCTCTCCGCGCCTGACCTTCTCCTTGACCTGGAGGCTGATTCCTTCACGGCTGTCCTGCTGGATGACGGGCTCGGCCTTGACGCCGGTTACAACGCCGTTTTTTACCCTGGCCCTCGACCAGGGATTATAGACGGAGATGAGTCTGGAACCCATCATAGACTGCTCGCCGCCCTCAAGGGAAGTATAGGCCATCAGTCTGTAGTTTCCGGTAGGAGTGTCGGCAGGAATTACGAATTCTCCGGCTCCACGGCCGTCGAACAGGGCTATCTTGGCCTCGACCTCGGTTCCCTCCGTAGAGACAAGCTCCATATACACTATGGCGCTTTGTTTAGAGAGGCTTCCAGACTGGTCAACGCAGAAAAGGGAACACCACACCCTGTCGCCGCAGAGGTAGGCGCTGCGGTCAGTCTGTACGAATACTCTTTCCGTGGCCGCGAAAGACAGCGCGCAGATAAGGCTGAGTAAACTGGTAATGATATATCTTTTCATAAGCGTTATTTGTCGAAGTCTGGTCTTTCGAGAGTACCTCCCGCCGCAATGCAGTCTATACAGCGCATCTCGCCCCAGCCGATAGGGGTACCGTCAATGGTTTGAATTCTCGCGACAGGCCAAAGGCCGAGATCGATGTACCAGCTTATGTCAACTGTAGGGGAGGGTACTATCAGGTCTGAAGTACTGGGAGTAGTAATCTTCAGATATCTACTATTCAAATTTCTTTTGATGCTCGAAACTGAGGATGTGGAAACGTATCCGAATACGTGTTCCCTCGGATCGTCCTCGCAAACGACGTTGCCTACTATTTCTCCGGGATTGGGAGTGAACAGGTTCAGTCCGCCATCCTGGGAGGCAAGCGAGTGGCTGAAGCGGTATTCTTTCTCGCTCAGACTTCTGGCAAAGACTTTGATCTCGTATTGTCGGTGGTTACGGTTGCTTGAAGTGCTGAACAAGTTGATGGGGAAGTCAACGGCTTTCCCTCCAAGGCTGCTCATTTCAACCAACGCGTCGGTTGTAGCTTTGCGATGTGTCCAACACCAGTAATGTGACAGGTCGGGGAAATCGAGTTCTACAGCGGCAGTAACCAGAACGCTATCTTTGTTGTAATAGCTGACTATATCGAAAGACTTCTCGAAAGGAGTGTGGAACTGCCATCTTTCTTCGAAACTGAGAGCGACGTATTTGGTGACTGTCGTATCTGCCTGGAAGGAGAGATTGCAGTATACCGTATTGCCGTCTGAGGTAAAAACCAGACTGTCTAACTGAGGCGCTTCGATGGGAGCCTGAAGCGGAGAGGAGTAGGTTTTTCCGTCACATATTGCAACCATCTTATAGGATTTGTCGGGAGAAGCCCCGAACATCTCTACCGTTCCCGTTACGTCTACATTATAAACGGTTCCATCTTCGTCCTCCACCCACCAGTTCGAGAGCGAGACTGCCTCGGTCGCTCCCTTACCGGCAGTAGGGGTGATGCGGCTAACACTCAGAGTTGCGCGGCTTCCAATGACTATGTCTCCGTCGAAAACCAGCAATTGACCGGCTCCTTCGATGGCCGGATTCTCGTAGTCATAAACGCACGAAACTGCGCTTAACAATATTGCGAATAACAAGAGTCGTTTCATCAGAACATTAAATTGAAGTTAATGTAAGGAACCTGCGTCGCGAAAATCGAGAGCATACTTCCGTGGACAAGGCCGTTTTGATCGGCGACGAAGTAAACGGAATAAGGATTCTTCCTGCCAAGGACGTTGTACACGCCGATGGTGATGCTTGAATGGGCGACTGCCTTCAGATAATGACCCGGATCTATGTTGAAGGCAAGATCAACCCTGAAGTAGTCTGGAATACGGTGGATGTTTCTGTCGCTGTAGGCGATGCGGAACGCACCCCTGTAGTAGTATGTACCTATCGGGACCGTAACCGGTCGGCCGGTCGAATAGTCTACGTTGGCCGAAAAACTGAAGCGATGTGTCATTGCCCAGTTCGCTACGAGCTTGAATTCGTGGGGCTTGTCGAAGGGGGCGTTGTACCAGTCGCCTCCGGCGATAGTCTCGACCCCCCTGTCATACATCTCGCGGAAGAGGGCGCGGGAGTAGGTGTAGGAGATCCATCCAGTTACCTTGCCAGTGGGCTTTTTGACCATCAATTCGGCTCCATAGGCCTTCGTCCGGATGGGAATCAGGTCTTCGGCCAGATTCTCGTTCATCGCCAGCTGAGCCCCGGCGCGGTAGTCCAGTCCGTTGATAGACTGCTTCCAATATGCTTCCGCCGAAAAATCAAGACCAAGGCTGATGAGAGTCCAGTAAAC
>JAEESD010000137.1 GCA_016286145.1 Bacteroidales bacterium | reverse complement strand
CGAGAACCTCGTCTGCTTTCGGGAAGGCGTTCTGAATAAGTTCGTCGCCGAAGTACTGGTAGAGCTTCTCGTTGTTGATTATGATAAGGCTGTCTACGTTCTTCTCGAGTTCGTGGATACCGTCGATCGCGCGGGCGAGCACCTCGCGGCCTTCATTGCGGAAGGGGAGAGTGACAACACCTACTGTAAGGATGCCCTGGTCCTTTGCCATCTTCGCGATGACGGGGGTAGCGCCGGTACCGGTGCCGCCGCCCATACCGGCGGTGATGAAGAGCATCTTAGTGTTGGGATCGAGAATCTTCGATGCAATCTCGTCCTGACTCTCGAGCGCGGCATTGCGGCCCTTGGTAGGGTTGGTGCCGGCGCCGAGCCCGAGGCCGAGCTGGATCTTCAGGGGGACATTGCAGCGGCCGAGGGCCTGGGCGTCGGTGTTACACACTACGAAGCTGCAGCCCTGGATCTGCCTGTTATACATATAGTTGACTGCGTTGCAACCGCCGCCGCCCACTCCGAGCACCTTTATAATACTGTCGGCTGTAGGCCAGTCCTTGGGGGCTATGATGATATTGTCTTCAGGCATATTACTTGTCCTCCTCGTGTATCTTTTCAATATTCTCGTCAAACAGATTTCCGGTTACCTCGGTAAGGCCCGCAGTAAGTCTGGTAAAGAGGCCCGGTTTCTTGGGCTTCTTCTCGGGCTTCGGTTCCGGTTTCTTCTCAGTAGTCTCCGGTTCCGGCTCAAAAACGGTGTCGGTGACGGGCTCCTCTTCCTGGACTTCCTGCTCGGGTTCCGGTTCGGGCTGGACGTCGAGTTCCTTCAGGATAGCGCAGTTGATATAGTCTTTGTCTCTGCAGAGTCCTATCATCGAAAGTTGCGACACTCCCGAGAGCGAGAGAATCTCCGGGCAGCCTTCAGTGCTGATTCCGCTTACGTGAGGGAAGCCGACGCGGGCGGGGAGGCCCGAAAGTTCGGTAAACAGGGCGCTGGCGCTGAGCAGCTCCGCGCCGCCGCCGGTGAGGACTATGCCTCCCCTGAGGCTGTCGGCGTAACCGCTCTTTCCGATAAGGAACAGCGCAGCGTTTGCAATCTCCCTCATTCGGCTGCCGATAATCTCGGCCAGGTACTTGACGGGCAGCTGCTGGGTCTCGCCCGTGCGTTTGTCGTGGATCTGGATGATCTTCTCGCCGAGCGACTGCAGGCGGTCCGGCATGCAGGAACCGAACCCGAGCTTGATGTTTTCTGCCAGAGTCTCCTGGATTCCACACTCGAGGTGGATGTCGCTGGTAACCGAGCTGCCTCCGAAGGGGAACGAATCGAAGAAGCGCAAAACTCCGCGGTGATAGATGCTGACGGAGGTAACTCCCGCGCCTATCTCGATAAGAGCAACGCCGTGCTCCTTTTCGTCGCTGGTAAGGACGGTCTCGGCTACAGCCTCGGCGAGGAAGTACTTGCGCGAAGCAAGACCGAGTTCGTTCATCACCTTGTCTATATTGGCGACCGGCTTCTGGGCTCCGGAGAACACCTTATACAGGCCCTCGAACTTCCCGCCGGTAACACCGATAACGTCGGACTCCGCGGCCTGGAACAGGTCTTCGGTAGAGTACGACTGGGCTACCGCGCCGTAGATCTGGCTTCCGGCCTTGATGCCAGCCTGGAACTTCTGAAGTGCGATCTCCTTAAGCCCCAGGACCTCGTCTTCCGAGATGAAACTCTCGGCATCGCTTCGGTCGATAGACTGCTTTACATCCTTTGTAGCGACCTTCCAGCGAGGGAAAGCAGTAACTACTTCGTGGATGTTGATGTCGAGCGTCTCCTCGGCTTCGCGTATAAGCCTTCCGAGGGGCTCACATACCTGCTTGGGGTTGAAGATGGTACCGCGCCGGATTCCCCTGGACTCCGCTTCGCGGTAATGGACGACTTCAGCTATTCCGTCGACCACCTGGCACACTGAGAGCGAGATTTTCGAGTCTCCCAGATCTACTGCCGCTATAAATCTTTCCTGCATATTATTTGACCTTTATATTTTACGTTCACTAAGTGATAGGGATCTTCCGAGTGCATCGGAGCGATGAGACTGAAATATTTCTCCATCGCCGCGAATTTCCTCGCACTCTCCTTGAAATCCCCATATATAATCTTCAATCCGTCTCCCAGAAGGACGAAGTCTCCGTTAGTTTCTACTGCATAACCGCTAATACGGCCGCTCCAGACATTGCTTCCGGATATCTTTCTTACAAGGGCTATAGCCTGAGAGAGCCATTCCTGGTCGAAGCCCAGTTTAGGGTCACACGAAATGACCGGTACCTCCGCAACATAATCTCCACTCAAAGGGAAGATATTGCCGTCACGGTCTGTATAGTAGCCGTTGCCCTTGTGGTCGAAGCGCATCACCGGATCGCGCTGCTGGACCAGGGCGTGGAGGACTCCGTCGTCTGTAATCCAAACCTCGGCGTTTTTGACCTCGGGCTTTTTCTCAAGCATCTTTTCGATGCTGCCTATATTTACGTCTTCCAGTCTCTGGCCTACGTAAATACCGTAGAAATTGTCTATAGAAGCGCGGATCTGGTCCTCGCTCAGGAACTGATGCGGCCCCGGAACGCTCACTTCCAACTCCTTGCAGGAGATGCCGTGGCGCTCCAGTTTCGAAACGTGTAACAGCACTCCCATCCCGGCGAAGAACACCAGGAAGAACAGTACGGTCAACACTATCGAAACAGCCTTTTTCATACGCGTTCCTTAAGTATATCAGCTATAGGCTTTACAAGCCTGTCAATATTTCCTGCACCAAATGTAACGAGAACGTTGACATCAGAGCATCCGCGTACCCAGTCGAGCAGTTCTCCGTAGGGGACGAGCTCCTTCTCGGGGGCGGTAACGTCTTTCAGAATAATCTCCGACGTAACCCCCGGAATAGGCTCCTCACGAGCCGGGTAGATGTCCAGCAGGACAACTCTGTCACACAGACTCAGCGCACGGGCGAATTCGGGCGCGAAATCGCGGGTCCTGGTGTACAGGTGGGGCTGGAAAATGGCCGTGAGCTTGCGGCCCGGGAATATGTCGCGAACGGTCCGGATCGAGGCCTCGAGCTCGGCCGGATGGTGGGCATAATCGTCGAGGAAGGTGAGCGAAGGGGTGTTGATATACTCCTCCAGCCTGCGATGGGCCCCCAGGTAGCTGCCGATTGCCTTTCGAATCGCGTCCGGCCTGGTTCCATGGCAAAGGCAGATAGCCGCCGCCGCGATCGCGTTCTCTACGTTCAGCGCGCCGAGGGTGCCGGTCCGGATGTCGATGATCACTCCGCCGGGGTGGACGAGATCGAAGGTATAATGGCCGTCCTCGCCGAGCCTCATATTAGTCCCATAGAAATTCGCGCGCGGGTCACTGAGCGAATAGCTGTACATCTTCGCCTGCGTCACCCCCGGCTCGAGGGGCAGGCCGAGTTTATGAATCAGGACCTCGCTTACCTGCGATGCGAACTGACGGTAGGCCTCCTGGACGTGGGCCAGGTCGCCGTAGATGTCGAGATGGTCCGCATCCATCGCCGTGATCGCCGCGATCGCCGGGTGGAGCCTGAGGAACGAGCGGTCGAACTCGTCCGCCTCGGCCACCGCGACCGGGTTGTGGCTCATCAGCATATTCGTGTTGTAGTTGCGCGAGACCCCGCCCAGGAAGGCCGAGCAGCCCTCGCCGCTGTCCGTGAGGATATGGGCTACGAGGGTGGAGGTGGTAGTCTTGCCGTGGGTCCCCGCTACCGCCAGACACTTCTGTCCGGAGGTTATCTCGCCGAGAATCTGCGAGCGCTTGAGGACGTTGTAGCCGCCGGCGCGGACGGCCTTGAGCTCGCCAAGGTCGTCGGGGATGGCGGGCGTGTAGACCACCAGCGTACCCGCGGGGTCAGTCGGAATAAGGTCGGGCCTGTCCTCGTAATGGACGGGGATTCCCTCGGCCTCAAGCTCGCGGGTCAGATCGCTCGGAGTCTTGTCGTATCCGGCTACCGCGTAGCCCTTGAACTTGAACCAGCGCGCAAGGGCGCTCATTCCTATTCCACCGATTCCTATGAAATATACCTTTTTCATTACGCAACCAATTTATATGCTTCATCCACGATGATGGCAGCAGCATCGGGCAGCGCCATCGCGAGCGCGTTGCGGCCGATCAGTTCGAGCCTGCCCTCGTCGTGGATGACTTCCATTGCGAGCGGCATAAGCTCGGCCCCGGCCGCCGCATCCTTTACAATCAACCCCGC
>JAEESD010000136.1 GCA_016286145.1 Bacteroidales bacterium | reverse complement strand
TATTGTTTTAGAATAAAGTGTCTGTTTTCTGAGCTTCATAGCCTTCGTCCACCGGGAGGTCGGGCTGACCGTAGGCCGCCACGGCAAGGCGGTCGCAGCGTTCGTTTTCGGGATGTCCGGCATGGCCTTTTATCCAGTGGAAGCTGACATTGTGTTTCTTATAGAGCGGAAGGAAAGCCTGCCAGAGGTCGGGATTCTTCACCTTTTTCCAGCCTTTTGCGACCCAGGTATCCAGCCAGCCCTCGGTAAGGGCCTTGACTACATAAGTACTGTCGCTGTAGACCTCTACCTGAGCGTTTTCCCACCTGATTGCCTCAAGGCCTTTGATTACCGCAAGCAGTTCCATCCGGTTGTTGGTAGTCAGGCGGAAGCCCGCGCTGAGCTCCTTACGGATGTCTCCGCATTTGAGGACTATTCCATATCCTCCGGGACCCGGATTTCCGCTGGCGGCTCCGTCTGTATAGAGATATATGGTCTGCTTCTGCTCCATTATCCGCAAAAATAGTTAATTTTGCGTAATTATGAATGTTCTGGTAACAGGTTCCAACGGCAATCTCGGCTGCGAACTACGCCGCCTCGCGGCAGACAGTACAGACCGCTTCGTCTTCACCGATATCGGGGAGATGCCGGGCGCCGAAACTATACACCTGGACATCACTAACGAAGAGGCCCTAGAGATAATCGTCAAGGGCGAAAAAATCGACGTCATAGTCAACTGCGCCGCGTATACAAACGTAGACAAAGCAGAAGACGACGTAGAGTTCGCTGCCGCAATCAACCGCGACGCCCCCGAGAGCATGGCCCGTATCGCGAAAGCCCTCGGAGCGACCCTTATCCATATCTCCACGGACTACGTCTTCTCCGGCGAAGGAAACACCCCCATCAAGGAGACCGTCTCCCCCGCCCCCCGCAGCGTCTACGGCAGTACTAAACTCGCCGGCGAAAAAGCTATCCAGAAATCCGGCTGCAAGTACATAATCCTGCGTACGGCCTGGCTCTACTCCCCCTACGGAAAGAACTTCGTCGGGACTATGCGCTCGATAATGTCTTCCCGCGAAGAAGTCCGGGTCGTCTGCGACCAGGTCGGATCGCCTACCAGCGCCGCCGACCTTGCTGGGCTGATCATGCACATAATCAGCACCCGCCAGCTCGGGAAAACCGGCCTTTATCACTTCTCCAGCGAAGGCGCGGTCAGCTGGTTCGATTTCGCGATGGCAATAAAAGAACTCTGCGGCTATACCTGCCGGGTAATCCCCTGCCTTTCGTCAGACTACAGGACTAAGGCCCGCCGCCCGCAATACAGCGTCCTGGACAAGAGCCTTGTAAAGAAAACCTTCGGGGTCGAAATTCCCTATTGGAGAGACTCCCTCGAACAATGCCTAAAGCGAATATGAACGTTATAAAGACAGAAATAGACGGAGTCGTCGTGGTAGAACCCAAGGTCTTCGGAGACAACCGCGGTTACTTCTTTGAATCCTTCAGCGAGAGGGATTTCGCAGAGGCAGTCCGTCCGATGAGTTTCGTCCAGGACAACGAAAGCCTCAGTACCTACGGAGTAATCCGCGGGCTCCACTACCAGACCGGCCGCCATAGCCAGAGCAAGCTCCTTCGCGTCATCAAAGGTAAGGTACTGGATATCGCAGTAGACATCAGAAAGGGCAGCCCCACCTTCGGAAAACACGTCTCGGTAGTTCTTTCCGGCGACAATCACCGCCAGCTCTTTATCCCCCGCGGCTTCGCCCACGGTTTCAGCGTCCTCTCGGAGGAGGCCGTCCTTCAGTATAAGTGCGACCGTTTTTACGCCCCGGAGGCCCAGGGCGCAATCGCCTGGAACGACCCCGCCCTCGGAATCGACTGGCAGATTCCGGCCGATTCGGTAATCCTTTCCGAGAAAGACAAAACTCACCCTCTTCTTAAAGACGCTACCGACCTTTTCGACTATAACGAAGACCTGTATGCGTAAGCTTCTCGCCTCCCTGCTTCTTCTGAGCTGTTTCTGCCTCGCCAGCCCTGCGCAGAACGGCGAATGGCAGTATTGGGAGACCCCGTTGCAATACACCCCGATCGTTTTCGATCTCGGCGCTGAGTACCTCGGAATCCCGGCCGAACACGGAGTAGTCGATCGCGCGGTCGCCTGCGCAGTTGGCTACGGGTCCATGTTCATCCTTACCCAAGGTCTCAAGTCGCTGGTCCGCGAGCAGCGGCCAGACGGATCCAACTACCGCTCATTCCCCTCGGGCCATACCGCGGCCGCGATGACCGGCGCGGAGCTCGTCCGGCAGGACTACGGCTGGGGCTTGGGCGGGGTGTTCTATGCGGGCGGAGCGGCGGTAGCCTGCGGCCGCGTCATCCATAACCGCCACTGGTGGTGGGATACGGTAGCCGGGGCCGGAGTCGGAATTCTCAGCGCCTGGATAGGAAGGTGGACGGCAGACGCGCTCGACCTTAGTGGCCGGCTAGGCTGGGGGGGGCAAAAAAAGAGCAACCTTGCGGTCGCTCCTTCAGTTGATCCCCTTACCGGGGCTTACTGCGCTAATTTAGTCTGGCGCTTTTAGCGGCAGATTTCTTCAATTTCCGTTTTGATACTTTCGTATTCGTAACCTCTCGAGAGGGCGAACTTGATAAGTTTCAGCTTTCCTTGAGGGTCTTCCCTTAGGGTCTTCCACTTGTTTTCCAGCAGTTTACGCAGTTTCGCATCCGCCCTGCCGGGGTCTATCTCTTCGAGAGCATTATCGACTATTTCTCCCTTGATCCCCTTCCCCGCCAGGGCATACCTGATCTTAATCGGGCCCCAACCGGTAATTGACGATTTCTCGCGAGCGAAAGCGGCCGCATATCGGGCATCATCGACATAGCCGTCCTTAACCAGGGCCGCGACTACTTCCTGAGCCGCAGCTCTGTCGAATTCGAGGGCCTTGAGGGCTTTCTGCAGCATATCGGCCGAGCAGCATTCCTGCTTGGCACACAGGTTCTGGAGCCTGTCCAGCAACTTTTTGGCCGCCTCGTCCATACTGCTAATTATTGTGTTTTCCGGCCAGCATTCCGCAGGCGGCCAGGATATCCTCTCCGCGCGAGGCCCTTATCGTGCAGGTCACTCCGAGCGAGTTCAGCCTGTCGCGGAACGCCTCCATGGCCCTGGGGCTGGCACACTCATACGGGAAGTCGGGGATTTTATGGAACCGGATCAGGTTCACTCGGCACTCGATATCGCGCAGGAGCCTGGCCAGGGCGTCGGCATGGCGCCGGTCGTCGTTCCAGCCCGCGAACATGGTGTATTCGAAGCTCACCCGCCGCTGGGCGGTCCAATCGTATTCCTTGAGCATGCGGATTACCTCCGCGACCGGCCATGCTTTCTGGACCGGCATCAGCTCGAGCCGCTCGTCCGGGAAGGGGTTGTGGATCGAGATCGCGAGGTGGCAGCGGCTCTCGTCGAGGTAGCGGCGGAGGCTGGGCAGGACGCCTATCGTGCTAAGAGTCACCCTCTTCGGGCTCCAGGCGAAGCCCCATGGCGCCGTCAGCACCTCGATCGCCCTCAACACATTGTCCGTATTGTCCAGCGGCTCGCCCATCCCCATGAACACGGCGTTCGTAAGCTCGGCCGACTCGTCTACGCTGATAAACTGGTTAAGGATCTCGGCCGGCGTCAGATTGCCGTGGAAACCCTGCCTGCCGGTCATGCAGAACTTACACCCCATCTTACATCCGGCCTGAGAGCTGACGCAAAGCGTCTTTCGGTCGTCGTCGGGAATCATCACAGCCTCGACGGCGAATTCGCTGGCCGGAAAGAGATACTTTTTAGTCCCGTCGGAGGACTCGGCCAGGCCAAGCGGAGCCTCGACTCCGAGCTCGTAAAGCTCGGCCAGTTTCTCGCGCCCGGCCTTGGAGATATTGGTCATCTCATCGAAGCTTTTCGCGCGCTTTTCGTACATCCACTGCGCGAGCTGCTTACCCGCAAACGGGGGCAGCCCGGCAGCCTGTGCGACCGCCTTCAGCTCTTCCGGAGTTTTGCCTAAAAGTTTCTCTTTCATCTCCTGCAAAAATAATCAAAATATCACTATATTTGTCTACTGCGCTTCCCCCGGAAGCAATCCTCCCCAAACTTATAACTATTATCAAAAACTTAATGAATTATGGCAAAAGAATTAGAAAACCAGGCCGCCGAGGTAAATGCCGCGAAATTGAAGGCATTACAGGCAACTCTCGACAAGATCGAGAAAGATTATGGAAAAGGCACGATAATGAAGCTCGGCGACCAGCCAGAGGCTGATGTTCAGGTTATTCCTTCGGGAAGTATAGCCCTGGACCACGCCCTGGGTATAGGCGGTTATCCCC
>JAEESD010000135.1 GCA_016286145.1 Bacteroidales bacterium | reverse complement strand
GAAGGATCATAGCGACGATAAGACCCGCAACCGTAGTAATAAGAGCGACCTTCATACCGCCAGCAACAACGTTAGGGGAGATATCACCTGCAGCCTGGATAGCGTCGAAGGCCTGGATCATACCGATAACGGTTCCAAGGAATCCGAGGGACGGGGCGATGGCGATGAAGAGAGAGATCCATGAAAGGCCGTTCTCAAGCATGCTCATCTGGATAGAACCGGAAGAAACGACATTCTTCTCGACTACATCGAGACCCTGATCGTAGCGGTCAAGTCCATCATAGAAAATCTTAGCGACGGGGCCACGGGTATTGCGGCAAACTTCCTTTGCTGCCTCGATTCCGCCTTCTGCAAGAGCCTTCTCAACTTTCGCGACAAGAGCCTTGGCGTTTGTCCTCGAGAACGAGAGGTAAAGGATACGCTCGATCGAGAGAGCCATACCGAGGATCAAGCAGATGATAACGAGTGACATAAATCCTGCACCACCCTCGATGAACTTTGTCTTGAGGGCCTGGTGGAGAGGAATCTCACTCTGAGTGTTGAACGGGTCAACCTCAGCATCGTCTGCAGGGGTAGCAGCTACCTCAGTAGCTTCCGGTGCAGCCTGCTCAGATTCCTGTGCCGTTGCGATGTTGGCGGAGAAGACCAGGATGGCCGCTGCTGCCAAAAACATGGAAATCTTTTTCATAACTGTTTTTGATTGTAGTTTTTAATTGTTGTTATTGATTTTGTTCGTTTATGTTCGTTTCGCAAATTCGATGCAATATAGTAAAAATAATTCAATGTTGGTGCAGTTTGAATAGATTCAAAGCGTTCTCTGTTGTCGTCTCTGCGACCCTTTCGAGGCTTAACTGTTTGATTTCAGCGAGTTTGGCGGCAATAAGCGGAATGTACGAACTTTCATTGCGGGTTCCGCGGTACGGAGTCGGAGTCAGATACGGCGCGTCGGTCTCCAGAAGTATCATCTCCAGGGGGATACTTTTCACCGCTTCTGCGATACCGGCCTTCTTGAAGGTCAGAACGCCGCCTATCCCAACGCACCAGTCACCGTATTTCCGTATCCTCGCCGCGGTCTCTGCGCTTCCGCCGAAAGCGTGGAGATTTCCCCTCAGGCCCAGACCCTTACAGCTGTCCAGTACCGAGAAGAAATCGTCTGTAGCATCTCGAAGATGGATGTTTACCGGAAGGTTCAGGCGCGCGGCCAGCTCCAGCTGGGCTTTCAGCGCCTCTTTTTGCTGCTCCTTGAACTCGGTCGTGAAATGATAGTCCAGGCCGATTTCGCCTATCGCAACGAACCTCTCCGGATTCTTCGCCTCTTCGAAGACCATGTCCAGCTCCTCCCGCCAGTTTTCGCCGACCGAACCCGGATACAGGCCGAGCATGGGGAACACTACTCCGGGGTATTGCTCGCAGAGCTTCAGCATCCTCGGCCGGTCGTGGCTGTCTACATCGGCATGGAGCATACGGGTCACTCCCGCCTCGATCGCGCGGCTAATCATCTGCTCCCTTTCACCCTCATACGCCTCGTCGCTGGGGTGGCAATGTGTATCGATAAATTCCATCAATACAAATTTAGTAAAATTCCCTGGACTTTGCCAGCGTTTGAGAGCTGGCTGGTTTTTGCCTTTCCGGGCGGGGATCGGGGTTAGTAGTTGCGGATGAGGACGGAGCAGCGCTGGAGGAGGTCGGTGATGATGAAACCTTCGGTTTCGAGGGTGCCGACCAGGGTGGTGGCTTCGAGGTAGGGGATGCCAAGACGCGCTGAAAGGTCCTCGATGCAGATGCCGCGGTTGAGTTTGATACTGACGGCGAGGGAGCAGAGCTTCTCGAGGGTGTCCGGCGCGACCTGGCCGGAGAAGCGGTCGCGGACTTCCTCCTCGAGCTCTGCCTTGCGCCGTCTGTTGAAGGTGCCGAGACCGAGGGCGTCCGGCAGGGCTTCGACATCCGCGATGGGTTCGGCGACCTTTTCGCGCAGCAGCGCGTTGCAGCCCGCCGAGCGGATGTCATCCACCCTGCCGGGCAGCGCCCAGACGTCACGGCCATAGCTGAAAGCGGTGTGGGCCGTGATAAGGCTGCCGCCTTTCTTTTTCGATTCCACGACGATCGTGGCGCTGGAAAGGCCGGCGATGATACGGTTGCGGCGAAGGAAGGTCGCCGCCTGGGCGCCGGTTCCGGGAGGGAAATCGGTCACGAGGGCGCAGCCGGGGGTGCGGGCGATCTGCTCAGCATAGCGGCGGTTGCCCGAGGGGTAGATTTCCTCGGGACCGGTAGGGATGACGGCGATAGTGCGGAGCCCGGCTTCGAGCGCGGCGCGATGGGCCATAATGTCGACCCCATACGCCAGGCCGCTGACTATCACGGGCTTAAGCTGGGCATGGGCGAGCGTGAAAACGATTTTTCGGGTCCATTCCTGGCCGTAGAACGAGACGTCGCGCGTCCCCACTATCGAGATGAACGGCCCCTGGCCAAACAGCTCTTCGAGCGGGGTGACGCTTCGAACGTAAAGCCCGATCGGGCTGTCCGGACATTCGGCCAGTGTGGCGGGATACTGCTTCTCTCCCAAGGCCACGAAGCCGACCCCCTGAGCGGCCATCGAGGCTAGTTCCTCCTCGCTGCGAAGGAATTCAGAGTCAGAGAGAGAGCCGTGGAAACGCGAAAAGGGACCGAGTAAATCGTCCCTTTTGCGTTCGCCCAGACGGAAGATGGCTTCGATTGAACCTGTTTCTTCGATAAGTCTGTGAGCCACCTGCGGATTATATCCGAAGGCTCGGTTGAGCGTACAAGCGCCCACCTTTGTAAGTTTTGAAGTTTCCATATTTCATAATGATTAGAAGTTTAGGGTTAATGTCATGCCCGACCTGATCGGGCATCTAGACGATCAGCATCGCGTCTCCGTAGGGTCCGAATCGGTAGCCTTCTTCGAGCGCGACCCTGTAGGCATTCATTACTTTTGTGAATCCTCCGAAGGCCGCTACAGTCATAAGCATCGTACTCTGAGGGAGGTGGAAGTTACTTACGATAGCGTCCGGAATCGAGAACTCGTAAGGAGGGAAGATGAACTTGTTTGTCCAAATATCGTTCTCCTTGATTTCCTTATTGGTAGTGACATAGGTTTCAAGGGCGCGGATGACGGTAACGCCGCAGGCAACTACTTTGTGTCCTGCGCGCTTAGTCGCGTTGATCTTGTCTGCCGCTTCCTTGCTGATTATCATTCTTTCTCCGTCCATCTTGTGTTTCGAAAGGTCTTCGACATCGACTGAGCGGAAGTAGCCCATACCCATATGGACGGTAATGAAGGTCTTCTCTATATCCTTGAGAATCATTCGGTTGAAGAGCTCACGGCTGAAGTGAAGTCCTGCTGCGGGAGCGCTTACTGCGCCTTCGTTGGCAGCGAAGATAGTCTGATAGTTCTCAACGTCGCTCTCGTCTGTCTCTTCCTTGACCCACTCGGGAACCGGGGTGTGTCCGAGAGCATAGAGAGCCTGCTTGAACTCCTCATAGGGTCCGTCGTAGAGGAAACGGAGGGTGCGGCCGCGGGAGGTAGTGTTATCGATAACCTCAGCTACCATACTGTCGTCTTCTCCGAAATAAAGTTTATTTCCGATACGGATCTTGCGGGCGGGCTCTACGATAACGTCCCAGAGCCTCTGCTCCTTTGAAAGCTCACGAAGAAGGAACACCACGATGTCTGCCTCGGTCTTTTCTTTTTTACCGTAGAGCTTGGCGGGGATAACTTTTGTGTCGTTGAGGACGAAGTTGTCTCCTTTTCCGAAATAGTCGATGATGTTCTTGAACTGCCTGTGTTCTATCTCGCCGGTGTCTTTATGAAGGACGAGCAGACGGCATTCGTCTCTCCAGCGGGTAGGTTCAGTTGCAATTTTCTCCTGAGGGAGTTCGAAGTTGAATTGAGAAAGTTTCATATCTCGCGTATATAGACTAAAGTATTCTATATACGGCCGATTTCCCGAAAAAGTTTCACACCCCGTTTATTTTATGTTCATAAGTATACGGCGGGAGAGGGGATGAAGGGTGTTGCAGCGGGTTCCGAGGTTGTTGACAAAGCCGAGGGGATGGCCTTCGAAGGTGACGGTGCAAAAACCGCGAGGGGCGTCCGGGAAACGGAGGGGGTCGTGGTGGAGGTATTCGAGGGCCTGGGAGCGGCTGAGCTCAATCTGAGGGTACTCGCCGCGGTAGCCAAGGCTCAGCGCATAGTCGGGGTCGGGGATGAGCTTGCCGCCTTTCTCGGTCCCGGCGGGGATGCCGAAGCGAAGGGGACGCAGGCGGCTGAAGTCGGGCTTGCGGGCGGGCCGGAGCCCGGCGTCCGGGGATTTAACGAGCGCGCCTACCCACTGGCCTTCGCCGGGCACTTCGCCCGCCCGCAGCAGGTTCCCCCGGCGGGTAAGCCGTACGCCATAGTCAGGGAACTC
>JAEESD010000016.1 GCA_016286145.1 Bacteroidales bacterium | reverse complement strand
CCATTCGGTAGTCGAAGCCCACTCCGCCAGCCTCGAAAGGCGCTGCCAGACCGGCCATTCCGCTTACGTCTTCGGCGATAGTGATGGCATCCGGCCTGATTTCGTGGATGAGCATATTCGCCAGGGCGAGGTAGGTCACCGCATTCTCGTCCACGCCAGCGTTGAAGTAGAGATCGTAGTTTCCGAAGGCGGTCCCAAGGCCGTGGTCCCAGTACATCATCGAGGTTACCCCGTCGAAGCGGAAGCCGTCCAGGTGATACTCCTGCATCCAGTATTTGCAGTTGCTCAGCAGGAAGCGGACAACCTCGTCCTTACCGTAGTCGAAGCAGCGGGAGCCCCACGCGGGGTGATGGCCGGCCGCGCCCTGGTAGAAGTAGAGATCGTCACGGCCGTCCAGCCGGCTCAGGCCTTCGAGCTCGTTCTCGACGCTGTGGGAATGGACCATGTCCATGATCACGGCGATGCCGGCCTTATGCGCTTCGTCCACTAGGCGCTTGAATTCCTCGGGCGTTCCGAATCGGCTGCTGAGGGCGAAGAAGTTCGAGACCTGGTAGCCGAAACTGCCGTAGTACGGGTGTTCCTGCAGGGCCATTATCTGGATGACGTTGTAGCCGAGCTTTATTATTCTTGGGAGTACCGTTTTGCGGAAGTCCTCGAAGCTGGCGACACCTTCCTTCTCGCCGCTCATTCCGATATGGCATTCGTAGATGAAGGGGTTCTTGACCTTTATCTTTTTGTCGTGTTCCCATTTGTAGGGTTTGGGAGCCCAGACCTGGGCGGCGAACGCCTTAGTCTCGGGGTCCTGGACGGCGCGGGTGACATAGGCCGGAAGACGTTCGCCGCCTCCGCCTGGCCACTCTATCCAGAGCTTGTAGAGTTCTTTGTGGGAGATAAAGGCCTCGGGGATTCTTATCTCCCAGTTCCCATTGCCTACCGGCTTCAGGGCATAAGCCTCGCTCTTTTTCCAGTTGTTGAAGTCGCCGATGAGGTAGATTTTAGTAGCGTTAGGGGCCCACTCGCGCAGGACCCAGCCCTCATCGTCTTTATGAAGACCATAGTAAAGATGATTATTTACCGCTTTGTCCAGGCTGCCTTCGCCGGCGATTTTCTTGCGCCAGTCCAGGATGCGCTGATGACGCGCTTCGATCGCGTCTTTCCAGGGCTCGAGCCAGGGATCTGATTCGTAAATCTTCTGCATATGTAGTTATTCTATGTTCGACAGTTTTTCTCTTGCTGTTCTCAAGTACTCTCTACATTTAGTGATGAGTTCCTCCGACTCGGCCAGATACTTGTCCATCTCGCCAAGTCCCGTCTGCGGATCTTCCACCTTCTTTGCTATCTCTTCCAGACGCTCTATTGCTTTTGAGTAATCGAAAGTCATATTACTTCTTCAATTTTTGCTTTCACTTTTCCGTCCGACATCAAAATCGTCAGCTGATCCCCTGCCTTAAGGCCCTTCGCCGATTTCAGGACCCTTCCCTTAGAGTCAACGGCAAGGGTGTAGCCGCGGGCGAGGACGGCGCGGGGGTCGGCGGCCTTGATGCGGCGATCGAGCTCGTCAAGCGCCGAGAGGCGCTGAGCGATCTTCGCCGCGAAGGCCAGCTTAAGCCGCGCGCCGAGGCTGCTGATGCGCTCATCCTCGGCCGCGTACATATCTACGAACTCGTCTGCCAGAGCGGTCGGGGTCTTTACGAAGCGGTAAGCGACCATGTCTGCGACATGATAATCTTTGTCGTGGCCTATGGCGGTAAAGACCGGGATGGAACACTGGGCTATTGCGAGCGCGAGGCCGTAGTCGTCGAAGCAGGAAAGATCCAGGTTCGAGCCGCCGCCGCGAAGGATCAGGACCGCATCGTAGGCGGCAGCCGCTTCGACCTCGCCGAGCGCATCGGCTATGGACTCAGGAGCACTCTCGCCCTGCATGGTCGCCGGGAAGAGGTCTACCTCAAAATAGAAACCGTACGGATTATCTGTCAGATGGTTCTTGAAATCTCCGAAACCGGCGGCATCCGGGGCGCTGATGACGGCGAGTTTATACGGTATTGCTGCAAGTTCGAGCTTTTGCTGGAGCTCCATCATCCCCTCCTCCTCGAGTTTCTTTATAGTCTCGCGCTTTTTGATTTCGGCATCGCCTACCGTGAATTCGGGATTGATGTCGTCGATAATCAGGCTGAGCCCATAGAGTTCAGAGTAATTGATCTGAGCCTTGACAAGTATCTGCTGGCCTACTTCCAGTTCCTTTCCGGTAGCGTCCTTGAAGAAGGCCCGCAGCAGCGGGTATTTAGATTTCCAGATTACGGCCTTGACTTTGGCGAGCTGCCTTCCGTCTTCGCTCTGGACCAGGTCCATATAGCAGTGGCCGTTCATCCGAGTCTGCACCGCCGCTATCTCCGCCTTCACCCAAACGCTCTCCGGGAAGAGCTCTTCCAGCCCCTCTCTGATAGAACTTTGAAGCGTCAGCAGATCCACGTACTCCATACTTCTCAAAGATAGCGAATTTTTGGCGATTATGACACAACAAAAAAGCTTAGCCTTTGTGGAGCTAAGCTTATATGAGAGCAATCGCTATTTCTGTCTGCAGAAGATTTGGATCGGGCAGCCTGTGAGGTCGAACCTTGAGCGGAGCTGGTTTTCCAGGAAGCGCTTGTAAGGGTCCTTGATGTACTGCGGAAGATTGCAGAAGAACGCAAATGAAGGGAAGCGGGTCGGCAACTGGGTGATGTACTTGATCTTGATGTACTTGCCCTTGGTGCTCGGCGGAGGAGTTTCCTCGATAATCGGGAGGAGTTCTTCGTTGAGGCGCGCAGTAGATATCTTTCTAGAATAGTTCTCGTAGACGCGGGCTACGGCGTCAAGTACGTCGCTGATTCGCTGCATCTTCAGGACTGAGGTGAAGATAATCGGAACGTCGGTAAACGGAGCAATCCTTTCGCGCAGGGACTTCTCATAGTCGCGCAGGGTGTTGCTGTCTTTTATGAAGAGGTCCCATTTGTTGACGACCAGCACGCAACCCTTGCGGTTCTTCAGAATCAGGTTGAAGATATTCATATCCTGAGCTTCCATTCCGGTAGTTGCGTCGATCATCATTACACACACGTCTGAGTGTTCGATCGCGCGAATGGAACGCATTACTGAATAGAACTCTAGGTCTTCGTGGACCTTTGCCTTGCGGCGGATACCGGCTGTGTCGACCAGCATAAATTCGTGGCCGAACTTATTGTAGTAGGTCTCAATCGAGTCTCGGGTAGTTCCAGCGACTGGGGTAACTATGTTGCGCTCTTCGCCGAGCAGGGCGTTGGTAATTGACGACTTGCCGACATTGGGCTTTCCGACTATAGCGATGCGTGGAAGATCTTTGTGGGGGTCCTCAACCTCCGGCTCGTCGGGAAGGACCTTGACAATCTCGTCGAGCAGATCGCCAGTTCCTGAACCGTTAGCGGCAGAGATGCTGTAGATTTCTCCAAGTCCCAGCGAGTAGAACTGGTAGGCGTCGAACATCTTCTCGCCGCTGTCTACCTTGTTCACGCAGAGCACGACGGGCTTTTTCGCACGGCGCAGGACGTCTGCGACCTCGGCGTCGTAGTCGGTGACGCCGGTGGCCGCCTCAACCATGAACAGGACCACGTCGGCCTCGTTTATCGCGATCTGGACCTGCTCGCGGATGGCGCTTTCGAAAACGTCCTCCGAGTTGGTAGTGTAACCGCCGGTATCCACGACCGAGAACTCACGGCCGCACCATTCGCAGCGGCCGTAGTGGCGGTCGCGAGTGACTCCGGCGGTGGGGTCGACTATTGCCTGGCGCATTCCGACGAGGCGGTTGAAGAGGGTCGATTTGCCGACATTGGGCCGGCCGACTATGGCTACGAGACTCATATTCTAGGAGTTTGAAGATCCCCGATCAGGTCGGGGATGACTGGTATATAACTGACACCCTTCGCAGGCGTCGGAATAGTTCCCGTCGCATTTTACGGGGCGGCCGTGGAGTTCGGCATCTTCGTCCTTGAAGCAGCGGATCCCGCGCTTTCGCATCTCGGGGTTGGAACCTACATCGTACTTCGGGAACTCGCCGTCCTTCTTCAGAAGGAAGACGCACATCCCGAGGACTCCGAGGCCCAGGACTATCGCTGCTGCAAGGAAGGTTGTCATTTGTCGAATTCGGGGCTGATGGATTCGTAATTATAGACCTTATCGATGATGGAAGCGAAGACAGGAGCCATCGAGACGGTCCTGATCTTCGGGTCGCCTGCAAGCTCGGGATGAGGGATAGTGTCGGTGATGAGCACTTCCTCGAGGGCCGAATCGTGGATACGCTGGATCGCTTCGCCGCTGAGAACGCCGTGGGTGGCGCAGGCTCTTACGCTGAGGGCGCCCATCGACATCAGGACCTCGGCCGCCTTACAGAGAGTTCCGGCGGTATCGATCATATCGTCGATAATGACGATGTTCTTGCCCTCGACCTCGCCAATGGCGGTGATATTGCCAACAACATTAGCTTTGACGCGGGTTTTGTGGCAGATGATCATCGGGGTCCCGAGGGTCTTGGCGAATATATTTGCTTTCTTGGCTCCGCCCATATCGGGGGCGGCGATTGCCAGGTTCGAGAGCTTCATTTTCTTGATTTCGTTGCGGAAGACCTTGGCCGCATAGACATGGTCCACGGGGATGTCGAAGAAGCCCTGGATCTGGTCTGCATGGAGGTCGCAGGTCATCACGCGGTCCGCTCCGGCGGCGGTCAGCAGGTTAGCGACGAGCTTGGCTCCGATTGCAACGCGCGGGCGGTCCTTGCGGTCCTGGCGCGCCCAGCCAAAGTACGGCATTACTGCCACAACCTTGTCTGCCGAGGCTCTCTTCGCACCGTCGATGGCGAGCAGCAATTCCATCAGGTTGTCTGCCGGCGGGATAGTGGACTGAAAAATAAACACGGTCGCTCCTCGGACGCTTTCGTCATACTGGGGTTGGAATTCACCGTCGCTGAATCGCACGACCTTCATATCACCGAGGTGGTACGGACGCTCGTTGTTGTCCGGACGGTCAATCTTGTTCAATTCCTCAATAACTCTGCAGGCGAAGTCTTTCGAGGCATCGCATGCGAACAACTCCATTCTGTGGTTGTGTTGCATAGGTCAGATAGATTTCAGTATGTTGTCTATATAATCAAGTATCTCTTCGCGTCCCGCTCCGCTCTGGGCTGAGCTCTCAAACATCGGGGGCATCTCCTCCCACTCTTTCGAGAGGATCTCTTTGTCCTTCTCGATCTGGGCTTTCAGGACATTGGGGCCGGATTTGTCGCTTTTGGTGAAGATGATTCCGAAAGGGATTCCGTTCTCACCAAGTTCGCGGATGAAGTCCTGATCTATTTTTGTTATGTCGTGGCGGCTGTCTACCAGGACGAATAGCATTACAAGTTCCTCGCTCCCAAGTATATAGTCGTTGATGACTTCTTTTATCGCGTCGCGGCCTGCCTGATTCAGTTTTGCATAGCCGTATCCCGGGAGGTCAACCAGATACCACTGATCGTTGATAAGGAAATGATTAACCAGTTTTGTCTTTCCGGGGGTACTCGAAGTCATCGCCAGACGACCATTGCGGCAGAGCATATTGATAAGGCTGCTCTTCCCTACGTTACTCCTTCCGATAAACGCAAATTCCGGCAGTTTCCTCTGTGGCTTACCGGCCACTCTGGTACTGCTTCCTGCGAATGTTGCGCTGTTGATTTTCATTTCACCCTAACCGATACAAATATACTATTTTTTCCGTAAATTTGCGGTACTAAAGCTAACCAACACTTTTACAACAATGAAAAAATTTTTCGTTTTTGCCATCCTGGCAGTATGCCTCTCTGCAACAAGCTGCAGTTCGTATTATCGTTCGATGAAAGAGCCCAATGCTTATATTGAGCTTAAAGCAGCTGACTACACTCTCTCCGAGCCTGTCACCGCCGAGGTGTCCGTAACCTACATCCTCGGTATCGACTTCGCACACCTCTTCGTCACTAAGGCTGCAAATGCAGGAGTTTTCGGAACTCTTCTCGGAAACGCCACTCAGTCAATGGCCATCTACGAGGTTCTTGAAGCCAACCCCGGCTGGGATTTCATTATGTATCCCCAGTTCAAGACGGAATCACACGGTATTCCTCTCTTCCAGACAGAAAAAGTCACCGTCACCTGCCGCCTCGGAAAGTTCAACAAGTAGAGAAAGCAAAAGTTTAACTAACAAGGGCTGAGCATTTGCTGCTCGGCCCTTGTTTTTTGGCTTTTTGTCAAAAAGTAGTGGTTTTTCTGCCGAGCGAGCAAGTCGCAGACTTGCGAGACGAGTCCCGCGCGAGGGAGTTCCCGGCCTCAGGCGGAGTTGGTGTGTGATTTGGGCAGTATTACACACCAAGGGGCGTTTTTGGAGGGGTTGGTGTGTGATTTGGGCGGTTTTACACACCAGGGCGCGCAAGGTGGAAGAAAAGTGGTGACACCTTGGGCGCCAGAAGGCGTGTGATGGGGTTTTACGTACAAGGTCAAGAGATCCCCCCAGGATCAAGAGGAATCATTTTTTCGGGTAGCGGATGGTGAAGCAGGCGCCGCCGAGCTTAAAGCTACGCGAATAAGCGATGGAGGCGCCGCAGCGCTCAAGAATGCTCTTACAGATGGAGAGGCCGAGGCCGCTGCCGCTGGACTTGGTAGTGAACTTCGGGGTGAAGAGCTTCGAAAGGTTTTCTTCATCAACACCCGGACCGTTGTCTTCAAAGACTATCTCGTAGTAGCCGGGGTCAGTACCGTTTCTTAGGGAAACCAGCACCTTAGCCTCCTTGATGCCCTCGCAGGCCTGAACTGCGTTGTTCAGGATGTTGACAAAAACGCGGACTAGCTGAGGACGGGGACCCTTTACGGTAACTTCCGGTAATCCTAGATATTCGAACTCGACTCCGGGGCGCGCGGCGTACATATCGACCTCGTCGCGCAGGAGTTCATCGAGTTTGATCTCGACCGGCTCCTCGGAGTACAGCTTGGCGAAATCGGAGAACTGGTTCGCGGTTTCGGTAAGGACGTCAATATGGTCAAGAAGGATGGTAGCCATATCGTCGAATTTTGTCTGCCAGCTCGGGTCGCCGTTGGCCTTGAGCCTCTGGATACGCTGGATCTGAAGACGCATCGGGGTCAGAGGGTTCTTGATTTCGTGGGCTACGTTGCGGGCCATCTCGCTCCAGGCCTTGTCGCGCTCGGCCTGGGCCAGGGCCTTGGTCGAAGCGGTAAGGTCTGTAACCATCCTATTATAGGACTGGACCAGCGAAGAGATTTCGTCCTGCCTGTCGTAGGAGATGTATTCTAGACGGTCTACCCCGCCGGCCTCCATCTTACGGCTCATCTCGGAGATAGGGCGGAAAGTCCTGTCTACGACGTAGGAGATAAGGGCGAGGGAAAGGAGCAGCAGGATGAAGAAAACTATGACGATACTGATAGTGTGGGTCGCGGCATCCAGCTGGAAGTCATAGCTGCGCTCCATATAAGGAGAAGAGAAAATGGCAAGGATATTTCCGTCTGCTCCCATCACAGGGGCGTACATAGTGTAGATCCAACGGGTTCCGTACTTCTCGCGCTGGATATAATTACCCTCGTTGAGGTACATTATATGATAGTAAGCAGTCTCGTTGAGGCGGCTGCCTAGAACCATCTTCTCGAAGAGTTCCGGAGAAGTAGACATAAGGATACGGCCGTCCGGACGGAAGATGCTGATATCGGATCCGGTATTGTCCGATACCCTGCGGATCAGGGCCAGCGTCTCGCGCGAGAAGAGGGCGTCGCCGGAACTGTAGTTTCGCAGTCCGGCCTGGAGCATATTGCGGATTGAGTTTGTCTTGTCCGACATCATAGTCCGGGCGTTCATCTCGTTACGGCCGAAGACGAAGGTGACGCTGAAGGTGACGAGGACCGCCATAGTCACCGTAAGGGAAACGGTAGTAAGGATAGTGATGGTCCTCTTGAACGAGTTCGGAGCCAGAGGCGCCCGCTCAGGTCTGCCGGAGACAAGGCTCGAAAGCAGGAAGAAGACAAGGGCGACCATAGCCAGCGCCAGGAGATTGGAATCTATGTTCTTGTACTGGCGGGAGATGAGGATGATTTCATCTTCCGAGACCTGATTCACGAAGTGTATGTAGCCGCCCGAAACGTAGTCGGTCTCCTTGAGCGAGCGGAAACCAGCCAACCGTTCTTCAGTAAGGCGGGTAGGGTAGGCGTAGGAGCCTCTGAGGTACTGACGGTCGCGACCCTTATACTTGGCGTAAGAGTATCTCCACGGTATTTCGTCTGACCTGTCGCCCAGACCCAGCACGGATGATAGTGAGCGCCCGGGATCGCCGGACTTAGGCTCGATACTGACGTAAATGGTATTCTGGCCCTGATCTTCCAGATAATACTGGAAGGCTCCGACATAGCGGCTGCGCTGGCCAGAAAGAGGAGCGTAAAAGAAGTGTGAGTTCTGGTCTATACGGGTTCCGGATTCCAGCCCTAGGGCGCCTGAATCACCGCCGATCTGGACCCTGATATCGTAGTCTGAAAGAACCCTGAAAAGGTAGTTATCGATAATACGCTCCCTTGCGATACGTTCGTTTTCTTCCGAACCGGAAGCTCGGCTGAGAACCTCGTCCGAGGCAATCAGATTCTCCGCCTTTTTCAGTTGCTCTTCGACTGCATTGTCGCGGTCGTTGGCCAAATTCTCCGCCCAGGAAGAAACGATCAGCTGTTCGCGCTCGAAGCCCATCGAGGTAGTCACCAACACCAGATAGAGCGCCAGAATCAGAGAACCGACTACCCTGCCCGGCACCGATAAGACGTCCAGTGAACTGGCAGTGCGGTTTGCGGAGGGGCGCATCAGAGCGGCCAGAAGAAGGATCGAGAAGAGCATCAAGACGAAAGACCCGAGGACCGGGGCCGACTCCCAACTCAGAAGATCCAGTTTAGTGAGATCAAGGCTTATGTGGGTATATACGAATACCTTATACAGTTCGATATATGTAAAGCCGAAGATGCCGAGTATGACTATAACATCGGATATTGCGGCGACTATCTTACCGGCCTTGGTTTTGATTCTCTCCCAGATATTCTCCCTACACAGATACAGGCAGAGCGAAATCATGAA
Source organism: Bacteroidales bacterium (assembly GCA_016286145.1). Classification (GTDB taxonomy): domain Bacteria; phylum Bacteroidota; class Bacteroidia; order Bacteroidales; family UBA932; genus Cryptobacteroides. The sequence goes on along the minus strand of JAEESD010000016.1, from coordinate 12,328 downwards.
GGTTATCAGGTTGATTACCAGGATAATTGATATCTGGCTTAACTCTCCTTCAGTAAGAGGATACCATTTCGCAAGGGCTACGGTAGAGAGCAGAAGCAGGCCAATAGATACCAGCGAAGCGCGAACGCTCGGGGCGGCTTTCAACCTGATGACAATTCCTATAGCGAAAAGCAGGAACGCTATCCAGACAAGCTGGGAAGGCAATTTACTGCGCACGGGCAGCGACTCATAGACCACCTTGAAGACGGGCTGACCGTTGTATGTGACGGCGGAGCCGTCCTGGGTGTGGAGGCTGCGGATGCTGTAGCCTTCATGGAGACGGAGCTTCTCATTTCCTTCCAGTTTCAAGCCCACCACCACTGTTACCAGTCCCCTGTCTATTCTCTTCACCAGATAGCTCTCCTGCTGGGCGAGCTTCATATAAGTATAGTAGGAATTGAGGTCCAGGAAAGGGGTTTGGACCGCTCCGCGGCGACGGTAGCGGGTCGAATACGAACGGCGGACTATGTCGTCGTTTCCTACCGGGAACTGATTTTTCCACGACTGAAGACGGTCGCTTACATAGCGGTATACCACCATATCGCCCGGCAGTTTCCCAAGCTCCATCCACTGATCCGGCGAGCCTTCAAGGGCCTTTTCGGCGAAAGAATCAAGGGTCTTGAGGCGGTGGTTCAGAACGGTCTCCACACGGTGTGCTGCGCGAGCGGTATCTCCCTTGGCCTTAGGGATAAAGAGCGATACGGCGAACAGCAATGCTGACGCGCCTATGAAAATGGCCGATAAGATTTTGCGACTGACTTTCATTCGTGGTGGTACGACTCTCCCTTAAGGATAGTGAGAGCGCGATAGAGCTGTTCAACAAAAATCGTGCGCACCATCTGGTGCGAAAAGGTCATTTTCGAGAGGGAGACCATTCCGCCGGCGCGCTGGTATACTTCCTGGCTGAAGCCATAGGCCCCGCCGATGACAAAGACGATATCGCGGCCAGCGGTCATCCGTTTCTGAAGCCAGTCGGCGAATTCTACGGAACGGAACTCTTTTCCGCGCTCGTCGAGAAGTATCAGATCGTCGGAGTCTTTCAAAGATTTCAGGATCAGTTTCCCCTCTGCGGTCTTGATCTGATCCCGGCTCAAAGCCGAGACATTTTTCAGTTCGGGTATTTCGCGGATCTCAAAGGGTATATAGTGGCGAAGCCTGGAAGAATACACTTCCAGGCCTTCGGATACCCACTTGATGTCGGTCTTACCGACTGTAATAAGCGAAACTCGCAAATTAGACTCTCTGGCCGTAAGTACGGTCTGTAGTATTAACCGTAATCTTGTCTCCCTGATTGATGAAGAGAGGAACCATAATCTTAGCTCCGGTCTCGAGGGTGACTTCCTTAAGGGCGGAGGTAGTAGCGGTATTTCCCTTTACTGCAGGCTCGGAATAGGTAACTTCGAGGGTTACGTAGGTAGGGAGCTCGCAGGTAAGGCAGCGTTCTTCGTCTCCGGTGACGAACATCATTTCGACGTGCTGGCCTTCCTTCATAAGGTCGGAGTTCTCAACTACGTCGTGGGGCAGAGTGATCTGCTCGTAGGTTTCTTCGTGCATGAAGTTGAAAGCCTCACCGTCGTCATAGAGGAACTGGTAAGGACGGCGCTCGACCTCGATGGTCTCGATCTTTGCGCCTGCGGTGAAGGTATTCTCCAGGATACGGCCGTTCTCCAGGTTGCGGAGTTTGGTCTTCACGAAAGCGGGGCCCTTGCCAGGCTTTACGTGCTGGAACCATACGATCATACACGGTTTGTCGTTAAACTTGAGATAAAGTCCGTTTTTGAAATCAGCTGTTGTTGCCATATAAGTATTGAATTGAATTAGCTAAATCGTACAAATATAAATAAAATCTGCAACTTTTTCCAATAGCCAGCGGGGAGTAGAGGTGGCGCCGGAGACGCCGACCGTATCGCCGGGGCGGAACCAGGTCGGATCGATTTCCGAGACGCCTCCAACTACATAGGTGCGGGGGTTGACCGAGCGGCAGAGCTCGCTCAGGACGCGGCCGTTCGAACTGGCTTTGCCAGTGACGAACACTATCGCGTCGTGCGAGCGGGCAAACTCCGCGAGGGCGTCGTGGCGGGTTGCGACCTGGCGGCAGATGGTGCGGTGTATCCGCAGCCCCGGAAGGCCGCCAGCCAGCAACCCGCACACCTCTTCGTAACCCACCGGGCTCATCGTCGTCTGCGAGAAGACATCGGCATCGCCTGCCGGCCCGTCGGGGAGGGAGAGCAGTTCGCGGGCCTGGTCCGCATTTTCGACGACCCAGACGCGGCCGCGCGCGTTGCCGACCAGCCCGATCACCTCGGGATGGCCTTTCTTCCCATAAATGATGACGTCGCCCGGCGCGGCCGCGATCTTGCGCTGAATCCCAAGGACCACGGGGCAGGTGCAGTCGATAATCTCGAAGCCGAGACGGCGGAGGTTCGCGGAGGTAGAGGGGGCTTCGCCATGGGCACGGATGATCACCGTCCTGCCCTCGCCGCCCATCTGCTCCAATTCGGCCGCGCTGACGGGTTCGAGCCCAAGGGAGGACAGGCGCTCGAGTTCGGATTCGTTGTGGACCACGGGGCCGAGCGAATAGAGGGTCCGGCCAGGGTGCGAAGCGAGAAAGTCCTCGGCGCCGCTTATCGCGCGGATCACTCCGCCGCAAAAGCCGCCGCTCGAGTCAATCTCGACCTTCTTAATCATCGTAGATATTGAACTTTCCCTTGATAAGGCCCTTCACCCAGGCGACTTCCTCGCTTATAGTCATATTCGAGTTGTCGAGGATGAAAGCATCTTTCGCACGGCTGAGGGGCGAAGTCTCGCGATGTGAGTCTATATAATCGCGCTGACGGAGGTTTTCCTTAACCTCGTCGAGATTCGGGTTTTCGCCCTTCATCACCAGTTCGTCGTAGCGGCGCTGGGCACGGACGTCCGGATCTGCGGTCATAAAGATCTTGATCTCGGCGTTCGGGAAGACGGTAGTTCCGATGTCGCGGCCGTCCATTATGACGCGGCCGCCCTTCGCGAGTTCGTGGAGTTTAGCGTCCACGAAACGGCGGATATAGGGCACGGTCGCGATAGGGCTGACCTGGCTGGAGACTTCCATCGAGCGAATTTCCTTCTCGATACAGCGCTCACCGATAAAGGTCCTGTTGTCTGTAGCGAACCAAAGGTCAAGCCCTTCGAGAGCGGCCTCGAGAGCGGGGCTGATCTCGTTTTCCTTATTGATAAAGCCCTCTTCCTGAGCGAAGAGAGTAACTCCACGGTAAAGGGCGCCAGAGTCCAGATAGAGGAAGCCGAGCTCCTTTGCCATAAGCTTTGCGAACGAGCTCTTTCCGGTACTGGAAAAGCCGTCGATTGCGATGATAATATCGGGAACTATCATATTGTTGTTATACGTACTCTTTTACATTATCAGGGGTAATCACGTCTTCGCCAAGGATCAGCAGACGCTCCACAACGTTTCTGAGCTCGCGGATATTGCCTTTCCAGGAACGCTCCTGAAGGGCCTTAACCGCTTCGGGGCTGAAACTCTTTCGGGGCATAGCCGTCTCGGAGCAAATCTGCTCCACAAAATAATCCACGAGAAGAGGAATGTCTTCCTTACGCTCGTCCAGCGACGGGACTTTGATCACGATGACGCTGAGGCGGTGATAGAGGTCCTCGCGGAAATTGCCTTCCGCGATTTCTTTAGTAAGATCTTTATTGGTAGCAGCTATAACGCGTACGTCTACTTTGATATCTGCATCACTGCCTACACGGCTGAGTTTGTTTTCCTGAAGTACGCGGAGCACCTTAGCCTGGGCCGCCAGCGACATATCGCCGATTTCGTCGAGGAAAAGGGTACCGCCGTCTGCCTGTTCGAACTTTCCTTTGTGTTGCTTGATTGCGGAAGTGAACGAGCCTTTTTCGTGGCCGAAGAGCTCACTTTCGATAAGTTCGGAAGGGATAGCCGCGCAGTTTACCTCAATGTATGGCGCGGCGGCGCGGTCGCTCTGGGCGTGGAGGCTTCGGGCCACCAGCTCCTTTCCGGAGCCGTTGGGCCCTTCGATCAGCACCCTCGCAGGCGTCGCCGCTACCTTCGCGACTATGTCCCTGATATGCTGCATAGGGGCGGACTCCCCTATCATACGTGCCGTTCCGAACACCTTCTTCTTCAGGACCTTGTTCTGAGTAGTAAGGGTAGCCTTGTCTGTCGCGTTCTTTATAGTGATGAGGATTCTGTTCAGGTCAAGCGGCTTCTCGATGAAATCGAAGGCGCCTTTCTTGATACAATCTACCGCGGTACCGATGTCGGCGTGGCCGGAGATCATCACCACCGCGCTGTCGATCTCTTCTTCAGCGAGTTTGGAAAGGACTTCAGTTCCGTCCATCACCGGCATTTTGATGTCGCAGAAGATGACATCGTAATGCGATGCGGTCGCGGCCTTAAGGCCTTCGGCTCCGTCTTCCGCGACTTCGACTTCGTAGCCTTCGTCGGAAAGGATCTCCCGCAGGGAATTGCGGATGGAGCGTTCGTCGTCTATGATAAGTATTTTCATTGCTTCTGGGCTGCGAGTTCTTTTTCGTGGTCTGCGGCGGCTCTTTCGACACTGACGGAGCGCTTCAGGACAAAGCCTGCGCCGAGATACTTCGTACGTACGTCTTCATCTGCCGCAAGGGCCTCCGGGGTACCCTGCTGGAGGATGGTTCCTTCGTAGAGCAGGTATGCGCGGTCTGTGATAGCGAGGGTCTCGCCTACGTTGTGGTCGGTGATGATGACTCCGATGTTCTTGTACTTAAGTTTGGCGATGATATACTGGATATCCTCTACGGCGATAGGGTCGACTCCGGCGAAAGGCTCATCGAGAAGGATGAACTTAGGATCGATCGCGAGCGCTCGGGCTATCTCGCAGCGGCGGCGTTCGCCTCCGGAGAGCTGGATACCGAGCGACTTGCGGACCTTCGAGAGGTTGAACTCGGTGATGAGTTCCTCAAGACGCTCTTCGCGGCGGGCTTTCGGCACTCCTTTCATTTCCATCACGGAGAGGATGTTTCCCTCCACCGTCATCTTCCTGAAGACGGAAGCGTCCTGAGGAAGATAACCCAGGCCCATCTGGGCCCTCTTGTACATAGGGAGTTTAGTGATCTCGGTTTCGTCCAGATAGACGTGGCCGTCGTTGGGGACGATCTGGCCGGTGATCATATAAAAGCTGGTAGTCTTTCCGGCTCCGTTTGGGCCGAGAAAACCAACTATCTCACCCTGGTTTACTTCCATCGAGACACCCTTCACGACAGTTCGGATGCCATACTTTTTAACCAGGTTTTCACAACGCAGTTTCATATTTTAGTTCGTGTCGAGTTCGAGGTCGATTATAAACTGTTTCGCTTCAGGATTTTCAGACATAAGGACCTTTGCTTTGTCCGCATCCATATAAACTACTTTTTCCTGAGCTTCCTGAGGGACAACTCCTACCTCAAGGCGGACTTTCGAAGTCCCGAGCAGATCGCGGAACTCTTTCTCCATCTGAGAAAGCATGTTGGCGCGTATCCAGTCTCTCTGATTCTCTGCCACCACCTTGAAGAGCACAACCTTCACGCCGTCTGACTCGGAGAGTTCGAGCTTAGCATTCTGGATGGCGCTCGCAAGACGAGGTTTAGCGGCATACTTCTCAGCCAGGTCTTTCCACCTTGCGATGATCTGTTCGTCGTCAGGAATCGGATCTGCGGAACGGTCTTCCGTCTCGCCAGAAGCAGCGCTCTCTGCCTCTGCAATTAATGAGCCAAGGGATAATGAAGCAGGAGTTTTTACAGGGCGTGGCCTGGCTGCAGGTTTTTCTTCGACGACCATTGGTTTCGGCTCGCTTGGCTCTTCGAGCTTTTCACCCCCGCCGCTTCGCGGCTCTACTGGTTTATCGTCACCCCCGACCTGATCGGGGGTCTTAGATGGCCGATCGGAGTCGGCCATGACTTTAGTCGGTTTCGCATCGGTAGCGGGGGCGGCCTGAAGGAAGCAGAGGCGCATCAGGGCGTACTCGATGTGGAGCCGCTGATTTGCCGCGGCTTTGTAACCGGCTTCGCAGGAGGTAGTCACTCCGAGAGCGTCGTATATAAACTTTACGGAACAACGCTCCGCCTGTTCGCGGTAACGCTTCCTAAGGCTTTCCGGGAAATCAAGAAGACTCTCCAGCCCACCCGTACGACTGACCAGCAGATCGCGGAGATGTCCGCCGAGAGAGGAAATGAAATACTGGGCGTTGAAGCCCTTTGCGAGTATTTCATCGAAGGTCAGCAGCGCGGAAGTATAGTCCCCGGCAAGGGCGGCATCCACTATCTTAAAGCCATATTCATAGTCGAGAACGTTGAGATTTTTCAGGACATCCTCGTACTTTATATCGGTTCCGCAGAAGGCTACTGTCTGATCGAAGATAGTCAGGGCGTCTCTCATTGCGCCGTCTGCCTTTCGGGCTATGACGTGCAGCGCCTCATCTTCAACATTCACTCCTTCTTTTCCTGCTACCATACGCAGGTTCGCGACTATGTCCGGTACGCTGATGCGGTTGAAATCATAAGTCTGGCAGCGGGAAAGGATAGTCGGAAGAATCTTATGTTTTTCCGTCGTACACAGTATGAAGATCGCGTGGGACGGCGGCTCCTCAAGGGTCTTGAGGAAGGCATTGAAGGCCGACTGCGAGAGCATATGGACCTCATCGATGATATAGACGCTGTATTTTCCGACCTGGGGCGGGATCTGGACCTGGTCCATCAGGGCCTTGATGTCGTCGACTCCGTTGTTGGAGGCGGCATCGAGCTCGCGGATACAGTAAGAACGCCCTTCGGCAAACGACAGGCAGGACTCACACTCTCCGCAGGGTTCCATCTCCGCGGAAGGGTTGGAGCAGTTGATCGCTTTTGCGAAGATTCTCGCGGTCGAAGTCTTTCCGACTCCGCGGGGACCGCAGAAGAGGTAGGCGTGGGCCAATTGACCCCTGATGATGGAGTTCTTCAGGGTCCTGGCGATATTGTCCTGACCGACGAGCGTCCCGAAGGAGTCCGGACGGTACTTTCTGGCTGATACGATATAATCTGACATAGCTTACAAATTTAATCATTTTTGGCTAACTTTGCCCGAGATGAGAGCTAGGTGTATAAAATATTTGATAGCGGTCGTTTTGTTGACATTTGCCGTGGGCCCGGAGGCCTTCGGCCAGGGCCGCATCTACACCCGCAAGGCCAGGCTTGCCGATTTCCAGACCAAAACCACAAAGGTAGTCCTGAGCGGAGACAGCCTGCTGGATATAGCTCTTCGCGAGGAGGTCCGCCGGCGCTGGAGAATCTCCCCCTTCGAGTTCTGCGACCCCGAGGATTTCGAGGCCTTAAAGAACGATTCCGCCTACTATTTCCTCTACCTTTCTCAGGACAAATCGGGTCTCGCCTACCTGTCTCTTCTCAAGGGCGGAAACGATGATTCCTTCCGCAGTCTGGAAGGAAAGCTCGAGGTAGTAAGCATCCCCTTCTCCCCGGTCACCATCACCTCCGGCCGCGAGTTCGTCTACCTCCCCGCCTTGCTGGACATAATCCAGTTCTTCGTAGAGGAGTCCTTCACCAACTCAGCCACCAATATTTTCGGTCTCTCATATTACAACGGCAACCTTTCGAAAGCGAGAAAGCAAAAGATTTATATAGCCCGCGACGATCTGGACGCCGATTTCCCCGAGCGCGATTCCATAGCAGTCATCTTCCCCGGAATCATAGCGACGGACAATTTCGCCGCAGACAGCCTGTTTGATGCCGGCTGCCCCGAAGCCCTTATCGCATTCAGCATCTCCCCGGCCGAGCCGTCCCGGGGCGCCAGATGTTTCAATTTCATAGTCGCGGCAGACACACACGACCTCTATTACTACCAATCACGCAGATACAACAAACCCGGCAAACGCGGTTTCTCGAAAAGCGCGATAAAATCCATACGCAGAGAACACGACTACAAGGATGAGAAGCGGAAGAAGTGAGAGCGGGCTGAGTTTTGCGGTTAAGAGCAGCGCGAGTAAAGTCGCGTACTGTTCGCTAAGCGTACGCTGCGGGACCCGGGCGGAGGGGGATCTTCCCCAGGGTACGGCCCATTTCGTAGAGCACACCATTTTCAAGGGCACGAAGCATTTCAGCGCCGCGAGAATCAATTCCTACCTCGACCGGCTCGGCGGCGAGCTCAACGCATATACGACCAAGGAAGAGATCGTCCTCCACGCCACAGTCCTTCGCGAAGATATCTGGAAAGCAGTCGGGCTTCTTATGGAAATCGCGACTCGAGCGACCTTCCCCGAACACGAAATCGAAACCGAACGCGGGGTCATTATAGATGAGATCATCTCCTATAAGGACAGCCCTTCAGACGACATATTCGACACTTTCGAAAGCCGGTTTTTTGAGGGTAGCCCTCTCGGCAGGCTCATACTCGGAACAGTGGAGTCCGTAGGCAGCATCACCGTCGAAGACCTGAAGGCCTACTACCGCCGCAACTTCATCCCTTCCAACATGGCGCTTTGTATCGTAGCCTCAGGAGATGAAGAAAAGCTGGAAAGGCAGATGCTCGCCCTTGCGGGAAAATATATAACGCCCGGCGAAGACCAGACGGTCATACCCGGCGAAGACCGGGTATCTTCTTCACGGCATTTCGATATTACCGAAGACAAACACAACCACGAAGCAAACGCGCTGCTTGGGGCGGAGGCCCCGTCGCTCTACAACCCGGACAGCGAAAGGGTGACCGCGGCGCTGCTTACCAACATCCTTGGAGGTCCATCGTCGAACAGTATGCTTGGGGCCTACCTTCGCGAGAAACACGGATGGGTTTACTCTATCGAATGTGCGTACGCCCAGTTCCGCGAAACCGGCATGATCACCATCAGCCTGGGCTGCGAGAAGGAGAATCTCGCCAAATGTCTTCGCGCGGTAGAGCGCATTCTCGCGAAAATCTGCTCGGCCCCTCTCAGCGAAGCCAAATTGAAGGCCGCAAAGAAACAACTACTCGGCCAGCTCGCCATCAGCGGCGAAGGCGGAGAAACCCAGTGTCTGTCGATGGGAAAGAGCATGATCTCGTTCGGGAAGATAATGAAGGACGAGCAAACCCGCGCTCTGATTGATGCTATTACGGCGGAAGATCTACACAAAATGGCAGTCCGGACTTTCTCTCCCGGCAAGGTTTCAAAACTCGTGTATTTGTAACATCTTCGAAAGGGATGAAATCCCGGGCTCCCGAATTTCAGCCCAAATAGAACGATTTAATCACCAAAACAAGCCTTACGTCACATTCCAGCAGGGTGTGTGACATTTTCTTCCGCGAGCCGCAGGCGCACGATACCTTTGCATTCGTTAAAACGAAATGTAAAGCAATGACAGCAATCACGATGAGACTCGACAACGCGTCGAACATTTACCCTGCCTCGCTTACCAAGAAGTACGCTTCCCTTTTCAGGCAGAGCGTAACTCTTTCCGAACCCGTCAACGTCAACTACCTCCAGCAGGCACTCAATAATACAGTAAAAAGAATCCCCAGCTTCGGCTGCACCCTCAAAAACGGCGCTTTCTGGTGGTATCTGAAAGAACTGAATAAACTTCCTATAGTAGGCGAATATACTTCGCTTTCCCCCTTCGGTTACAAATTCCACGGCGGCTTCCTTTTCAAGGTCAGCGTAGATGACTGCCGTATCGTCCTGGACGTTTTCCACGCCCTCGCAGACGGCAAGGGAGGACAGACCTTCCTTCTTACCCTTACGGCCGAGTATCTGAGACTCCGTTACGGAATCAAAATCGATTACAACGAGCTTATCCTCGATCCTACCGACACTCCTTCCAAGAGGGAGTCGGAAGACTGCTTCACCGAATTCAGCGGAAAGAAAGGCGAGATGGATCAGAACGGCAGCGCATACCACGCCTGCGGTCACAAGGTAGGATACAGAACTCTCCACAACGAAAGAGTGATCGTTCCTTTCGACGAGCTCAAGACCGTGACCTCCAAGTATTCCTGCACCGTAACCGAACTTATCACCGCTGCGATGGTAAGCGCAATCCAGGAGGTCCACAAACACGACCACCGCAAGACGAAAAAATCTACCATCAAGGTTAGTGTCCCCGTAAACCTCCGTCCTATCTTCGGAGGCAGGACTCTTCGCAACTTCTCCTCCTACGTTAATCTGGGAGTAGATGTATCGAACGGATATTTCTCATTCGAGGAAATACTCGAAAATGTATCCGCCCAGAAGCGTCACCTCGTCCTGAGGAGCGAGCTCGAGAGGAAGGTGGCAGCAAATGTCGCCCTCGAAAACAATTTTGCCATTGCGATGATTCCCCTTTTCATAAAGAGGTACGCGATCGACACTGTCTGCAAAATCAAAGGAGACAAACTCTTTTCCCAGACTTTCTCCAACCTCGGCAACGTAGTACTGCCCGACTCGATGAAGCAGTACGTCCGCGAAATGGATTTTATGCTCGGTCGCCAGAGAGGCACCCCGGGAGCAGCTGCCGCTGTCGGCTACAACGGTAATCTTTACCTGAACTTCTCACGAAACATCGTTGAAGCCGACTTCGAATCCTACTTCGTAGACCGGCTCCACCAGCTTGGCATCACAACAAAACAGGTCTCGGAATAACCGAGACCTGTTTATTTAGAATTGCAGAGAGCCTGAACTACTTGAGGGTTCCGGCCTCGACTGCCTTTACCATATCCTCGTTCGCGGTGATGTAGATCTCAACGCGGCGGTTCTTGGCGCGGCCTTCTTCTGTGTCGTTGTCAGCAACGGGCTTGTTGAAGGAAAGACCCTGGGCATAGAGGTGATTTGCATCCATACCGTTCTTCTTGAGCTCCTTCTTAACTGCGTCTGCCCTCTTCTGGGAGACCTTCTCGTTTGCCTCGGCGGTTCCGACATTGTCGGTGTGGCCAAGGATTGTGATGTCGGCGTTGGAGCCGAGATCCTCGAGAACAGTAGCGAAGGTCTTGAGAGATTCCTTGGACTCTGCGCTGAGCTCGGTAGAGTTGAAGTCGAACATGATACCGCTGGCGAAGGTGACCTTGATAGCCTCGAAGCCGTTGGCGTCGGTGATGGTCTCAATCTTTGCGGCCTCGATCTTCTCGAGTTCCTTTGCTTTCTTGTCCATGACAGCGCCTACGGTAGTTCCTACTGCTGCGCCTGCGCCCGCACCGATAGCAGCTCCCTTGAGAGCGCCCTCAGAGTCGCCGGTGATGAGGTAGCCGATACCTGCACCTACTGCTGCGCCGCCGACTGCGCCGCCGAACAGACCCTTAAGAGTTGCACAAGAAGGGGCAAGGAGCATAGCTGCTGCCGCTACTACGAGTAAACCTTTTTTCATTTTGATTTGGTTTTAGAAAGTTAAACAATATAGTTAGTAAAAAAGTAATTATCCTATGGTCGCTCCATTTACGAGGGCTTCCTCTGGGGTAATGATTCTCATCTTTCCGTCTCCCTGACGGGCCATAAGTATCATTCCCTTCGATTCTATCCCGCGTATCACGCGCGGAGCGAGGTTTGCCAAAATACAAATTTGCTTTCCTACCATCTCTTCCGGAGTATAGTATTCGGCGATTCCGCTGACTATAACTCTCCGGTCAATTCCGGTTTCAATGGTTAATTTAAGCAATTTATCTGTTTTTGGTACTCTTTCCGCCTCTAAAACTGTAGCTGTTCTTATATCCATCGCCTCAAACTGGTCGAAAGTAACCTCCGCTTTCTGCGGTTCGACGTGGGCCGCGGCTTCTGCTGCCGCGGCTGCCTTGGCCTCCGCCTCCTTGGCCGCACGGATAGCGGCGAGGCGGTCGAGCTGGACCTGGATAGCATCGTCCTCGATCTTTTCGAAGAGGAGCTGAGGCTCTCCGATCTGATGGCCGGCTTTAAGGATGTCCGAGCGGCCGAGCAGATCCCACTCGAGCGGAGAATCGATCATGTCGCGCAGTTTACGCGCAGCGAACGGGGTGAACGGCTCGAAGGCGATCGCGAGGTCCGCGCATATCTGAAGGCACACGTTCAGGATAGTCCCGGTACGGGCCATATCAGTCTTCGCAACCTTCCAAGGCTCGGTATCGGAGATGTATTTGTTGCCGACTCGGGCTATTCCCATCGCGTCTTTGAGAGCCTCGCGGAAGCGGTAATTCTCGAGATTCTTCTCCAGCGACTCGCGAAGGGCCGGGATTTCGCCGAGAGTCTCTCTGTCTATGTCCTGGAGCTCTCCGAGAGCTGGAACCTTACCGTCGAAATATTTGTGGGTCAGGACTACCGCGCGGTTAACGAAGTTGCCGAAAATAGCGACAAGTTCG
>JAEESD010000134.1 GCA_016286145.1 Bacteroidales bacterium | reverse complement strand
ACCGACATCGAGTATGAGGATACCCACAAGCCTTACAGCTTCGACGGCCGTATCTACAAGAGCCGCTGCTACGAGGGCTTCGGCAAGGCCGATCTGAGTGTGGAGCTCCGCTATGGACCCAACATCAAGGACTGGCCCAAGATGTATGAGATGCAGGAGAATATGCTCCTCGAGCTCGCGGCCGTTATCCACGACCCGGTGACTACCACCGACGAGCTCATCCCTTCGGGCGAGACTTCGAGCTACCGTTCCAACCCGCTCAAGCTCAGCGAGTTCGCCCTCTCAAGGCGCTGCCCGGACTATGTCGGTCTGTCTAAGAACATCCAGGCCCAGGATCTCGAGCGCCGTGAAGGCAAGGTAAGCGAGCATCTGGCCGCGGCCCTAAAGACGGTCGGAGCAAGCGCCTCCGATACCTCCTTCGGCTCCTGCGTTTTCGCAAACAAGCCCGGCGATGGCTCCGCCCGCGAACAGGCCGCTTCCTGCCAGAAGGTTCTCGGCGGCGATGCCAATATCTGCTACGAGTACGCTACCAAGCGCTACCGCAGCAACTGCATCAACTGGGGTATCCTCCCCTTCACGATCGCCCCTGAGACCGCCTTCGACTATGAGGTCGGCGACTGCGTGTTCGTTCCCGGAATCCGCAAGGCCATCCTCGAAGGCAAGGAGGAAATCGGCGCTCAGGTTATCACCAAGAGCGGCGTCAAGCCTATTCACCTCTATTTCCAGAACCTCACCGCCGACGAGCGCCAGATTCTCGCAGACGGCTGTCTTATGAATTATTATAAAAACCGCAAATAATGAAAAAGATCCAAATGACTACCCCGATCGTCGAAATGGACGGCGACGAGATGACAAGAATACTCTGGAAGATGATCAAGGATGAGCTCATCCTTCCCTTCGTCGACCTTAAGACAGAGTACTACGACCTGGGCCTGCCCAACCGCGACAAGACCGAGGACAAGGTGACGGTAGAAGCCGCCCTCGCGACCAAGAAACTTGGCGTAGGTGTAAAGTGTGCCACCATCACCCCCAACGCCCAGCGTATGGACGAGTACAAGCTCCACCAGATGTGGAAGAGCCCGAACGGCACCATCCGCTCGACTCTTGACGGAACAGTCTTCCGCACCCCCATCACCATCCCTACCATCCACCCGGCGGTCAAATTCTGGAAAAAGCCCATCACCATCGCCCGTCACGCCTACGGCGACGTCTACAAGAGCGTCGAGATCGTAGCCGATGAGCCCGGCGTAGCAAAACTCGTGTTCGAAGGCGAATCCGGAAAGAAACAGGAAGTAGTTGTCCAGGAACTCAAGGGACCCGGCGTCCTCCAGGGTATGCACAATACGGACAAATCTATCCGCAGCTTCGCCCACTCTTGCTTCCAGTACGCTCTCAGCCTTAAGCAGAGCATCTGGTTTGCTACCAAGGACACCATCTCCAAGAAGTACGACGGCCGCTTCAAGGCTATCTTCGAGGAAGTGTTCGCCGAGTATAAGGACCGCTTCGCAGAGGCAGGAATCGAGTACTTCTACACCCTTATCGACGACGCAGTCGCCCGCGTAATGCGCAGCGAAGGCGGCTTCATCTGGGCCTGCAAGAACTACGACGGCGACGTGATGTCCGATATGGTCTCGACCGCATTCGGCTCGCTCGCAATGATGACCTCGGTCCTCGTAAGCCCGGACGGCAAGTACGAGTATGAAGCTGCCCACGGAACCGTCACCCGTCACTACTACAAGTATCTCCAGGGCGAAGAAACCTCGACCAACCCTATCGCTACTATCTTTGCCTGGAGCGGAGCATTCCGCAAGAGGGGCGAGATGGACAACCTGCCCGAACTCCAGAACTACGCAGATCAGCTCGAAGGCGCTTGCTTCGACACCCTCAACGACGGCCTTGCGACCAAGGACCTCGTAGGTCTTATGGAGGGCATCACACCTACCCAGCTTTCATCTGCCCAGTTCCTCAAGGCTATCCGCGAAAGACTCGAAAAACGTCTCTCATAAATCTTTTGATATTTTCTTTATAGTTACCCTGGTACAAAAGTATCAGGGTAACTTTTTTTTCTTACATTTGTAGCATGAAGAAATGGTTAGTAGTGGTTTGTTTGCTGCTGTTCTCAGCAGCATCTCTTTTCTCTCAGGGGTCCTCTGCCCTCTATAGGGGAAAGTATCCCGTGATATATCCGTTCAGGTACAACGGACACGTCTTCTGGGAGACTAAAGATTACACCTCCGGCAGCATACGTTACAACGGCAAGAATTACGACGACGTCCTGATGAATATCGACGCCTACAAGCAGGATATTCAGATCATCCCTCCGGGGACCAGATCGATTGTAGTTCTGTACAGAGACCAGATCGCCTGGGTATCTATGAATGGCGATCTTTACGTCAACCTTCAGTACCTTGGCTGGGATAATGCTCCCGAGGGCTTCTTCAAGGTCCTCAAAGACGGTCCAGAGCCCATCCTTTTCCACGTCCAAAAATTCTTCACCTCCTCCACCGCCAACCAGAACCGTTTCGGAATCGGTTACTACGATCCCGACTACGATGCGTCCATTATCCATTTCTTCAGACCCGAAGAGTTTTACTACCTCCTTACCTCCGAGGGCGAACTTCAGAAGATTTCGAAAGGCAAGGCCAGAAGGCTTACAAGGCAGGAGACATCCGGAGAGCCGCTCATTTCTCCCCTGCTGGACACCTGGCGTCCGGATCCCAATCCCAGCGGAACACTCAGCCAGGCTGAGCCCGTCAAGGAAGACGCCCAGCTCCCAGATGGTTATTTCAGCGAGGTTCAGGACGATACCTCAGCCGTTCAGTATGGAATGCACCATCAGACCGCATCTTACAAGAATAAGATATACACCATCGGCGAACAAAACTCCAAAAAGACTGCGAAAGTCAGCGGCCAGGTAATAGAATTCGAGACAGATGATCCCCTCCAGGGCGCGGTCGTCTTCGACGAGAATACCCAGACATACTCTACTACAGACGCCAAGGGCTTCTACAGTCTGGTACTTCCAAAAGGAGAGAACACCCTCCACTTCCTCTATGAGAGCAAGGAAGAGCTCGAGTTCCACGTCCAGATAGACGGAGACGGGTCGCTCGACGTAATGATGAACGACCAGGTGACCCTTCTTAAGGAAGCCGTCATCTCCGCGAACAGTATGGAGAAACACCATACTACCGCCCTCGGAATCGAGTCTATCAGCACCCGCTTTATGGGAAAGATCCCTAGCGCCTTCGGCGAAGGAGATGTAGTTAGGGCGGTGTTGACCCTGCCGGGAATCAAGTCTGTAGGAGAGGCTTCGGGAGGTTTCAACGTACGAGGCGGATCGGCCGGCGAAAACCTGATTCTGTTCAACGAAAACACCATCTACAATCCCAGCCACCTCTTCGGTATTTTCTCTTCCTTCAATCCGGATATAGTCAGCGGAGTTGATGTCTACAAATCATCAGTTCCCGCCGAATACGGAGGCAGGCTTTCTTCCGTAATGAAAGTCACTTCCAAGGAAGGCGATCCCCAGAGAGTCAGAAGTTCCATCGGAATCGGAGTCCTTACCAGCCGTTTCCAGCTCGAGGGTCCTATTATCAAAAACAAAACGACCCTTGTTCTCGGAGCGCGAGCAACATACTCTGACTGGATTCTGAAAAGATTGCCGGCAAGCAGCTCCTACGCCGGAGCTCAGGCCGGTTTCTACGACATAAACGCAGGACTCACACACCGTTTCAACTCCTCGGACAATCTTCAGCTCTCATTCTATCTGGCCCGTGACCGCTTCGATCTTGCCCAGCAGGTCGCCAGCAATTATGCGAATCTCAACGGTTCCGTTATCTATCGCCACAAAGGGTTTGACTCCGCTTCGTGGCAGGTCGCTGCCGGATACGACCGATACACCAATCAGACGGGAGACCATTCCTGGCCCTATGCCGCCTACGACCTTACTACCCAGATCAACCAGGCTTTCCTGAAGGGCTGGTGGAAAAACACCTTCGACCAACACGAAGTAAGCCTCGGAGGACAGGTAATAGACTACATAATGGAGCCCGGAATCAGGGAACCTTTCGGCGAGTATTCTGTCCTGAGAGACAGACTTCCTCAGGAAAAAGGATTTGAACCCGCAATATTCGCCTCTGACCTCTTCAGGATCAGCGACCAATTCTCTGTAGAAGCCGGAGCACGCCTCCTGGGCTTTGTATCCCAGAAAGACAATAAGATTTACCTGGGTCCGGAATTACGCTTCTCCAGTAAATACTCCCCTACCGAGACCTTCACCATAAAGGCTGGTTTCAACTCGATGAGACAGAACATACATCTCATCTCCAACACATCCGGCATCTCACCTATGGATACCTGGAAGCTGTCCGATTCTCAGATAAAGCCGGCATCGGGATGGCAGGGCTCCGCCGGTGTTTACTGGACTCTCATAAGCCTTGGTCTTGATT